>NZ_JBHWEN010000036.1:0-63587 GCF_042734215.1 Kitasatospora sp. NPDC059673 | reverse complement strand
AACCCCCCCCCCTATCGTCGGCTGCGTCTTTTGTGTATAAGAGACCGGCCCGCCGGGTGGGCGGTTCGCGGCGTCCACCGGTCATTGGGGCGCGGGCGGGGCGGGGCCCGCCCCCCCCCCCGGCCGGGGTGATCAGAGGCAGAGCAGCGTGCTCACCGTGCTGTTGGTGCAGTTGATGGCGCTCAGGGAGCTGAGCACCGAGCGGTACTCGGTGGTCTCCTCGGGGGTCTCCAGCGCCTGCAGGTCGAGGATCGCCATGACGGTCTCCTTTACTGGACTCGGATGGTGCTGCGGTTTCTCCGGCGGTCGCCGGAACTCGTGGGGCGGCATGACCCGGCCGCGACGGGGGCGCGAGGCGCCGGGGGCGGCTCAGCTGCCGGCCGGCCAGAACGGCATCGGCGGGCTGCCGTCGTACACCGAGGCCAGCGCCGTCAGCACGCCGGCGGTGCCGGTGGCCAGGTCCATCGACAGACGCAGCAACTGCTCGCCGGGAAAGGCCGGTTGACCCTGCCGGGGCAGCACGTGCCAGGCCAGCCGACGCACGTGACGGTCGATCAGCTCGTCCTCGGACGCGGGGCCCCCGGGGTCCAGGGCGAGCAGCGCGATCAGCCCGGCCCGGCCGTTGAACAGGCCCGGTTGCACGATGAACTCCGGTTCGGCGGCGGCCCGGATCCGCGCCACCTGCTCGGCCAGCGCCGGGTCGGGACGGTGCCGCAGCAGGGCGTGCGCGACGGCCGCGATGCCCGCACTGCCGGACTCCAGGTACGGCAGCACCCGGCTGCCGTCGTCCACCTGCAAGGTGCCGTCCTCGGCGGTGACACAGCGGGCGAGGTCCTGGTCGAGGGCGGCCCGGGCGAGGTCCAGCAGTACCGGGTTGGCGCACTCCTCGAACAGCCGGACCAGCAGCAACGCGGTGCCGCTCGCGCCGTGCAGCAGGCCCGGCCGGGCCGTGGACGGTGCGGGCCCGCCCAGCCGGAGGGCGGCCACGGCCCGGTCCGCGCACTCGGCGGCCGAGGCGAGCAAGGTGCGGTCGCAGGTGACGCGGGCGAAGTGCAGCCGGGCCAGACCGATGCCCGCCAGCCCCGCCGACAGATCGGGCCCGACGCCGAGCGCGTCGTCCTTGTCGACGCGGCGCAGCAGGTCGAGGGCGCTCTCGCGGTGGCCGAGACGGTCCAGCACCCAGGCGGTGCCGTGCGCGCCGACGAACAGACCGGGCCGGCACGGCTGCCGCTCCACCGCGTCGAGCAACCACCGCACATGCCGCGGATCGACGCCCGCACCCACCGCGTGCAACGCCCACAACACGCCCGCCGCACCGTACGACAGGCCCAGGCCGTCGTGGGTGAACTGCGCGGGATCGCCTGGGAACAGCCGGTCGGCGCGCTCGGGTGTGGCACTCCCGGCGATCGCCGCCACCAGTCCGTCCCGCAGCCGTGGCCAGCCCTCCCGGCCGTCCCCGAACAGGCCCTCCACGGCGGCCAGTTGAGCGCCCGCCTCCGCTGCCGGCTCGGGCAGGTACCCGGTCGGCAGCTCGAACCGCTTGCGGGCGGAACGAGCCAGCGCCGCACCCTTCGCCGGATGCAGGGCGGTCAGCGGCAACAGCGGCAGGAACGCCCACAGCCGCAGTGCCCGCAGCGCATGCTCGTCCACCTCGAACCCGGTCAGCCCGGCCGGCGCCGCGAACCCGGCCGCCCCCAGCGCGGGCCGCACGAACTCCTCCACGGGCGAGGCGAGTTCGAAGTCGACGAAGACCACCGACCCGTCCTCGCGGACGATCAGATTGCGCGGATGGAGATCCCCGAACACGATGCCCCGGCCGTGGATGGCCCGCAGCGCCCGCTCCACCGCGTCCAGCACCGCCGTCGCCTCCTCGCGGTACGCGGCCACCGCCGCCTCGTCCGCCTCCGGATGCACCAGCGGATAACGACGGCCGAACCAGTGGTGCAACCCCTCGCCCGCCACGTACTCCTGCACCAGGAAACGGTGCTCCCACGCGGTCAGATCTCCCAGCACGGCCGGCACCGCATCCAGACCCGCCAACGCCTCCAAGGTCCGCTGCTCACGCACCAGCCGCCGCACCGCGTCCTCACCGCGCTGATCGAGGCCCGCATACGGCCGGCCCTCCTTCAGCACGACCTGCTCACCACCGCCGGCCGGCCGCGCCAGATAGATCCCGCCACCGTTGGAGAAGTGCAGCGCCCGCTCCACCGTGAACGGGAACTCGTCGACACTGCTGCGCCCCGCACCCGCCACCGTCCCGGCCAGCACCGCCGGCACCGGCGCCCACTTCGGCAGGTCGAACGCCGCCCGCCGCACATCCGGGCGCAGCACGCCGGACGGCTCGCGCAGCGCCAGCACCAACTCGCCCTCCTCGTTGCGGCACCACTGCTCGGTGAACGCCCCGTAGCGCAGATACAGCGGACCCTTCCGCCAGCGCAGATCGCTCAGGATGTACGGGCCGGGCGCCCCCGCCAGGGCATCGTCCAGGCCGGTGAGACATCGCTCCAACTGCGCCTCGTCGGCCGGATACAGCGTCATGAACTTCCCACTGGAGCCGCGCGAGGCGTACTTGGCGTTCTGCGTCTGCACCAGCGCCGGACTGCGCAGGAACTTGAACGCCACCCCGTGCTCGAAACAGTGCGCCCGCACCACGTCCAGGATCCACGGCGCGTTGTCCAGACAGGCCGACACGTGGATCTTCCACCCCTGCTCCGGCAACGGCACGGCGGCCGGCTGATAACCCACCCACACCTCGCGCAGGCTGCGCACCCAGCCGTCCGGCGCGGCTTCGGTGGCTGCCGGGAACTCGTCGCGGGCCGCCCACTGGACCGGGGAGTCGTAGAAGACCGGATCGGCGTAGGAGTACGCCTCGTAGCGCATGTCCATCGGATCGCTCCATGGCGCGTCGCAGGTAAGGGGAGTGTCCGTGCGTCGGACGGCGCGGAGCCGGTGCAGCACGGCAACGGGGGACGTCCGGCCGGTGGGGATGTCCGACCGGCCGATCGCCACCGAGAGTCTGCAAGGGCCGGCGCGGCGTCGAAAGAGCTTCGAAAATGGTTGGCCGGATTCCGCGGGGCGCACGCAACGGGCCCGGCCGCCACCCCGCAACCCTCCCTTTACCTGCGCTTTTCCCGGCCGGCCGCCGCCCCGTTCGCAGGCCCGCGCCGCTCCGTGGTGGCGTCCCGCCAGCGGCGATACCCGGGGGCGGCCCGTCCCGCCGCCCCGCCGTCGCGCGCGCCGGTGCGCCCGCGCCCCGGTCGCACCTCGGCACAACGTCGGAGCGCACGCGCCCACGGGAACGGGCCCCGATCCGCCACCCGCTGTCCGGTACCCGACCGGCGCGCCACCGGCACGGAGGGCGTGCTCGCACCTCCACGCGCGCCCACCACCCCGGCCCCCACGCCCACCCATGCGCCCCCCGGTGCGTACGCGCCATCGCGCGCCCCACCTCGGCCAACACACCCCGCCCGAGCCGCGGTTGGCCAGCTGCCGGACTTCCGCCCGGGCAGCACCCCCGGCACGGCAACGCACGTCCCACCCCCGCCGTCCCTGCCGAACCGCTCGCCACCCGCCGACGTCCCGCTGTCTCACGGACCCACGGCACTGCGGTGTCCCGGCCGAGGGCGCCGGCATTGACGGCCCACGCCGGTGAGCACCAGCCCGACCCCCCGGCGTGCCGCAGGCCCGGTCGCGGGTGCCCCGTCCGGCGCCCGCCGGCACGAGCGCCCGCCCGCCGGCACAACGCACCCGACAGCACGACGCGGGCGCCACCTCCCCGGTGTCGCCCGCGTCCCGACTTCCTGACGGACTCTCAGCCCTGCGCCGCCCCGGCGAGGTCGATGCCGAGGGCGCCCGTCGCGGTGGCCACGCACACGCGGCCCCCGTCGGTGATCACCAGTCCGACCACCGGGGCACCCAGAGGCAGGTCGTGCGTGACCCGCTCGGCGCCCGCCAGCACCACGCGGACCAGACCGTCCGCCCAACCCGCGGCGCACATCAGGCCGTTCGGCGTGGTGGCGACGGCCACCGCGGTGACCGGGACGTCCCGGGCCGGCAGCGGCGGGGAGAGCGGCCCGCGACCCGGCATCCAGGCCTGCACCCGGCCGTCGGCGCCGCCGGTGATCAGCAGATGGTGCCCGCCGTGGTGGGCGAGGTCGACCGCCGTCACCACCCCGTCGTGGAGCGGATCGTCGCTGCGCACCGCCTCCGTCCCGTCCCGGTCCTCCAGCAGGTGCACCCGGCCTGCTGCGTCACCGGCCGCCACCGCCCGCTGCTCCCCGCCGCGCGCCGCAATCGCGGTGGCCCCGTCGTCCATCGACGCCAGCAACCGCCGCATCCCATCGGCAAACGGGCCGGACGCCTCCAGCGGACGGATCTCCTCGACGGCGCCGCTGCGCCGCAGCGCGTAGCCGGTGCCGTCGTGGCCGGTGGCCAGCGCGACCGCGGAACGGTCCGTCAGCCGGAGCGGGGACCCGCCGGAGGGACGGCCGGTGGCCGCATCGACCACCCCGATGTCCCAGCCGACGGCGACCGCCAACTGCCCCTCCTGCGAAGGCCCGTTGTGCCGGGCGATCAGGTGCACCGGGTCGGCACGCCGCGCGAACGCCCAGCGGGCCCGCCAGCCCTGCCCGGCGAGTTGCGCGAACCGGCCCGACAGCTCGCCATCAAGACTCGCCGCCCAGCAGTGCAGCGCGGACGCCCGTTCCTGCGGGTCTCCGGTGGCGGTGACCCGCGGCCCGGCCAGCCACCACGCCCGGTGCACGGGCGTGCGTTCGGCCTCCAGGGAATCGCCCTTCGCCACCCGCAGGGCGACCCCGTGCTCCAGCGCGAGGCCGACCGCCAGCGGGTCGGCCTGCACCAGGACGGCCGGATCGGCCAGCAGGTCGTCGACCGGCGCCGATGTCCGGACGGCGTGGCGCAGCACCAGGTCGAGGCGGTCGGCGTCCTTCGGGCCGGGCTGCTCCGGCAGAATGTTCTGCCGGATCGACAGATGGTCGAGGCCCGACCGGGCAAGGCGCTCGGCGAAGGCGTCCGGCCAGACCCGGTAGCGCCCGGCGTCATCGGCCGGCAGCAGCAGATCGACCGCCTGCTCCACCGCGAACGGGCCGAGGCTGCCGGGCAGTTCACCCCACAGCTCCTCGTCGAGACCGCCCCGGACCGAAGCCAGCGCCGTCACCGGAGCCCGGACGAGCTCGGGCAGCGAGTCCCACCAGGTCTCGGCCAGCGTCTCGGCCTGCCGCGCGGGCGAGGCTCCCGCGTCGAGCAGCACGCCGTTGCCGGTGCGTGCGGCCAGCAGCGCCAACGCGGGCGACGGGTAGACCTCCGCCGGGAGCGGGCGTCCCGCCAGGGACGTCGCCCACCGGGTGAAGGACTCCAGGTCGGTCCACTGCGGCTGATCCAGGTCGAGTACGGCGGCCGGCACGTCCAGCGCCGCCGCCGCAGGCGTCCCGGAGGCGCACTCCACCACGATCCGCAGCCACGGCACCCGCAGCAACGGCCGCAGCACCTCGGCCGCGATCCGCCGCGCGGCATCCGGCAGCAGCGCGGAACCCGCCCGGTCGAGGTCGGTCACCACCAGGACGCGCGGCACACCGTCGATCAACGCCGCGACCAGTTCCTCCGGCGTGCCGGCCGGCACACCCAGCAGCCCGGCGAGCCGCCACACGAACAGGTCCACGGTCAACTCCGCGGCGGACAACGACACTTCCACCCGCCGACCGGCGTGCGCATGGTCCGGCGGGCACGCGGCGACCAGCCAACGCAACAGGTGACTGCGCCCACTGCCACTCGACCCGGCGACCCGGCACAGCCGCGGCGCGTGCGGATCCTCCAGCCAGCCCAGCAGCGCCCGCCCGGCCGGGCGACGCCCGGCGTGCAGCGGCGGCAGCGGCGCCGCACCGTCCGCGACGGGCTGCTCCGGCACCGGCGCGCCGTACCGCGGGTTCGGCCAGAACCGCAACGGGAAACCGTCGGCGCCCACCTGCCAGGCCCCCTCCACGACTCCCACCGGCACCCGCCCGTCCGGGTCGTGGCCCTCGTCGGCCTTGAACAGCCAGCCGCCGCGCCGCACGGCCTCCGCGCACTGCTCCCGCGACATCCGCGGATCCGGCCGGTACCCCGGCGGCCGCGCCGGTGCGGGCCCCTCCACGACCGCCTCGCCCGGCCCGTCCGGGACGATCAGCTCGCTGGTCCAGTCGCCACCCATACAGTCCTCCCCGTTGCGCCCCGTTCGCCCCCGAACACACCGGGGGACACCCTAGCGCGCGGCAGTGCCCGCCGGACCGTGATCCGCCGCAGCCGCCCCGCTCGACCTTCCGGGAGGAGGATCCCGCGCTCAACTGTGATGGGGAAGTGGGCAAGTGAGGGAAAGTCAGAGAAGGGAGAACCGAATGGACCGGTGCGATCGTCCGTCCACGCATGAATGACAACACGGTAGTAGGACGACGAGGTCTGCTGAGGACGGCTGTCGCGGGGGCAGCCCTCCTCCCGATGGCCGGCGTCGGCGTCGGCGCGGGCTCCGCAGTGGCGGCCGCGGCCGAGACGGACGAGCCGGCACCGGCCGGTGGCGGTGGCGAGACCGTCTACCGGTGGCTCGGCAACAGCGGATGGCGGATCGAGGGCAACGGGAAGACCGTCCTGTTCGACCCGTACATCACCCGGTACCCGACGAAGGGCTTCGACCCGAAGACGGAACTGTCCGTCGCCCCCGACCTGATCGACCAGCACATCGGCACACCGGACCTGGTACTGGTCAGCCACTCCCACTGGGACCACTTCAACGACGTCCCGTACATCGCCAAGCAGCACGGCGTGCGCGTGGTCGGAACGGCCACCACCTGCTTCCTGCTCCGCGCGATGGGGGTGAAACCGGAGCAGCTGATCGTGGTGAAGGGCGGCGAGCACCTCGACTTCGGCAAGTTCACCGTCCAGGTGGTGTCCAGCCTGCACAGCCGCAACGCCAAGCACCAGTACTGGGTGCCCGGCACCCTCACCGGCCCGACCGACACCGTCCCGGAGACGATCGGCGACCTCCCGGAGGGCGACACCCCCGCCTTCCAGATCCGTCTCGGTGACGGCCCGTCAACCCTGCTGACCGGCGCCGCCGACTTCTCGGAACAGCACTACGCCGGACTGAAGCCGGACATCGCCATGCTGTCCGTGGAGAGTACCGCCCACAGCGTCCACCGCTACGTCCCGCGGCTCCTCAAGACCCTCGACTATCCCCGCACAGTGATCCCCGTCCACTGGGACGACTTCGAAACCCCGCTCACCGGCCCGGCCGTCCACGACACCACGATGGACCTGGACGGCTTCATCGACCAGACCCGCACACTCTCCCCGCAGACCCGCCTGATCCGCCCCGAACACCTGACCCCAATCCGCCTGCGCGCCTGACCCGCCCCACCCCCGCCGTGCCCGCCGGAGCCCCGGCCGGCACGGCGGGCCCCCTCGCCAACTATGGTGTGCGGACGCCACAGTGGCACCGCGGCGCCACACACCACCAGGGGGACCCATGACCGAGGTCGCGCACCACACCCGGGCCACCATCCCGGCCACCATCACCACCGAGCGGCTGATCCTGCGCCCGTTCACCGCCGCCGACGCCGACGACCGCTACGCCTACCAGCGCCTGCCCGAGGTCGTCCGCTACCTCTACCGCCCGGCGCACACCCGCGAGGGCAACGAGACGTCCATCGCCACCCGCGGCGTCCACGCCGGCTGGAGCGCCGACGGCGACGGCCTCCTGTGGGCCGTCTGCCGGGCCGACCAGCCGGGCATCCTCGGCGAGGTCGTCGTCACCCTCACCAACGCCCGTGCCCGTCAGGCCGAGATCGGCTGGGTCTTCAACCCGCAGTACGCGGGCCAGGGCTACGCCACCGAAGCAGCCCGCGCTCTCGCCTCAACGGCCTTCGAAACCCTGGGAGTTCACCGCCTCTTCGCCCGGCTCGACGCCCTGAACACCCCCTCCGTCCGGGTCTGTGAACGCCTCGGCATGCGCCGTGAGGCCCACCTGGTCGAGGCCGACCTCGACGGCGACCGCTGGGGCAGCGAATACGTCTACGCCGTCCTCGCCCGCGAGTGGAGCGCCTGACCCGCCACCCCTGACCGCCCGGCCGCCCCTCCGGCCGCCACCGCGTGAGGCGGTCGGGCGACCGATTCATGACGGATTCGCCTAGCCCCGCCGCTGCGTAACGTCGCCGGTGTCAGCCCGACCCCCGACTCCATGGGAGCGCCACGATGCCCGCCTACGCCCTGGCCCAGGTCCACTCCGTCGAGGTCTGCCCCGACACCGTCGCCTACCTGCGGCGCATCGACGCCACCCTCGACGCGTTCGGCGGACGCTTCCTCGTCCACCGCGGCAAGTTCGAGACGATGGAGGGCAGTTGGGGCCGACAGGGCCTGATCATGATCGAGTTCCCCGACTACCGGCAGGCCCACGCCTGGTACCACTCACCCGCCTACCAGGACATCCTGCACCTGCGCACCCGCCACATGACAGCCGACGTGATCATCGCCGAGGGCGTCCCCACCGACTACCGGGCCGAGCACCGCTTCGACGAACACTGAGCCACGGCGCCCTGACGGAGTGGCAGGTGTGGCTGTACCGGGGTGAGGTGGGGGACTACCTGCTCAAGGGTCATCTGACCGGCCCTGTCGGGCATCCGAGGAGTCAGGAGGAGTACCTGAAGCTGCGTGGCCTGGGCCGGGCCGAACTCGCCGTGAAGGGTACTGCCCAGTGAGTCCGGCCGACCCGAACCAGCCGAACGAGGCCGCCCGGTTGGCCCAGGAGTTGGTCGACCAGGGCTACACCAAGCGCCAGGTCGCCAAGATGCTGAACCGGGACGCCTCACTGGTGTCCCAGTTCTTCACCAAGGGCAAGGGCGCGAGCATGGTCGGCGCGCTGCGCCAGCTGGTCCGCGCGGTGCACGGCGGTGAACGCGACCCCGACACACTGGCCGGGATCGCGGAGGCGAACACGAGCCGCCGCCGCACCAGGACCGGGCAGAAAGCCCGGGTGCGTGGTAGGGACACCGTGGGCACTCCTGGCGGGTCGATGTCAGGGCGCGCCGGACGCCAGGCCATCCGTTCGGGCGCATCCCACCTCGCGCCTGTGGTGCACGCCACCGGCCGGGCCGGCGGCCGCCTGGCCTTCACCGTGAGGATGAAGGCCGACCAGTACGTGTACTCGGCCGGGTCGGCGCAGGACTCCGGCGGTGTGCGGCGTGGGTTCTTCCCGCGTACGGACGGCACCAAGGAACGCACCTACGGCTCCGCGAGCACCGGGGGCTTCGATGCCGCCGAGTGGTCCCAGCGGGTCGCCGACCACCACGGTGACGTCACCGAGGCGATGCGGGCCTGGCTGGTGGAGACCGGCCGCGCCGTCGAGGACGCAGACATCCGGTATCTGGAGGTCCGTGGCTGGATCTCCGGGTAGCCGGCGGGCAGCGTCCCGCTGAGCGGTGGATCGGCCTCGCCGCCGCCGCCAAGCAGTCGGAAGCAACGGCCATCACCGAGAGCACCAGCCGCAAGCAATGCGAAACGCTGCTCGGCCACATTGACGACCTCACACAGGGCATCGAGGAACTGGCACCTCTCCTGACCCACCACCACGTGGCGAAGTACTTGGCGGACCTCGCCGCAGGCACTTCGGGCGACAACCAGTACCGCATGCACCTGGAAGCCTACGTACTGGCGGCCCGGCTGGAGGAGGTGGCGAAGGCGGCCAACACCCGCCTGGAACGCATGTCCTCCGGCCGCTACGTGCTGTCCCACACCGACGCGCGCACCAGCGGCCGCGGCCGCTCCGGCCTCGGCCTGGAGATCCTCGACCAGTGGACCGGCCAGACCCGCGACACCACCACCCTCTCCGGCGGCGAATCCTTCTTCGCCTCCCTGGCCCTGGCCCTCGGCCTCGCCGACGTGGTCGCCCAGGAAGCCGGCGGCAGCCAGCTCGACACCCTGTTCATCGACGAGGGCTTCGGCAGCCTCGACGACGAGACACTGGAGGAGGTCCTCGAAGTACTCGACGAACTGCGCTCCCACAGCCGCACGGTCGGGGTCGTCAGCCACGTCGCCGACCTGCGACGGCGCATCCCCACCCAGATGCAGGTCCGCAAATGCCAAGACGGCTCGACCGTGAAGGCCATGGCCACCGCCCCGGCCTACTGACGTTTACAAGCCGAACCCCGACACGATCCCCCGCCATCAGGACCACCAAGACCCCTCAAGCTCCTTGGCGGGGCGCGGCAGGAGCCTGTCTCACCGAGCGAGAAAGGCCTCGCCTCAATCTGTAGTGAAACCAGCCCACCACCCTGAGTAGTAGCGGAAAGAGAGACAACGCTGTGGAGACCACTACCGTGGCCAGCGTCGAAACTCCCGTCCCGGCGCAGCCGTCCGGCACCACCGCCGTGGCGAATCCGTTGCCGTTGCACTGGTTCCAGAAGGACGCGGTGGCGGCGGCGGTGCGCGAGGTGAAGGACGGCGGCCGCGCCACCGTCGTGGCCGCGACCGGCTCCGGCAAGACCCTCATCGCCGCCGGCTGCGCACGGCGCCTGGCCGCCCGGGGCCGGGTGCTGGTGCTGGAGCCGACGATCGAGCTGCTGGAGCAGACCGCTGGCGCCTGGTCGCTGCGGGGCGGCCGCCGCGGGCTGGCGGTAGCGGCGTGTTCGCGGGAAGAGGCACTGGAGAGCGCGGAGGCCGGCGGCCGCGTCCACGCCCAGGTCACCACACAAGCGCCGCGGATCGCCGACCTGGTCAACGGCGCCCCCGACAACCAGCCGGTGACCGTGTACGCCACCTACGCGAGCCTGGAGCGGATCGTCCAGGCCCACCGCGACTTCGGCCTCCCGACCTGGGACCTGGTCGTCATCGACGAAGCCCACCGCACCGCCGGCCCGGAAGGCAAGGCGTGGGCGGCGATCCACGCCGACGCCCAGGTCCCCGCCCGCAGGCGCCTGTACTTCACCGCCACCCCGCGGATCGCCGACGACCGGCGCGCGAAGGACGTGCCTGGCCGACCTCACCGACACCGACGGCGCCGAGAAGCTGCCCGCGCTCTGCTCCATGGACGACGAGACGATCTACGGCAAGACCTGCTTCACCTGGACCCTCGGACAGGGCATCGAGCACGGCTACCTCGCCGACTACCGCGTGCTCGTACCGGTGGTGACGGACGAGGACCTGCGCGAACTCCTCAACCTCCCCGCCGTCGCCGACCTGCGCTCCCAGCGCACCAACGAGGAACTGCTGCGCCTGGCCCTGCAGATCGCGGTGCTGCGCGCGGTCGCCGACCTCGGGCTGCGCCGCGTGATCACCTTCCACTCCCGGGTCACGGCGGCGCGCGAGTTCGCCGGCAGCCTGCTGGACGCCTCCCAGCTGCTGGAGGACGCGGAGCGCCCGGAGCGGATCTGGGCGAAGGCGGTCGCCGGCACCGACCACCTCAAGGACCGCCGCGCCGCGTTCACCGAGTTCAAGGCACACCGGTGAGGACGGCGAGGAGTGCGGCATCCTCTGCAACAGCCGTCTCCTGACGGAAGGCATCGACGTCGCCGCCGTGGACGCCATCTGCTTCGCCGACCCGAAGTCGTCGGTCATCGACATCGTCCAGGCCGTCGGCCGGGCGCTGCGCCAGTCCTACCGGCAGGGCAAGGTGTCCTGGGTCATCATCCCGGTCTACCTGCCCACCCCCGAGGTCGGCGACGACACGGCGGCCGCGGACCCGGCCGAGGTCCACGACGCCGGGGAGGCCGTGAAGGCCGAGGCCGACGCCGAGATCGAAGCCAGCTCGTTCCGCACCATCTGGCGGGTGCTGCGGGCGCTGGCGGCCCACGACGCCCGGGTGGTCGGCCGGATCACCGAACTGCGCGCCGGCCGCTCGCAGGGCACCGCACACACCACCGCGGCCAAGCCCGCCGAGGGCGAGGCGGCCGAGGACGGGGAAGGCGAGCAGCAGCCGGCCCCGGTGGAGTCGCCGATCGAGTGGCTCAAGATCAACGCCCGCCATCACGCCGCCCGGATCCTGCAGACCGTCAAGCTGCGGGCGTTCAACCCGCGCGCGGTCGAGTGGCAGCGCATGCACGCCGTCGCGGCGGTCTTCCACCTCCAGCACGGCCACCTCGACCCCACCGACAAGACCAAGCACGCCGAGCTGATCTCCTGGCTCACCCGCCAGCGCCACCTGGGCGGCCAGCACCTGCTCGACGCCGCCCGCGTCAGCGAGCTGGACGCGCTCGGCATGATCTGGTCGAAGAACGCCAACGCCTGGGAACGCGGGGCCGCCTACGCCGCCGCGTTCCACCACCAGCACGGCCACCTGGCGATCCCGGCGACCGCGAAGCTGGACGACTACGCGGTGGGGGCAGCCGGCGCCAGGGCTGCCCCTTCCCCGCCTCACCCGCCGACTACAGCTCCGCCTACCCGCAGGGCCTTCGGTCCTCCTCGGCGAGGGGGTGCCAGATCGGGGAGACGGGCCCGTCTGGAGGAGGTCTTCGAGGCGGGCGGCGCCTGGCCGGGACGGCGGCGAGCATCTTGGCGAGGACGGGCTGCTCCTCGGCAGCCAGGCGCAGGTCCGCCACCGCAGCCGCACTCGTCATCTGGCTTCGCTCACGATCGCCAGGACACTGCCTAGTGCCTCGACCTCCCATTGGACGGGCCGGGCGGGGTCGAGGTGGTACTGGCGGGCCAGCGCGGGTCGCCGGCCTTTCCCTCGACCGGATGTTCTTCCTTTCGGCACCCTGCGGGGAAAGGCAGTTCAGCCGGCGCGCGGAGTCCACTCCGGTGGCGTCCACAACCGGGCCTTGGTGCTGCCGACCTGGATCAGCGTTCCGGTGTGTCGATCCTGACGGGCCGGGCGGAAGCCGTCGATCGCGAACACCTGCTGTCCGCTGGTGATGTCGACGGCCTGCAGACCGGTCTCGTCGGCGATCAGCAGGTGCTCTCCGTCGGTGAAGAAGAAGCCGAATTCGCCGACCGGCCAGGTGAACGTCGCGGCCGCCGTCGTGGACACGAGTCCCGTCAGGACTCGGCGACAGCGCGCCGTGGAAGTAATCGTGGGCGTACTCCGCATCGTCCTCATCCCTGTCCGGGCTGTCCCGTGCCGTAAGCACCTTGCCGGACGCGAGATCGGTGATATCCAACCGGTTCCAGTCGGGAACTGCCACGTCCACCGTGATCGCCGCCATACTGATCCCCCCGGTGCGCCCGTGTGACCCCCCGCGGCACCGTGAACAGCAGTGATACGGCACCGTATTGGCAAAGTCGGTGAGCGCCGCGAGGCCGGTCACGGCGGTGAGGTCGGCACGGATCTGGTCCATGCCGGGCTCATTCTCGCGCAGGTCCGCCCCGGTGCCGTCCAGCGAGAAGCCTGCTTCCGGTCGTCATGACCGGACCGACCTCACCGAGCACGGCCCCCGACAGACCCAGAAGCTCCGAACCGCTCGGCGAATATCCGGCCGGGCACGGCAAAGGCCCGGTTTCCACCCGCAGTGGAACCGGGCTCCCGCGCTTCCCCGCCGAGGCTGTGTGCCCAATCAGCGGAACGACTTCAACAAGACCGGCACTCCATCAACCCCGGAGAGACTCCCACCAGTCACTGCTGGGTGACCGCCCCAGCCGTTTCGTCTCTGGGTTCGCAGATGGTTTCGTCTCTGGTTTCGAACGATCTCGGCCGCTACCCCCGCCCGATTCCCTTACGGCCGTCGCGCCATCGGACCCGGGGACCGCACCACTGCGAGCGCCCAGCGCCTCTGCCCCACAACGCGGGAAGGCCGCCACCCGCAGGTGACGGCCTCCCAGTGCTTTCTCAGGGCCCAAGAAGCCCACCGCCAGGCAACTTGGCCACCCGGACCGGGGACGGCCCGCTACGCCCACTCCACACCGTGCTCGGCGAGCTGCGCGAGCCGGCCGGGCGTCAGCTTCGCCCGCCGAGCCTGCTGATTGTCGAGCCAGATGCCCAGTGGGAAGTGCGACACCACCACCTGCTCCTCACCCCGGGGCCGGCCTCCACGGTCTCCAGCGGTCCCTTGTGCAGGCGGGGCACCCGGGAATGCCGTTCCCGCTCGACAAAGGTCGCCAGCGCCGCCAGACCCTGGACGAACCGGTCTGCCCACGACACCTTCGACTTGGCCACAGTGGCGGCCTTCGCGGCCACCAGCCCGGCGTCGGCCTCGATCCCGATCGCGATGAGGAAGTCCCGCCGGTCCGCGTCCAGGCCCGGCCGGCCGACGCGCTGCGCCCACACCCACCGGCCGAGCTGCTCGCCCTCGTACACCTGTGTCCAGCGGCAGCACGGTCCAGTCGACCAGGCCGTCGGACTCGAGCCCCTGTCGCGCCCCGTGGCACTGCGAGGGTCTCGCGGGTGCGCAGAGTGGTGCGTACGACGACCGGCCGCGCCGACGTCGAGCAGCGCTTGGCGCAGCAGGCGTATGGGCGATGCCGGCTCCTCGCCGGCTCGCGTGGGGTGTTGCGACATACGAGGCTTCTCATCACAACCTCGCTGCCTCGAAGTGATCGGATCGGGGTATCTGCTGTGGTTTGTCATGATTTACCGTCAAGTGTCATGTCGCACTTCTGCGTTGTCGCGTGAGAGTGCGGCGCTTCGTTGTGAGGAGAGGTGAACCCGCGGATGAGTGCTCGTACGCGTGGACAGGGCGATCTGCCGTGGTACCGGATCAGCCGTCAGCGGCCCGCGGCCGTGTTCAACAGGGCCATGGCCGGTGGGACGATCCCGGCTGGTGCCGGCGGCGCGTCCGACCTGGTCGGCTCGGGTGGACGGCGTGGAGAGCGCGGTGTGGGGGTGGTGTCGGTGGGGGGCGCGCTGCTGTCCGGTATGGCACTGCTGGCGGCCGCGGCTCCACCGGTGGCCGCCGCGCCGGTGGAGGCCGTGCCGGTGCGGGCACAGGAGGCTGATCCGTCGCAGACCTTCACCTTCACCGGCGCTTCGCAGACCCTGACGGTTCCGGCGGCGGCGGTGGTGACGATCACCGCGGACGGCGCCGGCGGCGCCGACAACACCGGCACCCCCTGTTCCGTCACGGGGACCGGTGGGACGGGGGCACGGGTGGCGACCACCCTGCCGCAAACCACCGCCCCGACGACCTTCACCGTCAACGTCGGCGGTACCGGCGGCAAGGGCTGCAACGGCACCGGGACGGGGGGTGCCGGCGGGTTCAACGGCGGCGCCCCGGGAGGGAGTTTCCCGCTCACCGGTTTCCGGTTCGAAGGTCCGGGTGGGGGCGGGGCCTCCAGCGTCAGTGCGGGCGGCTCCCTGCTGGTGGTCGCCGGGGGCGGCGGTGCCTCCGGCGGCACCGGAGCGGGCTCCACGGGAGGCAACGGAGGCAACGGCGGGACGACGCCGGATGCCACCGGCGGTACCGCGGGAAGTGCCACCGGCCCCGGGGCTTCGCCCGGGCAGGGCGGGGGCGGCGGCAGCACCAGCACCAGCACCGGGGGCGCCGGCGGGGCCGCCGGCACCGCTCCACCCTGTGCCGCTACGCCGGGCGGGCCGGGAGGCGGGTTCCTGGGTACCACGGTCGGCACCGGCGGCACCGGCGGCACCATCGACGGCGGCTGCGCCGCCGCTGTCATCGGTACTGGCGGCGGCGGCGGGGGCGGGTACTTCGCCGGCGGGGGCGGCGGCAGCGGCGCCGTCAACAACACGGGAACCTCGGCGGGTGGGGGCGGTGGTGGTGGAGGCAGCAGCTTCGCCACCCCCACGGGTACCGGCACGAGCTACACGCCGTCGACGATCGGGACGGCGAACCACAACGGCCAGGTGACCATCTCCTACGTAGTCCCGTCCTTGACCATCACCAAGACCCACACCGGGCACTTCACCCAGGGACGGGACGGGACCTACACCATCACCGTCGGCAACGCCGCCGGGGCCGCCCCGACCGACGGCACCACGGTCACCATGCACGACACCCTCCCCGCAGGACTCAAGGCCGACAGCATCAGCGGTACGGGCTGGACCTGTGACCAGGGCACGCTCACCTGCACCCGCAGTGACGCCCTTCCCGCCGGGACCAGCTACCCGCCCATCACGCTGCAGGTCGATGTCTCCTGCAGTGCCGACGACGAGGTCACCAACGTCGCGGTTGTCACCGGGGGCGGCGACACCACCCCCCACACCGCCACCGACCCCACCAGGATCAAGCACCACAAGCACGACGCACACGACAAGCACGACATGCGCTGCGACCGCAACGAGCACTGGTAGACCAACCAACCCCGGGTCCGCCTCCACCGGCCCACGACCACCGCGCCGCCGTCCGGGCCACCGCGCCGCCGTCCGGGCCACCGCGACGACCGGGCGACCGCGACGACCCGTCCACCCGTCGGACCATCGCCAACACGATCGTCGGCCGCCGGTAGCTACCTCTCGAAGCACAACCTGGCCAACGGGCCCGCCACTACCTGGCTCACGGCGGAACACCGAGAGCGCCGGCCACCCAAGGTGGTCGGCGCCTTCGGCATGTCGTGTGGTGGGCCAGAGCTGCTTCGGAGCGGCCTCGGCGGTGGCGTCCAGGGTGAAGGCGTCGACCTCGACGGGCACGCCGCCGGCCGGGCTGCGGTCTGCTCGTCGCCGGTGCCGGGGCGGTGGCGCTCGATGAACGCGCGCAGGCGGTGTCGGGTGTCGCCTCGGCCCGCGGTGTACGCGAGGTGGGCGGCGGGCCGGTACACCTCGGCGCCGTCGGCGGGCAGGCCGCCGACCACCACCTGCCCAACCGTCCGGCGAAGGCCTCGCCGGACGGGGACAAGGGGCCCTGCGCCGCCTCCGTGGGCACCTCCGCCGACACCTCCACGCCCCCGTCGGTGGCCTGGCCCGTTTCCGCAGGCCGGCGGCCCCGCGTCAAGGGGCCCGGGGCGTGGCGACAACCCTCTTCGCTGTCCTTCGTCTTGGGCAGTGGAGGTGGCCGGTCGGTTCGGTTCGGGGTTCGCGCCTGCGGCGGGCCGGTGTTCTTTAGCGCGCCCGGTGAAGCCGTCCGCGCCGACCGGGGCCGGCCCGACCGACCGCTCCCGGTGCCGCGCCGACTCCACGTAGGCACCACCGCAGGTGAAACACCGTAGGCACCACCGCGGGTGCGCCCGCAGCCCGCCCCGCGGGGCGAGTAGTCGGTGCGAGGGAAGGTAGCCCACTGGCTGGTTGTCCCAGACTTCGCCCATCCGCCTTGTCACACAGGTAGCGGGCCGGGCGCGCGGTGGCCGGCCTTCACGGCACCTTCCATGCCCCGGCGGCCTGTCCCGGCAGCCAGGTCACCCGGCCCTGCCGCCAGGTCACCCGGCCCTGCCGCCAGGAGCACACCCAGCGCCTGGAATCAGGCGGCCCTGGCGCGGCTGGAGGCGGTCCGCGTGGCAAACGCGCAGCTGCGCCTGTGTTGGTCGTGTCGGGGTTCGATCGGCGGGAAGGCCGGTTCGGAGTTGGAGCTGACCGAGGAGGCCGGCCCGGACCGGTTGGAGTGCCCGTGGTGCGTCAGCGACCGGGAGACGGGCGAACTGGGCCCGCTGGCGCTGCCCGCTCCGGCCCCGCTGCCCAGGCAGCGGGGCCGTCCTGACTCCCCGCCTCGGCATCGCGATCACAGCGCTGAACCTGCGTCCTCCTTCGCGAAAAGTTCTGCCGCCCGCCCAGCTGATGATCTATTTTCCGTTCAGAGCTCGATCCGGTACCAGTGGGAGTTCTCCTCAGGGCTGTTGTCGTGGGCCCACGGCCCTGGTCCGGGTAGGTGGGTCAGTTCGGCTAGGCCGTGTCCTGCCGATCCTAGGGCGATCCCGTTCACCTCGTGTCCCTGGGACTCGAAGAACCGTCGGAACACGCCGCGCGGGTCGTTGGCGAGGTCATGGAGTGTCGCGTCGTCGGGTTCGAGGCGCACCTCGTAGATCGATGTGGCCGCCACCCGCACGCGTTCGACGCTGCCCCGCATCACGGCTTCGTTGGACATGGAAACTCCTCCTCACGTCCTCACGTCCTCAGGTCCTCACGGAAGGAGCCGGGTCCATGTCGAGGCGTACTTCCCGCTCAGGATGTGGACGAACTCCGGCCGGTACGGCTGACCCTCCACCGGAGCCGGCGCCGTGAGCCGGTTGACCGTGTACCCCTGGGCCTCTAGGAACTTTCTGACGGCCCCGCTGGGATCCTTCTCCAGCTGCCGCCGCACCAGGTCGTCCTCGACATCGATGGTGACGCGGACGACTTCGAACTCGCTGTCCTCGATCTTCCTCATGGTTCCCCGTGGTTCCACTGCGTCTGACATGGTGCTACCACCTCGCTCCCCCTCGGCATACGGTCCCGTGTCCCAGTCTGCGCTGACCCCCCGCACCCGCAACCGGCTGGAGTGCCCCGAGTGCGTACAGGCCCGCGCCGCAAAGGACTTGGGCCCGCTGGTGCTGCCTGTCCCGACCAAGCGCGAGCTGGTGGCTGCTCCGGTCTCCGCGCCGGCTGATCCGTGGTGGGAGAACCGAGTGCTGCACGCCAGGCTCTACCCGGCGAGAGGCCGCAGGGTGTGACCTGTTGGTTGCGGTGGGTGTGAAATGGCCCCACGCGCCATGTTGTCTGGACCTTTGGTTGTGCCTGTTGGGGGGTGTGGCGGGGTCGATGTTGGTGTGGGGTTTGGTGACTGTGTGTGGTGGTTGTGCCTCGTTGCCGTGCTTGTTGTTCGGGGCCGGGGCTGTTGCGCCTCGCCTTCCCGCTTGCCGCGCCGTCGGCCCGCCGGTCTGCGGCGCCGTTCTGGCGGCCGGGCGCGGGCCGTCGTCCCGGGCCCGACCCTGCCCGAGGCTCGCCCTGTCCGGGGCGGTGGCTAGTGACAGCCGGCGACGAACGAGTTGATGTGCCAGTACCATGACGAGGAGATTGACGGCGCAACCTACGTTCAGGCGATGATGGAGTTGACCGCCTCCGCGCAGGAGTGATGCCTGGTCCGCAACTGATCCTCTCGGCATACGTGCGCGGCTGACCCGTCTCACCGAAGGTGGACCGATGCGCGGTAGCGCTGGTCACGCCCGATCTATCGAGTACTCGGCCAAAGGCCTTGGTGTCAGCGCGAGGCTACGGTCGTCTCATCGGCAGGCGCCTCTCCGGTGCCGGGGGTCGGCGCACCATCGACGGTGAGCTCCGACTTCGGCTCCACTTTCGAACTGGTCGGGCGCCTGCTGCCCCCCTTCGATGAGACGGACCAGCATCTGTCCATCTTCAGTGAGACACGGCCCAACTCCGGTGAGACAGGTCATCGGCGGCCTGGTGGCGGGTGGGGGTGCGACGCGGTGTTGTGCTGGGGTGCAACACGGGGCCGTGTTGCGGGTCTGACCAGGTGTTAAGTGGCCTGGGGCGGGGGCGGGCGGGCGTGTTGCACCCCGTGTTGAACCGGCCGTCGTCCGGTTCGCCGGACTCGGCTGCTCCCCGCTGCCCCGCCCGCGCCGCCTGGTGCCGCGCTCCGCTGCCGGGCCCTGGCCGCCGAGCTGGTCGGCCGTCAGGCCGTCCCGCTGCACCGGTGTGCCTGTGTGCCGCTGTCGTGGGTTGCCGGGTGGCGTCGTCGTCCTGTCGCGCCTGCGCCGGCCTCGCTGTGTGCCGTTCTGGCCGGGTGCGCTCGCTTCTGTTGGTTTCGGCCGGGTGGGGATGCCTGGTGGGTCAGCGGCCGGCGAGGTGGCGGGCGGTGAGTTTGACGTCCTGGAGTTGGGCGGTGGTCAGGCGTCGGGCTTCCCAGATGACCGTGGCCAGGTCTGTGGCAAGGGAGTTGGGCGGTGGCAGGTCGTCGGGTAACTGGATGCCGCCGAGTGCTGCGAGGTCGGGGGCGGGGATGCCGAGCAGGCCGGCGAAGCCGGCTGTCAGCTCGGGGGTTGTTTCGACGGTCCCGCGGCCGATCCCGCCGATGGTGGACGCGGAGAGGTAGACCCGTCCGTCGGTGACCGCGTACAGGGCCATGGCCGTGGAGAGCCAGCTGAGGTTCCGGTTGTGTGCCAGGCCCAGGAGCACCGCGCCGAACCCCGGTTCGTACCGGTGGTACGGCCGGGAGACCCCGCCACGCCCCTCGCGCCGCACCAGGGGCTGCGCCCGGATCGCGTCCAGCAGCGGTCGCCGTTTCTCTGCGGGCATGACCATCGTGTTGTAGATGACGGCGTTGATCGACCAGTGCGGGTTGCGGGTGATCGGCGTCAGGTCGTCGGGCACCGGCTGTCCAGCGAAAAGGAACAGGTCAGCGGCGTGCAGACCAAGTACCGGTCCAAGGCCCCTGAGTAGCCGTCCGGTCGGCGGCTGCCCGTCGAGCACGTCTTGCAGCTCCGCCGGGTCGGCGCCGACCGCCGCCGTGAGCGTGGCGGAGTCGAGCGCCCGATGGCCCACAAGGTGCGCCAGCAGCGCGCCGAACCGCAGGAGGCCTGTCATCCCGTCAGCTTATCGACGGCCGAGGGCCCTTGGGTGTCGGCCGTCATGAGACACCGTAGCGACTCACCGCGCCCGACGGTGTCGTGCCGCTGCGCCTTGGCCGGCGTCCTGGTCGGCCGCCAGGCCGTCCTGCTGCGCCCGTCTCGGCCGTCCGGCCGCTGTGCCCGTGTCCGCCCTGGTCCGGTGTTCGGTTGGGTGTCGCCGTCCCGGCTGGTGCTGCATCAGGAGACCATCTACGGCGCCACCGGGCCCGCTGCCCGGTACGTTGCTGCGGTCCTTGGTGATCCGCGTGCCCGTGTCGAGGCGGACTGGGAGCACAGGGCGGGGCGCAGGCCGCTGTGCGCGGAACTTCTGGACTGGCTCGGCTGGTTCGCCGATACCGCGTCCTACCCGCCCGAGGACGGCCCTGGTGCGGCCGAGGACATCGTGGCGAGCCAGGCCGTGCGGCCCGCGGTCTACGCCGACGTTGCCGCGTTCTTCGACGACCCGGACCTGCGTGTGCGGGAGGCCGCCTTTGCGGCCGCCGGCCTTTTGTTGGCCGCGCCGGAGCTCGCGCACCACATCCCGCAGGTCGCACCGGCCGTGCGCCGGGTCCTGGCGGCCAGCGCCGACTCCCGCCACCGGTGGATCGCCCGGCACTGCCTGCAGACATGGGGTGAGGACGTCGGCGAACTGCTCGCCGAGGAGGAAGCGCATCGCCGCGCCGAACGAGAGGCAGCAGCCGTGCTGGAGGACCCCTGGGCGGACCCGCAAGCCTCGGCGGACGTCCACCGGTGGCTGGCCGAACGCCCCGAGGACACCGCGGACCGGGCCTGGCTCGCGCGCCAGTGGGTGGATGGATCGGAACCCGCCCAGGGGCCCGGGCTCGCCGGCCTGCAGGATCCGCAGCAGCCGAAGGCGGAGCAGCCCGCCTTCGGCGTGCGGCAGGAGCCGGCGGCGAATGGTTGGGCCGTCGCGAAGGACGAGGACCGCGCCCGATGGGTGTTCACCCCGTTCGTCGGCCTCGGGCCGCTGCACTTCGGCATGAGCCCGCAGGAGGGGGCAGCGGCTCTCGGCGTAGGGGCGACGACCAGCTGGTGGCAGCATCCGGATTGTGGTGAGCCCCGCCATGAGGAGGATCACTTCCCCGCCCTCGGCGTCTCGGTGTACTACGCGGGCAGCAGTGCGCGTCTGGCCTGCGTCGCCGGCGACGCGAGGCGCGGCCCACAAGTCACGCTGGAGGGCGCCCCGCTGGTCGGGCGGGTGCCCTCCGAACTGGAGCAGTGGCTCCTCGACCGCGGCGCACGGGAGGGCGGCGTGCTCTACCCGCATGCGGCCGATCCGGGCTCGCAGAAGCTGGGGCTCGTGCTGGGCGCGCGCAGCGGGTCGGCGACGCCGTCCTGACCCGGCCCTTGTTCATGCGGCACGACTGGGTGATCGCCACCTGGGATCACGTTCCGGGGACGGAGTGGTCCACGTTCTGAGGCTCCTGACTCGGACCGGCCCCCTTCGGTCCATCGGGCAGGGTCGGGCTCGCAGTCGTCGACATGGGGTTCAGAGGCTGTGGTGGGTGGCGTGCCCGGGCAGGGGACCGCGCACGGCGCAGAACTCGCAATCACAGCTGGTCATGGAGTTGGCCTGGCAGTGGGCGGTGGGCCAGTACGGCGATGCGCAGGGGCCGGGGTCGACCGGCGTTTCGCCGGAGAGGGTGCGCCGGCACCAGCCGCACCGGATGGCGGTTGGTATGCCGGCCTGGCGCAGGTGCTGCGCCGCGCGAGCGGCGGTGTCGAACGGGATGTCCGACCTGACGGTGGCGGGCGCGCTGTCCAACAGCTGCCGGCTACGCCACAGGCTCAGCCCGGTGACCGTCCGGACGGCTTTGAGCGCCGTCGGGTCGTGAGGGGAGTCGCCGGTCAGCAGGATTGTGAAATCCGGGTCCTCCACGGATCCCCCTTGTCGGTCGGTGTCGTGCCAGTACCAGTCAATCGCCCTTGCAGACCGCCAGGCCATGGGTTTTCGTTCGTCCGGTTCCGCCGGTGCGGCCTCCCCGGCCGGGGCCCCGTGCGCGGGTGAGTGTCTTCAACGTCAGGTCTGTTGCGGGCCAGGACCGAGGAGGGGGCGGAGGTGCTGGGTGAGGAACCCGATACATTGCTGACGAACCTCGCCAGCAGCTACCACGGCTTGGAGCAGCTCGCCCAGGCCATCTACGACGGCCGCAACGGCTTCCCGGTGCGGCGCCTCGAGCCCGGTGACTTGGCAACTGATCTCAGGACGCCGCCCACCGAGAACGAGACGATGACCTCGCCAGAGCTGAGACCATCGCGCTCGCCAAGGAGGAGGTGAAGGACGGCTCTGCCGCGTCCAAGCTCGACGTTGCTGGAGAGCACCTGCGCCACGACGTGCTGCAGGTGACCGAGCGGATTGCGGAGATGGCGCTTATCAAGGAGAAGGACGCGAGCGCCACCGTGATTGAGCAGCGCGGCTGGCGCGACCCCGAGGGCACCACCATCGGCGAGCTGGAGAACACCGTGAAGACCCTCAGCAAGTGGGCAATGCGGCACGAGATTCTTAAAACTTTCCAGGTGAGTTTCGCCAGATCTTTCGATGGCTCGGCCCCGTCCCGGACAGCCGTCACGCAGGCCCTCGCCTCCTGCAGGCTCGGGCGTGCATCGGAGGCGGCGCGCCCTGGCGGAGCGGACGGCTACCAGTTGCCCCAGGTGCCGGTGGACCAGCGGGCGGTGCCGTCGCTGCCGTAGAGCACGAAGTTGCCGTCGTCCTGCACCTTCGCCCAGTCGCCGGGCCGGCCCTTGGTCGAGAGCGACCAGGTGACTCCGGCGCCCTGGGCGTTGAGCCACAGGGCGCCGAAGGTCGGCGCGCCCGTCACGTTCGCGAAGCTGTTCGGGTGGCCGTAGGTGCCGGTGGACCACAGCGCCGCGCCGTCGCGCTTGCGGTAGAGGACCAGGTTTCCGTCGGGCTGCATGAGCAGCCAGACCGAGTTCGACTCGATCCAGCGGCCGTGCGGCATGGTGGGGAGGTTCGGGCCGAGCGTGTCGTTGGTGGCGCCGACGGCCGGGGTGACGCCGGTGTCGGTCTGCCAGTACAGCTGCTGGCCGCTGACGGCGAACCAGCCGTTCAGCAGCGAGGCCACCGTGCCCGGGTGGCCGTAGCTCCCGGTGCTCCACAGCGCGCCGCCGGAGTCCGGGCCGCCGCCCTGGCGGTAGACGACGAAGTTGCCGTCGGGCTGCATGTAGGCGTACGCGCCCTGGTTGCCGTAGGTGCCGCTGGACCACAGCACCGGGCCGCGGTGGCCGGTGTCGCCCACCAGGTAGAGCACCAGGTTGCCGTCGTACTGCATCACCAGCTCGGTCTCGCCGCTGACCATGCTCTGTCCTGACAGGAGCTTCTCGCCGCTGCGCAGGCTGGTGGCCTCGTTGGCCGGCGGCTTCGCCGCGGCAGTGCCGGCCGGAGCCGCGACGGCGATGACCGCGGCGCCGAGCAGGGCCGCGGCGGCGCGCTTGAAGACGTTCTTCCGCATCGAGCGGGAAACCCCCTTGTTCCAGGGCCCACGAATGGCGTGGGCCCTGGATTCATACACCCTCAGATGGGCGTTTGGGCAAGCGGGTTACCGAGGGGCGGGGTCCGGGGACGCGCGGATCAGTCCTCGTAGTAGTTGTTGACGACCACGTCCGGGGTGTCGTCGTCGCTGTGCCTGCTCGGCGAGGCGGCCGCCGGCGGCGGCGACCAGTTGCATGCCCTCGAGGACCGGTCCCAGCCGGCTGTCATCGTCCTGCCTCTCCGACGACAGCGGAAGGACACACAAGAGCGCTTGACGAGCGGGCCCCGTTGACCCAAGCCGCCCCAGACGCTTCTGCCACTGTTGGGCGCGGTGAGTGTTCCGACTCGGCCTCGATGAGTGCTCGGCCAGCCCGTCGATCGCGGCCTGCCAGTCGGTCAGCTGCTTGAGCAGGCCGCGCACCAGGTCGTCGGCGGTGCGGGCCGGATCGGCGCCGAAGACGCGGGCCTCGGCGGCGGTCTCGGCGAGGGCGTCCTCGTCCAGGTCCTCGAATTCCTCCCGCCACGGGGCTCGGCGGTTTGCTCGAACTCCTCCAGCACCGTGTGCAGGGCGGCCTCGACGGCGGCCGGCACCACGGCGGCGGAGTACGGGGAACCCGGATGGCTTCGGTCAGCGCCCTGGCGGCGCCGGGCCCGAGCGCCCGGCGCCCTGTCGTACGCACCTGACGGCTCGCCGGCTCGCGCACCGGCGCGGCCGCGGCCTCCTCTGCGGCGCGGCCCCGGTGGAGCGCGGCCGGCCGGACGGGGCCCAGCGCCCGGTCGGGATCCGGCGGGTCAGGGCGCTGCTGCGGCGGCCGGCTCCGGTGCTCGGGCTGCGCGACATCGGCCGGTTCACCGTGGCGGGATGCGGGTACCGGTGGACTTGCGGCAACTGGAAGACCCCCCGCAGGGGCGGTGGCGGGGTGTGCCCCGGGAGGCCGGGGCACACCTGCGGGAGTCCGGCGTCAGCAGGCCACCACGGTGGAGACGGTGGCGGTCGAGGTGGGCCAGCCGGGCTGGGCCACCGAGAAGGTGGTGCTGACGGTGGCGCCGCACGGGGCGCTGGAGAAGACGCTGCCGACCTGGTTCGAGCCGGCCTGGACGATGATGGCCGGGTGGACGGGGGCGAGGGGGGCGCTGCCGACGACCGTGCCGGAGACGGTGAAGCCGAGGGGCCGGGGCTGCCAGGACGGGTCGCCGGGCGTGGCCACCCCGTAGAAGCGGACCTGGTTGCCGGTCACCTCGACGCAGGCCTGGGTCAGCAGCGGGCCGGGTGCGCCAGGGGTGCCGCAGGTCACGACGGCGCCGACCGGGCCGCTCGGCGCGGCGGCGGCCCCCTGGGCGGTGGCCAGGGTGGTCAGGGCCGCCGCGGCGGCGACGGCGATGACGGTGGTCTTCATGGGTGTCTCTCCTAGGGGGCGGGGATGGGACGATGGGCGGAATGTGAAATGTCACATTCCTCTGATGTCAGCATGGCAGCCCCCGCACCCCGGGGTGCGGCATCCGCGAAAGAAGACGGTCCTCCGCGGATATCGGCCACCGAATGACCGAAACGGCCTGTCGGCGATCGCACAAACCCCTGGCCCGGCTTCGCCGCGACCTACGGCTTCGGCCCGACCGCCCGCCGCAGCGGGAGGCCGAGGCCGTCGATCCGGCCGAACTGCGCCAGCTGCTGGAGGCCGCCGTCGATCCGTACGTCGACCGGCGGGTCCTGGCTGCCGTGCTCGCCGAGGAACGCCGCCGGCGCGAGCGACTGGCCCGGTTCGTCGACCGCTGGCAGTCCGGCGACCAGGGGTCTTAAGTCACATTAACTATGGCTATCTAAGTTTCTTGAAGTTTTGAGGTTCTGATTGCTAGTCTCTCGCCATGACTTCTTATGGTGAGGACCTCGCGCGGGCGGAGAAGGAACTCGGCGAGGCGGAGCGGGAGTGGGACCTGCTGGGGGTGCGCATCGAGGGGCTGCGAGCCCAGCGGGACGCGCTGCGGAAGCTGGTCGAGGCGTCCACCGCGCCGGCGGTGGAGATCGGCGACCTGACGAAGGCGGACGCCATCGTGAAGATCCTCAGCGCCTCGGGCAAGCCGATGACGCTGGGTGAGATCGCCGAGGCCATGACCGCCGCCGGCAAGAAATCGATCAGCAGCGGGGTCTCGGTGTACATCGACGGCCTGCTCAAGGCCGGCCGGGTCGTACGGGTCCAGCGCGGCCAGTACACCGCGGCCTGAGACCGCCACCGTCAAGAAGGAAGGGAGGACGAATGGACAGCACCCCGGATGCGATCGACGCCCTGCTGGGTAATGGTCCGCGCCGCCAGACGCCGCTGCCGGCACCGGCCGAGCGGACCCGGCTGCGGGAGGAGTACGGCCTGACGAAGACTGAGACCGCGCGGGCGTTGGGCATCAGCGTGAGCACGTTCACCGCCTGGGAGTCGGGGCAGCGCGCGCCGCAGGGCGAGGGCCGTGCCGCCTACGCCCGGTTGCTGGAGGGCCTGGCGACTCGCCTCGCCCCCGCGGCCCAGGAGACGGAGCCGGCCACCACGTTGACGCCCGCCGCACCTCCGGCTCCGGCGCCGGCTCCGACGACGGCGGTCAACAGCGTCGACCAGGTCGTGGTCGAGCTCGACCGCACCGCGTCCGGGGACCTGTTCAGCACCGACCCCGCGCCGTGTGCGCGGTGCGGCCGTCCGACGCCGTTCCGGTCCGCCGGCCGTCCGGTCCACATGGGTATCTGGTGCGCCGCTGCCCCGGCCCCGGCGGCCGTGCCGGAGGAGCCGGCCCCGACCGCGCCCGCCGCCCCGGTCGTGGAACGGCAGGGCTGGTTGGAGGCGGCCGGACCGTCGCAGGCCGCTCTGGAGGCGCCCGCCCGACACCCGAACATCGCCGCCGCCCCGACCGCCCCCGTGTCCGCGACCGCCCCCGCGTCTGCGGCTGGCCCGGTGGCCGCGCCGCGCCGGGCCTCCGCGTCGCGCCCGGCCAGCACCTCGCGGTCGGCCGCCCTGTCCAGGACGAGGAAGCCGGCGGTGAAGAAGGCGGCCGCCGAGGCAGGCCCGGCCGACTGGGAGCAGGCCGCCGCGGCACGGTTCCCGTCCGGCCCGCTGGTGGTGGTGGACGTCGCCCCGTCTGGCAAGGCCCTGGCCGCCTACCTCGCCGACGGCACCGAGTCCGCCACCGCGCCGACCGGACGCACGCTCGCCGGTCTGGTGGAGTGGGCGCTCGGGGCGGGGCTCGGCTCGCCGCGCCTGCACCGGCACGGCAAGGACGGCGACCCGCTGGTCGTCCTCACCGACGCCGCGCTCGCCGAGCTCGGCCTGCCGCCGATGGGCCGCGACGAGAAGAAGGACTTCGTCCAGCGCCTGGGCCAGCTCCCGAAGACCCACAAGGCGGTGAAGGCACTGGAGAAGGCGGGGTGGCTGCTCACCCAGCGCGGCCTCGGCCCGTGGGCGCGGATCTACCGCACCCCGGAGGACGGCAAGCGCCAGTGCGTGCAACTGTGCGTCCCCGCCTGGGGCGCCCTCGCGACGGGCGGCTGGCAGATCCCCGACGGCCTCGACACCCCCGGCCTGGCCCGCCTGCTCGGCACCTACGCCACCCGTGTCCTCACCCCCCGCGGCTCCACCGCCGTCTCCGGCCTGGACCTCGTCACCGCGCTGCGCCCGCCCACGAAGGCGCAGCGCACCGAGTCCGGCTGGACGTCCGGCCCGGTGGAGGGCTCCCGGCCGAAGGAGGCGTTCGATCCGGCGCCGCCGGAGGTCCTGGACGTGCACCCGCTCGCGCAGGGCCGGGAGCCGGGCGGCGAGCTGGTCACCGAGGCGTGGGACTGGTACCGCCCCCTCACCGACCAGGAGAGGCGTTCCGCCTGGGCGGTGGGCCTGGACGTCAACATGGCCTTCCTCGCGGCCGCGGGCAGGCTGACGCTGCCGCTGGGCCCGCCGGTGCACGTGGTCAACCCGGTCTTCGACAAGCGCATCCCCGGTTCGTGGCTGGCCGACCTCTCCCACGTTGCGACCGACCCGCTGCTGCCCAGCCCGTTCACCGCGGACGGCTCCCGCCCGACCGGCCCGGCCTGGTACTCCACAGCGAAGCTCGCCTACGCCGTCGAACTCGGCGCGGACGTCCGCCCGCTGGAGGCCTGGCTGCGCCACGAGCACGGCCCGTACCTCGACCCCTGGCACAAGCGCCTGCGCCAGGCCTACCTGGACACGATGGCCGCCCTCGGCGTCCCCGCCGACCTCGCCGACCGCGACCCGATCGCGTTCCTCGACGCCATGGCCTACCTCAAGACCACCGGCGACCCGGCCGAGCTCGCGGTGCTCACCGCGATCAAGCAGACCGCCAAGGGCACCATCGGCAAAATGCGCGAACGCCCCCGCGGGCACGGCTACCGGCCGGGCGAGCGCTGGGCCGCCCTGGAACGCCCCACCTGGGACCCGCTGATGCGCGCCCTGATCATCGACACCGCCACCGTCAACCTCCACCGCAAGCTCCGCAAGATGGCCGCCGACACCGGCCTGCACGCCATCGCCGTGCTCTCCGACTGCGCCGTCTTCGCCGCCCCCGGCCCCGGCGCCCTCGACATCCTCACCAAGCCCGACGGCACCCTCACCACCTCGCTGCGCCTGGGCGTCAGCCCCGGCCTGGTGAAGTTCGAGGGCAGCAGGCCGATGGCCGAGATCGCCGAGCTGCTCGCCGACGACACCAACCCCGCCCGGCACATCAAGACCGGCGGCGTCGTCTCCGCCGACGAGTAGCACCCACCGGCCCGCCGGCGTCTGTCCGGCGGGCCGCCCCGTCCACGATCACCAGCACGGCCGTCGCCTGGGCGGCCGGGAAGGAGAACAGTTGAGCCAGGAGATCGACGAGGGACTGGGTCGTGCCGAGCGCACCCGCCCTCTTCCTCAGTCCGTCCCCGCCCGGATGCGGTTCCTGCTCAAGGGCGCGGGCGGCTCCACCCGGCGGCTCGCCGCCGACCTCGGCGTCTCCCAGCGCACCGTGCAGCGCTGGCTCAAGGGCCAGGGCACCCCGAAGCCGGCCGCCGCCAAGGCCATCGAGACCAAGGTCCGTGCCGCCTGGCAGCCGCGCGTGAAGCAGCGGGTCCGCCGAGCCGCCGAGGAGAACGGCTTCATGCTCCACATCAGCGCCACCATCGGCTACAGCGCGGCCGGCGGCTCCACCGACGACCCCCGCCCCCGCACGATCACCCAGAAGATGCCCGGCTCGGTCGCCCAACGGCTGTACGCCGCGCGCGACGCCGGAGCCGGCCAGGCCGAGCAGGAACGGATCCTCGCCGAAGGCCTGCGCGAGCACTACTTCCAGGACAACGGACGCCGCGCCGGCGGCCTCGACATCGAACTCAACGACATCGCCTGGATGGACGTCGAGGGAATCTGACCCACACCCTCCACCAGTGCTGCTTGCGTCGGCGACACACTCGACCCACTCCGAGAAAGCACCGACGTGGACAACACCCCCGAACCCCACCCCGGCGAGCTGCGCCGCCACCTGCCGATCGACCACGACGCGAGCACCGGGGAGATGGTCGTCCCCGCCGCCGACGTCTCCGGCCTGCTGCGCGCCGCCGTCGGCCAGCGGCTGACCTGGGAGAGGAACGGCGACTGCGAGCTGGCCCCGCAGACCGTCGCCCTGCTCGGCGGCGCCCTCGCAGGCCTCGCCGACCAGATCGACGTCGCCTGCATCGCCGCCGCGAGCTGACAAGCAGGCGACCCGCACGTCGTCCACCGATCCGTTCGCCGTCGGCCGAGCGACCTGCCCGTCACCGGCAGCCCTGACCAGTTGTTACACCCAAAGCGCATGAGCCATACGGGAGGCGTATATGGGCACGTCAACAGAGGAATTACTGCGAGACACGGTTGGGGCGCTGCTCCGCGCCACGGGGGAGTCGCAGGCCGACCTCACCCACGGACTCGGACTCAGCCAGGCGCAGGTCAGCCGCAAACTGTCCGGCCGGCACGGCTGGGCGGTGGCGGACCTGGACCGGCTCTCCGCGCACTACGGCATCGCCGTCGTCGACCTGGTCTCCGGTCCGACCCACGCGCTGAAGCTGCTGCCGGACAAGCGCCGCGCCGCAGTGATCGGCGGCACCCAGACCGTGATCACGGTATAGCGCCCGCGCCCGCGCGTCTCCCGGGCGGTGCCGCGCGGTCCAACCCGCAGCTGCTTCGGCCGGTATCGCCCGTGGCTCTACGTCGTTCAACGCGCCGTTCAGTACCTGTTTCTAAGCCCCGCGTCCTTGGTCAAGCCTGTGGGGGTGGTTCGCCGTCGGCGTCGGGACCGCCCCGTCCGAGGTGGAAGATCCGCGGCCGGCCTCGGTGCACGGTGGGCGTGCGGTGCAGGGCGATGAGGGCCGCGTCGTCCGCGAGGCGTCCGCCGACGTGGGCGAGGAGGTCGCGCCGGATGTGCTGCAGGAGTTCGTCGGGGCCGGTTCCTGTCCACTGGGCGGCGCGTTCCGCGAGCGGGTAGAAGTTGTCGGAGCGGTCGCGGGCTTCCGCCACGCCGTCGGTGTAAAGCAGCAGCGTGTCACCAGGTTCGAAGGTGCACACGTCCACGCTGCAGTCCGCCGGGGCGACCGCGCCGATCCGCAGCCAAAGACGCGCCGGGCGTGGAAAGCTGATCCGGAGCAGGGTGGCCGCCTTGGCGAACACCCCTGCCGTTTGGCGGGTTTCTGGATAACGGGCATGCCGCCCACGCAATCGCGTCATGATCCCCATCGCGCCGGCGCGGCAGCAGGAGGGACAGGAATGTTCGAAACGGGGGAGGCGTGACGATGCGAGACCAACTCCTCGGGGACCGTTACCGGTTGGTGCGGCAGCTCGGCGAGGGCGGCATGGGGCAAGTGTGGGAGGCGCAGGACGAGACGCTGGGCCGGAATGTCGCGGTCAAGGTGATCTCCCTACTTGCCGGTGGCGGAAGCCGCGGCGACGAGGCCCGCGCCAGGTTCCTGCGCGAGGCACGGATCACCGCCCAACTGCAGCACCCCAACATCGTGACCATCCACGACCTCGGCGAGACCGGCGCGGGAAACGAACGGGTCCCGTTCCTGGTGATGGAACTGGTCCGAGGCGAGGGCCTGGACACGATGCTGCGCCGAGGTGTCGTCACCCTGGCGGACGCGGCCTTATGGGGTGCGCTGATATCTGACGCGCTGGCTGTGGCGCACGCAGCCGGGATCATGCACCGGGACATCAAGCCGTCCAACATCCTCATCACGCCGTCCGGCACGGTGAAGGTCCTCGACTTCGGCATCGCGCGGGCAGCCGACCCCTACGCGACCGCGGACCGCCTCACCCAGACCGGCTTCATCGCCCCCCTACATGGCGCCCGAACAAGCACGCGGCTTCCCAGAACCGCGCAGCGACCTGTACGCCCTCGGCTGCCTCCTCTTCGAGCTGATCACAGGCCGGCTCCCCTTCCAGGCTCCCGACACCGTGGGATACCTCACGGCCCACCTCACACAGGAACCGCCCACACCCAGCTCGGTATCCACCGGCGTCCCCTCCGCGTGGGACGACCTCGTGCTGAGGCTGCTGCACAAGGACCCCGACCAGCGGTACCCGAACGCCACCGACCTCTGCCAGGCACTACGACACCTCGACCGCACACCCGAACCCGCCCAACGCCCCACGCCACCAGCAGGAGGGGCCACCCAACCCCCGTCCACGACAGCGACGACCCCGCTCCCGCCCGCGGCCCCCACCCGCAGAGCAAGTAGCCTCCCCCCACTGCCGGACACCGCATCCACGCACACCCTGTTCGGACTGACCGTCACCCCGGACGGCTGGCACGCCTGGCTCGACAACCCCGCCCAGTCGATCTGACAGCTGACAGGCCGGCCGACTGATCCGGTGCCGCGAGTGCACCTCGCGGTGCCGGATCATCTCCGAGCACGCCCGCCTCGATCGCGCCGATGACCCCTGTCCGACGTATTCGGGAGACGGCGCGTCGCGGGCGTTCGGCGGACAGGCCCTGGAACCGTTCGGAATGCGCCCGGCCAAGGTCTTCGAGTGACACGATGAGCCGGTGACGATTCTTCAGGAGCGGTCGCGGCGGTGGCAGGGTGTGGGCGGACCCGAGGAGTAGTAGGTGTCGGGGCGAAGCGTGGTACCGCTGGCCCTGCGGATGCTGCTTCAGAAGGACGACCACGTCGATCCGCACCTGGAGATCCTGCGCCTGGGCGCCGAGCACCAGGACGTCGACGCCCGCGATGTCACTGTCACCCTGGTGCTGGACGGTGCGTTGGTGACCGGAACAGTGATCTCCACCGACACGTGGGAGCGTCTGCACCTGCGCCGGCTCGGTGACCATGACGACGCCCTTCGCCGTGTCGTCCGGGATGCGGTCGGTCATCTCGACCAGGCCGCCGACGAAGGCCGCCGCCGACAGGACATCGACCGGCGTTTCCTGCACCTGCGCGACGTCACCCACCGCGCTGCCCGCACCCTCCACACCCTGCCGCTGTGGCGCGGTCCGATTACGGCGGTGAGTGGCTGGATGGTTGGGGAACCCGAAAAAGACTGAAAGCCGATCTACTAGGTACCGAGAGGGATGTCAGATGACACGTCAGCAGAACCTGGAGTGGGCAAAGCACTGTCAACGGCCAGCACTACATGGCCGTTGACAGCGGGGCACCCAGCGGATCGACCAACCCGGTCGTCGACTACCACATGGTCTATGCCCTCCTGTCGATCGTCCTCGCGGCCGCGCAGGCCGGTGACCGCTGGGGCCTGGGCCGCTGGTGGGCCACCCTGTCGGTGGTCAGGTCCCGCCGCTGGCTGCGCTGAGCAGCCCGCCGACGCCACCCGGCCCCATGCCAAGTCCTGCTGCGAAGAAGGACCTTGGGTCCGCGCGAGGGACCGTCGGGTCCTGTCGGGGCGGTCGCCGCGAGCAGCAGCATGGATCCCGGAGGCGGGACACCGGGTCACCGTCCGACAGAAGGGAACGGCCATGGCCCACGGAATCGTCACCGGGTTCGACGGATCGGCGCGGTCCGAAACCGCAGTCGGCTGGGCCGCCGCCGAGGCGGCCCGGCAGGGCGAACCGCTGCGGATCGTGCACGCCTGGCCCTGGCTCGGCTCGGCCTGGAGCGACGGGCCCGCGGCGGCTCCCCACCGCGGCGCCCTGCTGGAGTTGGAAGAGGTCGCTGACCGGCTGCGCGGCGTTCACCCCGCGCTGGACGTCGTCACCGAGGCGGTGGCCGACGACCCCGCCGACGCCCTGCTCGCCCGTGCCGCGGAGCACCGGCTCGTCGTGCTGGGCTCACGCGGCCTCGGCGGTTTCGCCGGCCTGGTGGTGGGCTCCGTCGGCCTGGCCGTGGCCGCCCGCAGCACCACCCCGGTGGTGCTGGTCCGCGACGGCGCGCCCGCAACTCCTGCCGACGCCGCCGACCGCCCCGAGATCGTCGTGGGCGTGCCCGGTGAGTCCTCCGCGGCGGTGCTGGAGTTCGCGTTCGCCGAGGCCGAGCGCCGGGGGGCGCGAGTGCGGGCAGTGCACGGATGGGAGGCGGTCCCGTTCTGGACCGCGGCAGGCTGGATGCCGCCGCAGGAGGACGTGGAACTCCGGGGCGCCGAGCTCATGGACGTGCTGGCCAAGGCGCTCGCGCCGGTCCGGGCGGCACATCCCGGCGTCGAGGCCTTCGCCGAGACCAGGACCGGCGGTGCCGCGCACGCGCTGGTCGCCGCCTCGGCCCAGGCCGACCTGGTCGTGGTGGGCCGCCGGCAGCACCGCCTCGGCACCCGGCTCGGCGCTGTCGCCCACGCGGCGATCCACCACTGCACCGCCCCGGTCGCCGTCGTCCCGCACGACTGAGATCGCCGCCTTCCGTGGGCGCAGCCTTCGTCCTCTCCGGCCGACATGCCGGCAACCCGGCAGCCGCTGACTGACTCGGGCCGGACACGGGTGGCGGCCCGGCCGCCGGGGGCGCAGGACGCGGAAGGCCTCCACAGCGAAGACAGTAAGGTCGCGGTTTTGATCGACTCCAACGATCAGCGTCGGGATACATCAAGCCATGCCCAGCCATGGGCTGGTGAACCTGCTCGCCGGGGCGTGGCGCACAGGCTCTCGCAGGCACCGATCCGTCGCAGCGGGAGCTCGACATGGCTCGCCGGCCCCGCCATGGCCAGTGCCGACCCGCACGTGACCCGCGCGCAGCAACCCCCTTTCCCAGAGGCTCGTGCGATGCCGTCGTGTCGCGCATGGCGCTGATGCTGATGTCCGACGTGGAGCACGTCGCCGCCGAGGCCGGCCCGGGGCAATCCCGCTCGGCGTCGGGACGACGTCGAGCTGCCGTTCGGACGGTTGACGTCCTCGGGGAACGGGGGGCGTGGCGTCGTGGGAACGGATGGGGTTCCGGGCGCTTCGGTGTCCGGGTCCTTGTCCCCGAGTTGCGGAGTTCCCATGCCGTTCGTGGCCGTGTCGCTGCGCTGGGGCCTCCACGTTGGCGAAGCCCCGGGTGTGCTGAACGACTCGCCTCAGTCGACCGTCGACCCGGACTGCACCGGCTTCCTGTCGGCCCCGCTGTTGCTGCGACGCGGCATTGGACTACTGCCCTTCTGCCCGTGGGACTGAATGTGGCAGGGCGGGGGAGGGCAGTCAGCCGGTGACGGCGACGGGGGCGTCCCAGGCGTTGCGGTCGACGGTCAAGGTGACGCCGCCGTAGGTCTCGCGCTGGTTGACTTGGTGTTGGTGGGCGCGGCGGTGACCGCTGAAGAGGCTGCTGCTGTACGGGAAGCTGGCGGCGGTGTCGGCGGTGCCGTCGTACTTGGCGTACCACAGGGCTTCGGGCAGGTCTGCGGCGCCAGCTTCGGCCGCCTTGGCGATGCCTGCGGCGCTGGAGGAGGCGAAGCCGTAGAAGCCGGGCCGGTAGGAGCGGGCTTTGACCGCGCGGTTGAAGGACTGGGTGTAGGCGAGTACGGCGTCCGCGCAGGCGGTGTCGGCAGTGTTGTAGCCTCCATTTCGAGGTAGAGCGTGCTGCCGGTGCGCATCCCCAGCGCCGATGCCTTGTCGACCGCGTCCGCGCCGTCCGCCGCGCCCAGTGAGACCGCAGTGGCGGCGGCTATTTTCTCGGGGCTGGCACCGGTTTGGCACGGCGGCTGGGCTCCCACGTACAGCGGCACCAGCTTCCAGCCCGAGCTGGCGACCGCACTGACCCAGGACGCGGTCAGCTGCGGTTGTGCGCAGCTGCGGTTCTTGCCTCCGACGTAGACGGCGATCGCCCCATAGGGGGAGGTGCCGTGCCAGGCGTTCATGGTGGCCAGTGACGGGGCGGTGCACGTGTCGAAGGCAAGACCGGTGAACAGAGACACCCGCCGGCGCTCCGCCCTCGGGGCCAGGGGCCTTGGAGACGCCCGGCGACGCTGAGGGGCCGGTGCGGTGGCTGGTCCCGAAGCCGTTGCGGGCGCGGAGCCCGACGCGGGTGCCGACGGTGCTGTGGAGGTGGAAGCTGATGCGGACGCCGACGGTGTGTCAACTGCGGATGGTGACACCGACGGTTGCCCGGCTGCTTCCACCGCTGCGCTGCGTGGATCGCCGGCCGGCTTCGCGCACCCTCCGAGCGCCAGGCCGATGGCGGAGATCAGGCAGGCAGTGGACAGCGCGGTGCGATGACCCGGACCCGGAGGGGGTCGTGCGGCACGGAGGTTCCTCACTGACGAAGTGTCCGCGAGTGATTGCCGATACGAATATCAACTGACGGATAGTCAGTTCCATGTGGCTCGGCACCCATCGGCCGGGATGTCCGCGGCCGCACTCTGTCATGGGAACGGAGTGTGGCGGAGAGTGTTTGACGGCGCGTTCCCGCAGGGGAGGCTCTTCGGTCACTGAGGCGGCAGCGATGACGCGGCTGGCGATGCCGACGGGCGGCGCGACCCGGTCAAGAGGTGATGACCCATGCGCCCGGGCCGGTTTGTTGGTTCAGTCGAGCTGACACGCCATGGCGAAAGGTGGACCGTGGACTCTTCTGGGAGAAACGAGTCAACCAACATCTAGAGCTTGGCACATGACGCCGAGTCACGCTTTGGTCACAAGCTGAACGCGCCAGGGGATCTTGTTGTCCCTATGTGGGGAGATCTTCATCCTTTCCGCCCGCTTTCCCCTCGCTTTAGCATCCGTGCACGCCCACCAGAGTGATGGGTCTATGACAAGGAGTAGATGTGCGCGAACGCATATCAAGGCACCACAGGCAGCTGATGCTGCCGGGTGCTCGGGGGGTGAGCGCCGTCCTGGCCATGGCTGTGACGGTGTCGCTGCTGGCCGGGACGGAGAGCGCATTTGCCGCGCCGAAGCCGGGCAAGTCCGGTGGGACGCAGGGCGCGAAGAACCCGCAGTGGGCCACGTCGGCGGCGGATGTGCCGTCGGCGCGGGTCGCGGCGCGGCTGTCGGGTCAGCGGGTGGAGGCGTTGTCCGAGCGGACCGAGACGTCGACGACGTGGGTGAACAAGAACGGTTCGCTGACCACGGAGCTGTTCGCCGGGCCGGTGCGGTTCCAGCGCGACGGCCAGTGGACCGACGTGGATCTGACGCTGCAGCAGCAGTCGGACGGCTCGGTCGCGCCGAAGGCACATCCGGGTGGGCTGAAGCTGGCCGCGTCGGGCGGCACCCGCGCGAAGTCCTTCGCGGACTCGCAGGCGGCCAAGGGCGAGGACCGTACCCTGGTGACCCTCGGCGAGGGCGACCAGCAGGTCGAACTCCAGTGGAAGGGCGGCCTGCCCAAGCCCGACCTCGACGGCACCAAGGCAACCTACAAGGACGCCATCGCGGACGGCGCGGCCGACCTGGTGGTCGAGGCCACCCGGACCGGCTTCGAGCAGTTCACCGTCCTCAAGCAGCGCCCCACGACAGCCGGTTACTCGTACACGATGCCGCTGAAGGCGAAGGGCCTGAAGGCTGAGGCGCAGGCGGACGGCAGTGTGCTGTTCACCGACCGGAAGACCGGCGAGAAGCGGGCCGTGCTGCCCGCGCCGGTGATGTGGGACTCCACCGCGGTGGCGGAAGGATCCCGTGAACACGCGAACAGGGCGACCGTCGACCTGGAGGTCGTCCAGCGCGGAGAGAACATCGACCTGGTGTTCACCCCGGACGCCAAGTTCCTCGCCGATCCGAAGACGCAGTACCCGGTGACCGTCGACCCGTCGACGATCGCGCTGGGCAGCGTGTTCGACACCCGGGTGCAGAAGGGAGAGACGGTCGACTGGTCGGCGGACACCGAGCTGTACTGGGGCAACCCGGGCAGCAAGAACGCGGACGGCTCCTCCCGCGAAGCCCGCGCGTTCATCAACTGGAACACCGCCCCGATCGCGGACGCGCTCGTGATGAACGCGACGCTGAGCCTGTGGAACTTCCACTCCGGCAACAGCGACTGCGCCGCCTACGCCTGGGACGTGTACGACACCGGCCTCGCCTCCACGGCCTCCCGGTGGGCCTCGCAGCCCGCCTGGTCGTCCAAGCTGGCCACGTCGAACGAGTCCGCGGGCCGTACGGGCTGTCAGGACGACGGCTGGATCAACGCGGACGTCACCAACCTGGTACAGACCTGGACGTCGGCGAAGAAGTCGACCGCGGGCATGGGCCTGCGCGCGCCGGACGAGGCCAGCACCAAGTACTGGAAGGAGGTCAACTCCTCCGAGGCAGGCTGGAACGTCCCGAAGCTGACGGTCACGTACAACTACCGTCCGCGGACCGGCACCGACCAGCAGGCCGGCTCGCCGTTCTACAAGGATGCGGGCGGTACCTGGTGGGTCAACTCCACCACCCCGACGCTGCGCGACACCTTCGTCGACCCGAACAACGACAAGGTCGACGGCACGTTCCAGATCTTCGACAACGACACCAACGCGCAGGTCGGCAACGTCCTGGTCTCCCCGTACGTCGCATCGGGACAGCCCGCCTCGGTGACCGTTCCGGCGGGGCTGCTGAGCAACGGCAAGACGTACCGGTTCCGCACCTCGCCGTACGACGGCATGCACTACAACAACACGTGGTCACCGTGGGCGTACTTCACCGTGGACACCTCCGCGCCGTCCGCGCCGTCCGCGATCGCCTCGACCGACTACCCGTCCGGGCAGTGGGTCAAGGGCGCAGGCCAGGCCGGCGTGTTCACCCTGACCCCGCCGTCCGGTGACCAGAGCGCACTGGAGTGGACGCTCGACGGCACCAACTGGACGAAGGTGCCCACCGGCGGCTCCACAGCCCCCGTCAACCTGACGGTCACCCCGGACAAGGCTGGCACCCAGACCCTCCAGGTCCGTGCCGTGGACAAGGCCGAGAACAAGTCCGAGGCGGTGTCGTACACCTTCCAGGTCGGCGCCGGCGGCGTGATCTCGCCCAACGACGGCACCCGCACCGCCGCCCGCCTCCCGCTGATCGCCGAGGCCGACGCCGCGAAGTACGACGCCGTCAGCTTCTCCTGGCGCCGCTCCGACGCCGACCCGTGGACCACCGTCCCGGCCGCCGACGTCACCAACGGCGGCAGCGCGGTGAGTTGGCCGGTCGCACTGAACAGCGGCAAGAGCCCGTCGCTGACCTGGAACGCCACCTCCACCGTCAACCCCGACGGCACCGTCCAGCTGCGCGCCGACTTCACCGGTCCGAACAACGCCGCCGTCTCCTCCGAGGGCATCAAGGCCGTCATCGACCGCAAAGCGACCGGCGCCGCGACCCAGCAGGTCGGCCCGGGCACGCTGAATCTGCTCACCGGTGACTTCACGGTCTCCGCGACCGACGCCTCGTTCTTCGGGCTGGCGGTCGGCCGTACCAACACTTCGCGCGACCCGAAGGCCGCGGCGAGCAAGGACGGCCAAGCCCCGATCTTCGGCCCGAACTGGGCCTCCGGCGTAGCGTCCGAGGTCTCCCAGTCCGGCTACACCGAGATCCGCAAGACCTCTAACAACTCGCTGGACGTGATCCTCGCTGGGGGCGACACCATCGGCTTCACCGCCAACGCGGCCGGCAACGGCTGGGTGCCCGAACCCGGCAGCGAGGCGCTGACCCTGCGCGGCTCCTTCGCCTCCGGCGACTTCACCCTCTCCGACACCGAAGGCACCGTCACCACCTTCGCCAAGGTCGACCCGGCCGCCGTCACTTGGACCGTGACATCCAGTCTGCTCGACGGCCTCGCCAACTCCACCACCACCGTCATCTCCGAGAAGACCGTGGCGGGCGGCAAGACCTTGGCCCGGCCGAAGTACATGATCGCGCCGACCTCCGCCGCCACCGCCGCCGCCTGCGCGGCCGACCCGGCCACCAGGGGCTGCCGCGTCCTGCAATTCGTCTACGCCAACACCACCACGGCAACCGGCAACACCACCAGCACCGAGTTCGGCGACTTCGCCGGCCAGGTCTCCACCATCAAGCTGTGGGCCACCGCCCCCGGCGCGGCCAACGCCTCCGCCACCGACGTCGCCACCTACCGCTACGACCTGGTCGGCCGACTGCGCCAGACCTGGGACCCGCGGCTGGGCGCCGGCACCAAGACCCAGTACTCGTACATCGAGGGCACCGCCTCCGACGGCGCGCTCTACGCCGTCCTGCCGCCAGGCATGAACGGCGGCTACCACATGGCCTACGGCAACATGGCGGCCAACCCGGCCGCCGGCGACGGCATGCTCACCAAGGTGTGGACCAACACCCTCGCCCCGGGCACCAACACCGTCAACGGCACCGCCAATACCACCATCGTGTACGGCGTCCCGACCAGCGGCAGCAAGGCGCCCGAGGACCTGTCGGTCACCGCTGGCGCGACCTGGGGCCAGACCGACCTGCCCACCGACGCCACCGCCGTGTTCCCCGCCGACCAGGTCCCCGCATCCAACAGCGGCACCGACCTGAACGCGGGCGACTACACCCGAGCCACCGTCAACTACCTGAACGCCTCCGGCCGCCAGGTCAACACCGCCACGCCCGGACACCGCATCACCACCACCGAGTACGACAAGTGGGGCAACAGCGTCCGCACGCTGACCGCAGCCAACCGCGAACTCGCCCTCGGCACCACCGACGCCGCCAAGGCCCAGCTGGCCGACCTCGGCATCAACACCCTCCCCAGCGGTGAACGCGCCCAACTGCTCTCCACCACCAGCGTGTACAGCGCAGACGGACAGCGTGAGACGGAGAACTCCGGCCCGTTGCACCGCATCACCCTGGCAGCTGACGTGGCATCCGGCGGCGCGACCGTCGCCAAGGCCGGCACCCAGACCGTCGCCCGCACCCGCACCGTGAAGACCTACGACGAGGGCCGCCCGACCGACGGCACCGCCAAGGTCAAGGACCAGGTCACCACCACCGTCACCGGCGGCGCCCTGCGCGCCTGGCCCGAGGTGTTCGCCGAAACCCGCACCGACAAGAGCGTCTTCGACTGGGCACTCGGCGTCGCCACCCAACAGATCCAGGACGCCGGCGGCCTGAATCTCACCACCGCCACCGGCTACGACACCCAGGGCCGAGAGGCCTCCAAGTCACTGCCCAAGTCGAACGGCTCCGACGCGGGCACCACCCGCACTACCTACTGGTCCGGCACCGGCACCGGCACCTGCGCCGGTCGCCCCGAGTGGGCGGACCTGCTCTGCCAGACCGGCCCGGCCGGCGACATCACCGGCGGCGGCTCCAACCCGGTCCAACTGCCCGTCAAGACCGTCCAGTACGGACTGTTCGGCCAGAACATTCAGACGGACGAGGCCGCGAACGGCGTCGCCCGCACCACGACCGTCACCCCCGACGCCGCAGGCCGCCCGGTGACCACCACCGTCAGCGGGGGCCTCGGCACCGCCGTACCGGCGGTTACCACCACCTACGACAGCGTCACCGGCAAGGTCACCAAGCAGACCTCCGCCACCGGCGGGACGATCACTAAGGCGTACGACGGACTCGGCCGCCCGACCTCCTACACCGACGCCGACGGGGCGGTCACCACCACCGAGTACGACGCGTTGAACCGGCCCACCAAGGTCACCGACAGCGCCCCCTCCACCACCACCTACACCTACGACACCGCCATCGACCCGCGCGGCCTGGCCACCTCGGTCACCGACTCGATCGCCGGCACCTTCACCGCGCGCTACGACGCCGACGGCACTGTGGTGACCCAGGGCATGCCTGGTGGCTACACCATGACTGACCGCCGCGACCCGTCCGGCACCGCTAGTAGCCGCAACTACACCCGCGACAGCGACGGCACGGTGCTGGTCTCTGACGGCATCACCGAGACCGTCCAGGGGCAGTGGGCCACCCACACTGGCACTCCCGGCGTGACTGCGGCCCAGACCTACGCCTACGACACGGCCGGCCGCCTTACCAGCGTCCAGGACACATCCCCGGACGCCGTCTGCACCACCCGCGGCTACGGATTCGACAACAACACCAACCGCACTGCCCTCGCCATCACCGTCGCGGCCCGCGGCAGCGACTGCACCACGAACGGAGCCACCACCCAGACCAACGCCTACGACAGCGCCGACCGCCTGGTGAACCCCGGCTATACGTACGACGCGTTCGGCCGCACCACCGCCCTGCCAGGCTCCACTGTCGCCTACTACAACAGCGACCTCGCCCAGCAGCAGACCACCGGCACGGACCGCCAGACCTGGACCCTCGACTCCAACCAGCGCCTGCGCGCCTGGACCGTCGAAACCAACAGCGGGGGTACCTGGACCACCAATCTCACGAAGACCAACCACTACGGCAACGACGGCGACAATCCGCGCTGGATCGGCGACAACCTCGCCAACAACACCCGCAACGTCACCGGCATCAGCGGCGACCTCGCCGCCACCACCACCAACACCGGGCTGATCACCCTCCAGTTCGCCAACCTCCACGGCGACGTAGCTCTGCAACTGCCCCTCAACGGCAGCGCCCCCACCGTCCTCGACTTCGACGAGTACGGCCAGCCGCGCGCAGGGCAGGCAGCCGCCCGGTACGGGTGGATCGGAACCAAGCAGCGCGCCAGCGACACCCCTGGCGGCCTCACACTCATGGGCGTCCGTCTCTACAACCCCGGCACCGGGCGCTTCCTGTCCGTCGACCCAGTCTATGGCGGCAACGCGAACGCCTACGAATACGTTCACGGCGATCCGCTCGACAAGTACGACCTTGATGGACGCAACTGGTTCTGGAACACCGTCAGCTTCTTCAGCTATCGATCCTGGATCAACGCCGGAATCGCGGGAGCGCAGGGGCACTACTCGCAGTCATGGCACTACGCTTCGGGTGGCACTGGGGCTCCGGCCGCATCTCACTTCAACAACGTGGTGCAGAACCGATGGGCTCCTGCCGCCGCCAGGCACGCCGCCCCTGGTCTGCTGAGGTTTGGCACGAGGCTTGTTGGACGGGCGCTCGGATGGCCAGTGAGCGCGGCTGCAACCGTACTGGACTACATCCACTCGCCGCCGAAGGTGCGTTTGACCTTCAAGTTCAAGCTGCAGGGAAAGATGTGGCACAACATTCCCTGAGTGATTACCGAACAATGTGTGGCGGCGTGTAAGTTCCGATAGAATCCCAGCCAGTCGGGGTTCGGGTGACTTCCTGAACCCCGACCGGCTGGGATCATCTTTTAGAAGGAGGGGATTGGAGAGTTGAGCTCGAAATTTCGGAAGAAGTACATCCTGCCCAACCCGGAGATGGAAAGGAAGGTTGCAATAGTACACATAATTATCTGGTCTGCGCTTGCAGCCCTGTCAGCCCTGACGCCCGTCTTCAATGCAGGGGCTCCGATTCAAATATGGCTCGTCGCTCTGATTTGCTCCATCACCTGCCTGGGACTCGGCATAGAAGCCGCCATCAGGAAAACGAGCAATGAGAAAAGTGGCTGATTGGGAGTTTTTGAAAAATGTGACGCGCTCCAGAGGGTACGTGCCAAGCTGGTGCGGCGGATGATGCAGCAGTTGTGGGACGGGCAGACCAGCCGCTACGGCAAGCGGCGCACGACCCGCAAGGAGACTCAGGCGGAGGCGGTGGCTGCGGTTCACCTTGCCGCTGTGCTGGTGCAGTACTTCTCGTCCGGCGCGATCCGCCAGGCGTAGCGAGCAGGCCCGGCCGCCCGGCACCAGCCTTCTGAGGCCGTGACGCTCGGTGGCGTTCCCACTACGGTGATGTGGGCCGGGCGGCCGCGCCCGGCCCACATCCGCGGCGAAGGGGAACCTCGTGTCCAACGCAGCACTGCTCCAGCCCCGCTACTGGCTCGCTCACGCCCTGGAATGGCCGCAGGCCGAGGGACCGTACCGCGAGTGCGCCCAGGCGCTCGCGCCGCCGCTGATTCCCCGGCAGATGGTGTCCCGGGACGTCGCGGACATCCTGGCCGTCGCCGATGCCTTCCAGAAGGCGCAGCCAGGCCGGCGGCTGGTGTTCTTCAGCGACCTGACCCTGTGGTTGGACGGGCAGGGAAGCGACTGGGGCCGGCGCGGCACGGACTGGGAAGCAGGCCTGCGCGAGTTGGAGAACGCCCCCGCGCTCACGCTGTTCCTGACGCTCAGCCAGTACCATCATGCGTTCCTCGCCGACGCCAGCAGGGAAGGGATGACGATCCGCTTCGCGGACGGCGCGGTCGAGAAGGTCACCCCGCAGGTCCGTGAGGCGGCCCGCACGTTCATGCAGCAGATCCTGGAGCGGGACTGGCCCGGCTACATCGGCCGCGTGATCGCTGACGGAAAGATCCGCAACGCCTGACCCTGACCCCTGACCCGGACGCTCTGCCGCTGGAAGTTCGACGACGATCCGGTCGTCCAGCTCCAGTTCGGCGCGCACCAGGGTGACGCCGAGCAGCCCGTGCCCGTCCTGTGCACGCGGTACGGCCTGTTCGCCGTGCCGGGCCGCGCGCTGTGCAGGACCAGGCTCTCCTGACAGGCCGGCACGCGTTCTGGCTGCCGGCTTGCCCGGCTGCAGCTCGAACGGGCCGGGCGAGAGGTCGACCTGGGCAACGCGCGGCCACAGGATCGTGCACCCGTGGTGGGTTCGGCGCTCATTGCAGCGGAAGGCTGTCGCGTCGGTTGGCGACCAGGGCGCGCCAGCGGGTGCGGATGGTCTGTTCGACGGTGTTCCATCGGACGGTTGACGGGCTGTTGGGGTTCTGGTCGGCCATGAAGTGGGCGATGTCTGATGGTCTGCAGCGGAGTGTCAGTTGGACTTCGTCATCTGAACGTCAGTGACACAGGGATGTTGACCTGGTGGTTGGCGCTGATAGGTGATGCTCATTCGGTGCTGACATGAGTGACGAAGGCCGATGCCATTCTGGCGCCGACCGCTATTGCGGGCGGGAAGCTTGCGCCTCGGCCTGGCGGAGCGGGACACCAGTGGTGGCCGCGATCCGCGGAAGGGCTGCTGCAGTTTCTCCACGATGTGCGCCTCATCCAGGATGCGCTGCTTGGCTGGAAGCCCCCAACTGCTCCAGTTGCCGATGAACGTTGCACCAGCTTGCCCAGGCCGCCAGCATCACGCCGTAGCCGCCACTGAGGCAGCACGAGAATCGGAGAGGTGGCCGCGTGGCCTTCATCGGGGATGGGAAGCCGCGCCGTCGGCCGACGGCGCGGCGCTCGGTCCCAAGACACTCCAGCGCTACGGCTGCTGAGTCCATTTGTGTTTGGCCAGCACTGAAGCCGCGCCGCTGGCCGACTTCAGGAAGTCGATCTCCGTCACTTTCTCGGCAAGCTCCACAACCAACCCGGCTGCCGTTGCGGTCGCCCCGGCAAGTGCCGCACTCGCGCCCTTGTACTGGCGGTTGTAGTACAGAGCTGCGCCGAGACCGAGGAGACCGATGCTCGTTCCGACCGCCGCAGCCAGGCTCCGGGCATCGAAAGCCCCGGGCACGGACGTAGGGCCGTCTCCGGCCGCCTCAATCTCAGACTCACGGACGGCGTGCCCGCTTTCGCGCCCGTGCCGTCGAAGCTCGTCAAGGTCGCTGCCCTGGTAGGAGCAGGACCCGCAGTGAAAGGTGGTCACCGGCCGATCCTCCCACCCGCCCCGGAACGGTCGTTACGATTCGGATAATTCGATAGAGGTCACCGCTGCCCGTTGGGCGATTGCGTGCCGAGCGATGGTGACCGGCGTTCGCGAGGAACAAGTGCTCGGCGTTGACGCGGACTCGCGGCACGGCCGGATCGACTCCTGATGCCAGCCGGCCGACCGCGATGTCGAACACCGCGGGATAGAAGAGGGGGAAGCACTCCGGTTCGGGATGCGTGGATCTCGTGGAGGTGTATCACGTATCCTCTCAGCCCGTGCCCTGTCGTGCACTGAGCGTATCGGGGTGGGATGGGGCGGCAAGGGCAGAGTAAGAGACCGGAGGCCGCCCGGAGCCCGGGACAGCATCGTTTCCTAGAAGAGCCGCCGTGGGGATGGGGGAGTAGCCGGTGCAACAGGAACTGGGCCAGGGGCTGCTGTTCGGAGAAGCGTACGGCCGGGTCACGGTCGCAGTGGAAGGTGTCCCTCCAGGACTGCGTGCGGTCACCATCCCGGTTCGCAGGGACGGACAGGAACATCTGCCCCGCAACCGGCGCGGGCGGCTGAGGGTGCACGAGGTAGACCTGGTTCCCACGGCGCCGGTCCCGTTGTTCGACCCTCCGGCTGGCATGACCGACGCGGACCTTCTGTGGGTGCTGGGCGCACATCGGCGGGAATGGCCATCGATCGTCAGGCGCTTTGGCCCGACCGCCACGCAGATCACGGCCGATCTGGCGCGCTGCGGTGCGGTCGTGCCACGACACGAGGTCGACGAACTGCTTTCCCTGGGCGCGCCGCTGCGCTGGCGGCTGTCCCAGTCCTGGTCCCAGCAGGCGCTGGAACGCAGTGCGGAACTGCGTGGTGACCGTGAACCGCAGCGCGCCCGTGCCATCCTGCTCGCGCTGATGGAGCCGGTGGACCAACTCGCCGGCGAACGTGAACTGCTGGCCCGTGTCGCACCCGAAGCAGGATTGGTGGTGCCCAACGCCAGCCGCACCGGCACCCGGGCGTGGTCGGTGTACGACGCCGCTGTCCGCACCGCCGCCACCTGGTGGGGCCTACGCACACAGGGCGAGACCGAGATCTCCCTCAAGCAGCTCGCTGCAACGGCACTGAACGACTCCAAGGGGTGGACGACTCAACAGCAGGCAGCCTTCGCGAACCTGATCGGAACGGAGCTCGAGGACGCGGTACGCGAGGAGGACACCGACCTCAGGGTGAAGGGACCGCTGTCGTGGCGGATCGGGGACGTCGCCGCTGACGCCCGCATAGCCCAGCCCTGGGTGGGCGTCCCCTCCCAAGGACTGCGTCTGGTCGGGGAAGCCGTCTGCGACGCCCGAGGGGTCCTGGTGATCGAGAACTCCGACACCTTCGGGCAGGTGTGCCGACGACTGCCTGAGCTGACCTCGCGCTGGCTGTGCGTGTGGGGAAGCGGCTACGCCCGCGACCAACTCGTGGCACTGCTGGACTGGCTCGCACCGCGCCCCATCGCCGCCTGGTGCGACCTGGACGCCGACGGCATCGCGATCGTCGACAACCTCGCCCGCAGGCTCGGCACACCCGTGCACGCGGTCGCCATGGATGCCGCGCACTGGCGCCAAGGCCCCTACCGCAGACGCGACAACCCGGAAAAGGACAAGGCCCGGGACCGGAAACTGGCCGCGGAGCTCGCCGAACGGGTCGCCCCGGACCTGCGAGACCTGGCACTCGCGATCAGCCACAGCGGCGAATCCCGGGAACAGGAGACCATGTACACCGACGCGCTCCCGCAACTGCCCGCACTTCTCGAACCACTTCTGCGCGAGGCCACCATCGGTGCAAGGGCGTCGCTGTGAGCGCCGTCCAACTGTCCTGGGACGACGCCGGACAGGAGGATCTGCTGGCCCCGGCCGAGCGGCTGACGAACTGGCGTGCGTTCATGGCACCACTGGCGGCCCAGCGCGATGCCGTCGTCAAGGACCCGGAACTGGTGCGGCTGTCCGCGGACGTGGTGGCGGTGTTCGCCGAACATGCCGCCCTGAGCGGCCTCACCCGCGCCCGGCTCGCGGAACTGCTCGGCCCATCGGGGCGCGGCTGGCCGGCCACCGTGGTCGACAACCGCCTCGGCCTGCTGATCGACATGAGATTTCTGGAGCCCTACGTCCTCAAAGCCCACCAGGACCGCTACGTGATGCGCCCGGCCGGACTGGCCGGGGCGATCGCGGCCGAACGGCTGGCCCTGCACGGCGGCGTCGACGAACTCATCGCCCTGCTGGACCGCACCCGCGAATTCCTGGAGAAAGGAAAGGACCTCGACCCCGGCACCGTCCTGCAGGAACTGCGCACCTGCCGACACGGGCTGACGGTATTCGCCCTCGACCTCCAACGGCAGGTCGCCACCGCCACCCCCGCAGAACTGATCCTCGCCCAGCGCCGCCACGATCACACCGACTTCATGCGCCAAGTGAAGGCACTGAACGAACTGGTCACCCGCCACTTCTCCGGACACCTCCTCCTGGAGGACGCCGCCACCGAATTGATCGAGGCGGCACAGTTCCACCACCAGGAACTTCTTGCGGCGATCGGGAAGATCCTCGAACACGGGGGCGGCAGTCTGAACCTGGACGTCCTGACCGCAGCCGAGTACCTGCACATCGCACGGACCGCAGGAACCGCACAACTCGCGCACTTCGGCGAACACCTGATCGCGGATGCGCCACCACCATGGATGGACGGCCAGACAGTGGTCGACATCGCCGCCTCCTACGCCCCCGCACGCCCCCACCGGAGCCGCCCAGCCCCGCCCGCGACAGAGCCGGGACAAACGCCAGACCCCTTCGCCGGCCTGGACGAAGCGGACGGCATCGAAACGATCCGGCGGACCGTCCTGGCCGAGGACCTGCTCGACGGACGCGAACACGCAGACATCACCGCGGTCCTGGAAGAACGGGGATGGCCGGCCGCAGCCCGGCTGTTGGTCGACCTCATCGATATCGACCGCGACCCCGATCTGCCCCACCGCATCGACATCGCCGTCCCCGTCCGCATCGACTCGCAGGCGAACGTCACCTACCTCCATCAGATCACCTTCGGCCTCGACACCCCCACGGTGGACACCGATGACTGACGGGACCGACTTCCGAGCCGCGCTCCTGCTCGCCGCCATTCGCGCCACAGGACAGATGGCCCCGCCACGCGACACCACCGTCACCGCCCGAGCTGCCCAGGCCGCCGTCCAGGCAGGACGGACCCTGCTGGAGCTGCGCGGCCCCGCCGGTACCCTGCCGACGTTGCGCCTCGGCTGGCCGACCGGTTCCGCGCCGAACGACGAGCACCTGGCCGACCAGCTCCCGCCAGCCCTGCCGCCCGTCGTGACCCTGGTGTGGGCACTGTGCGTCAAAGCGGCCTGGCCAGACCCCTCCGTACCGCTCTACCCCGGGCTCCCGTTCTCCGCGGCCCGGATAGAAGAAGCCTGCAGCAACCTGGGAGCCGACCCGAAGCGGGTAACCTCCGCCCTGGAGCGCGTCCTGCCCGAGCACGCCCTGATCGTGCGCGCAGGCCGACTCCTGCACCTCGGCCCCGCAGTGGCGACCCTGCCCGACCCGGTCGTCGCCGCGCTCCGCAGGGGCCACCACCGCCTGCCAGCGGTTCCCCCTGAAGCACCACCGCCGACACAAGCCTCCGATGCCCCCATGCCGCCACTGGACCTGGGCCCGGCGGACACCGACCCGGCACCAGGGACAGGGACCGACCAGATCGCGCGCAGCACGGTCACAGCCCTGGAAGCCGCCCGCGGACCACTGCCGCCGCGACACGTGACAGCCCTCGCCGACCCGCACACCAAGGCCAGGATCGAACAGATCCTGCAAGGAACAGGCCGCAACCTGCTCCACACCCCCAGCGGCAGCTGGACCACCGGCTACCCCGACCGGGTCGCCGATGCCCTCGCCACCGCCGGAATCGGTACCCTCCCGCCGACCGAACGCGCCGTCCTCGCCCTGGTGCTCATCCACACCGTCGCGCTGCCCCGCGCCCGCGGCCGCCACACCCACCCGCACTGGAACACCACCGCCCACCCGGTCACGGCGAACGAACTGGCACGCAACCGGGCGCTGTCCCGGACCGAGATCGACAAGGCACTGCGCACCCTGCGGGGCACCGGAATGGTGGACATTGCCGGCGGACAGGGCCAGTACGTCCCCGGTCCCGCTCTGCAACGCCTCAGCCCAGCCCGCGCGGCTGCCCTGTGGGAGGACCTGATCCTCGCCGGACGCCCCGGCGGCCACCTGGCCAGGGCGATCACCGAACGCCGAGCCACCCACCACGACACCTTGATACCGGGGGAGAGCCAGTGAAGTCCGACACCAACTTCGGCACCACCACCGGGATCATCGGATCCCGCCCGCTCGCCGCAGTACAGACCTTCGGCATCGCCCGGCTCACCAGCGACCCGGTCGCGCTGATCCCCGGCACCTTCGTTGCCGTCACCGGCCGAGGCCCCAAAGACTCCAACGAGTCCGGGAAGACCAGCTTCCTGGCCGCCACCGCCCTGCTCCTGGGCGACCCCGAGTGGCAGATCACCGGCAACGGAACCGCCAACGCCACCAGCCTGCTCTTCGAACCCGTTATCGCAGGAGCCTCAGCTCACCTCGCGGGCGCCGCCGAACGCGGCTACATCGTCGGCATGTTCACCGACCCGCGGGGCGAGCGGCCCCACACGGTCTGGCTGCAGATCAGCAACGACAAACCCCACGTCCAAGTCCGCCACCGGCCCGGCGTCCACCTGCTCACCGAAGGAACCGACGAAGAACGACACAAGGCAGCACCCGAGTTCTACAAGAAATTGGGAGGTGATCCGCTCGGATCCAGCGAATACGCCCACCGCCTCTACGGCCGCGCCCCGAAAGTCCTGGCCTACGTCGCCTCCCGAGGCCAGGTCCGTTCCCGGCCGTCCCTACTCAAACTCGAAGCGGCCGCCTACACCCCCGACCGCATCGGAGAGGCCCTGATCGCCCTGTCCGGCAGGTCAGGCCTTCTGGAACACGACCGGCAACAACGCCAGGACCTCGCGCAGAAACAGCGCGAGTTCGCCGAAGCGCTCGCCAAACACGAGAAGGACCTCACCCGCGAGGAAGAGATTCTGCGTGCCGTCGCCATCCGCACCGACCTCCGCAACAAGACCCGAAGCGCCGAAACAGACCGCCGTGCCGCATTCGCCAGAACCGTTCTCGACAGGGTAGCCCTCACCCACAGCGCCTGCACCTTGCTCCCGCACCTCGAACAGCAACTGAACAGCGCCAACACCGCCTGCCGCACCCTGAAGGACGACCAGCGCCGCTACAGCGACACCAAAGCGCTGCAGCAAACCGCAGAACAAGCAGAGAAGCAGGCCCGCCTCCTTCACAAGGCACTGCTCAACGCAGGCATCGAAGAAGCGAAGGCAGTAGAGGAGCTGAAGGAGGCGAAGAGACAGTTCGACGAACTGAAAGCTTCGGCCGCCCAGCACACAGGCGAGGCAGCCGCAGTCGTAACCGACCGGCTCAACGACCTCACCGAAGCCCGCGCCGACACGGACGCGCGCCGCCGTATGGCCGAGCAGGACGAGAAGCACTGCGAGGAACAACTATGCGAGGCCGAGCGCGGCCAAGCCGGAATCGCAGGCCGGATCCTCGCCGTCCTGCGAGCCGCCGGCATCCAGGCCGAAGGACTTCACGACCGGATCGAACTCGACGATGAGCAGCGCGATATCTGGGAAGCCGCCCTGCACCCCTGGCGCGAGGCCGTGTGCGTGCCGGGCCCCGTCCTCGCCGAAGCCCTCGAAGCACTGACAGACACCCCCGGCACCGTCCTCATCTCCTCCCCTCAGACCGGCACCACTGTCAGGGAAGGCGAACCCACGAGCCTGCCGCCCGGCATCCGATCGGCCCCCGACGCTGCCCACGGCTTCCTCCATGCCCTCGCCGAACAGAGCACCTGGACCCCGCAACCCCCACACGCCACGATGCCCGGCCTCGGTGTCCACATCACCGGCGCGTTCCCCACCCCCGTAGTCGGACGCGAAGCCCTGTCCGCACACTGGCGCGCCCGCAAAGAAGCAGCCCGCAACAGTGTCCAGGCCCACCAGGACCAACTTCGCAAGCTCGACACCCGGATCGCCCTCGCCCACAAGCAACTCGAATTCGCTCAGGCCGCCGAGGCGCTCCCCGCAGCAGACCACCGGCACACCGAGGCCACCGGAAAACTTGCCGCCGTGCGTCTGACCCTGCCCGTACAGCAAACCCAATCCGAGCAGGCGAACACAGCCTGGGCCGATGCGAAAGCGGCACTGAGCAGCCGCACGGACCGCCTCGGCCAGCTCAACCGCGAGATCACCCGGGCCGAACAGCTCATCACCGACCTCACCGCCCGCCGCACCGCGCTCACCACCGCAGCGAGCGAGGAGCCCCTCACCGAGGCCGCCACTGCATTCGGCGGCGACCAGGATGTTGCCCGCACCCTCCTCGGCTGGCCCGCCGACTGGCTGCCCGAAGACCCCGGAGAACTCCTCGAAACCGCCCCGCCACCGCCGGCATCCACCCTCGACGGCGCCCCCACCGAGCGCCGTACCGCAGACCAGTTGCGCGCGGACGCCACCAGCACCACTGACGCCTGCCGCGTCCTCCTCCAACTGGAGGCCCGCACGCAGGGCTACCCCACTGACGCACTCGCCCGCGCCGCACAAATGGACAGTGCCGACCCCGAGACCCGGACCACCGCGACCCTGCGAGCCCTGACCGACTGGCTCGCACACAACGAGGCCACCGACGCATCAGCGCAGACGGAAGTCGAGAACGTCCGCCGAAAGCGCCAGGAGGAGCACCACTTCATCACCACCCGCATCGACACACTGACCGAAGACCTTCGCAACACCCAGACCGTCATCATCCAGCGGGTCGAAAGCGCCCTCGACAACATCACCACCGCACTCGACCGCCTGGACCACAAGGCCGGAGGCTTCGGTGCCGACCTGCTCCACCAGATCGCCCCACCCTCCGACGACAACCACGGCTGGCGCTGCTCCGTCACCCCCCGCTGGCGCCGTAACCCGGGCGGACCGCTCCTGCCCTACGACACCGCGACCAACACCGCCCAAGAGAAGCTCTTCTCCATTAACCTCGTCCTCGCCGCGCTCCTCGCCGCTCCGCACGCACAAGGACGCGTCCTCATCCTCGACGAACTCGGCGACTCCCTCGGCCAGGAACACCGTAGGGAAGTCCTTGCAGCGATCAGCACCGTCGCCGCCGAACACGGCATCACCGTCCTCGGCACCTGCCAGGACACAATCATGAAAGACGTCGCCGGAGTCTGCGGCGAGATCCTCTACTTCCACTACCCCTCGAAATCCGAATACCTCAACCTGCCCACACGCATGTTCGGGTACGACGGTGACGCCAGGCGTGTGGAACTGACTGCAGAAGAACTCCTGCGGCCTGATGAGACAACGAGTGAGCGCTGATCGACTTATCGCCCCAGGAACCCCTCACAACCTTCCTGGGGTCCGACGACTTCTCTGGCACCATCCTTGACGTTCAGGTATCTGAGACGGGACTACGACACGGAGCCGAAGACGAGGAACGCAGCACGGGCCTGGAGCCGGTGAAGCAGGAGGGTGTCCCCGAAAGGGGCCGCGCCCACGACAGGCCGTCATGCCCACTCCGGTGAAGCCCTGGCCTGTTCAAGAAGCCGTTCGGCGTGTGCGCGCAGGTGCCGTGTCCCAGCGCCCATCACTGGATCGAACAGACTGTCTTCGATACGGCGACCGGTCAGACGGTGGTGGGCGCGGGTACCGGCAAGAAGCGGGAGCGCCCATGCCGGCACTGTGTGCAGGATGCACCGGCGGTGGCCGGGGCCGTGGGTTTTGATCGTGGAGATGTCGCCGGTGATGTCGATGTCGCGTACGGACCGCAGGCAGACCATGGTGCTGCGGGTGAGTGCGAGGACGGTCAAGGCGCCGGCGATGAGGGGGTGGGCGAGGACGGCCAAGGCCGTGGCGGCTTCGGGTGTGACCCCGAACGCGGGCGTGGGCCGGGTCCGTTGTGCGCTGGCGGTGGCCCCGGGGCAGTGGGTGCGGGTGCGGGGCGTGATCGGGGACGGCCAAGCGGACCATGGTTGTGGGAACGGCCCGTCCGAGGCTGGTGCGGCAGTGCCGATCGAAGCGGCGGCTGGCCGAAGGAGGCGCGGGTGTGTGGAGAGTGGGCCCGGTTCGGCGAGCAGCGCGGCGAGTTGGTGCAGGCTGGCTTTATCCACGAGTTGTGACGTCAGTTGTTCACGAGTTTGGGAGGCACCCCGAACCACGGATGGGTGATGTTCACGAGTTTTGACGTCACCTGGGTACTTGCCAGGCCAGCATCGGGAGTGCTCCTGGTGAAAGGCCCTGGTCATGCCGAAGATGTCGAAGGTCGAGCTGTACGCCGCGATCCGGCGTGACCACCGGGACGGCATGAAGCTGCGGGAGATCGAGCGCAAGCACAACGTGTCGTGGCGGACGGTCAGGAAGGCCGTGGACTCGGTCTGGCCGGAGCCGCGGAAGAAGCTCCCGCCCAGATCGAGCGCGATGGACCCGTACAAGGCAGTGGTCGACGGGATCCTGCGGGCCGATCTGGACGCGCCTCGCAAGCAGCGGCACACGGTCACCCGGATCTTCCACCGCCTGGTCGCCGAGCACGGCGCCGAGGTCTCCTACCCGCAGGTCCGGCGCTACGTCGCGGACCGCAAGCCGCAGATCCTGGTGGAGTCGGGGAAGGTCCCGCTGGAGGCGTTCGTCCCGCAGACACACCAGCCCGGGATGGAGGCCGAGGTCGACTTCGGCGACGTGACGGTGAAGCTGGCCGGCGAGTTGGTGACCTGCTACCTGTTCTCCTTTCGGCTGTCCTACTCGGGCAAGGCGGTGCACCGTGTGTTCGCCTCGGCCGGGCAGGAGGCGTTCTTCGAGGGCCACGTCCACGCGCTGCGGGTGCTGGGCGGGGTTCCGCGGAGCAAGGTCCGCTACGACAACCTGAAGGCCGCCGTCGCCCAGGTGCTGGGGCTGAGCCGGGCCCGGATTGAGGCCGATCGGTGGATCGCCTTCAAGTCGCACTTCGGGATCGAGAGCTTCTACTGCCGGCCCGGCATCGACGGCGCCCACGAGAAGGGTGGCGTCGAGGGCCAGATCGGCTACTTCCGGCGCAACCACTTCGTCCCGGTGCCGGAGGTCGAGTCGCTGGCGGACCTGAACGAGCTGGTCGAACAGTGGGACCGGCACGACGGGCGGCGCCGGATCGGCTCCAGGGCCCGGACGGTCGACGAGTACTTCGAGGACGAGCGGCCGCGGCTGCTGCCGCTGCCCGAGGACCCGTTCGAGACCGGGCGGGTGTTCACCCCGCGCGTCGACCGCTACGGGCAGATCCCGGTTCGCACCAACCGCTACTCGGTGCCGGTCCGCCTGATCGGCAAGCGGGTCCGGGTGCTGCTGCACGCCTCCCACCTGGTGGTCTACGACAGGAACGTCGAGGTGGCCCGGCACGAGCGGCTGATCGCCAAGGGCGCCTGCCGGCTGGACCTGGACCACTACCTGGAGGCCCTGGTCCGCAAGCCCGGCGCCTTCCCCGGCGCGACCGCACTCGACCAGGCCCGCTCCGCCGGGAAGTTCACCCCGGTCCACGACGCCTGGTGGGCCGCGGCGGTCAGGGCGCACGGCGACGCCGAGGGTACCCGGGCGCTGATCGACGTACTGCTGCTGGGCCGTCATCTCCCGCACGAGCACATCGTCGCAGGCCTGGCCACCGCGCTGCGGGCGGGGGCGCTGACCGCGGACGCGGTCGCCCTGGAGGCCCGCAAGGCCGCCCAGGTCGAGGACGAGCCCGTCGTCGAGGTCCCGCCCCCGAGGCCGGTTGCCGGGCCGGGGACCGGGACGGTGACGTTCCTGCACGAGTGGAAGCTCAACCACCTTCCGCAGGACACCAGGCCGCTGCCGTCGGTCAGCCACTACGACCAGTTGCTCCGACACCGTCGCGCCGGCGGCGTTGACCTGCGAGAGGGAGAAGCCCCATGACCGTCATGCTGCCCCGCCAGCGGAACCTGACCGAACAGGCCGCGACCACGGCCATCGACACGGCCTGCCGACTGCTGCGGCTGCCGTCGATCCGCAACGAGTTCGCCGACATCGCCGACCGAGCGGTCAAGGACCAGATGACCTACCGCGGCTTCCTCGCCGAGCTGCTGATGGCCGAGTGCGACGACCGCGCCCGCCGCCGCTCGGAGCGGCGGATCAAGGCCGCCGGTTTCCCCCGCGACAAGTCGCTGCGGACCTTCGACTTCGACGCCAACCCCAACATCGACCCCGCCGTGATCAACACCCTCGCCAGCTGCGAGTGGATCAAGAAGAGCCAGCCGCTCTGCCTGATCGGCGACTCCGGCACGGGTAAGTCCCACATGCTCATCGCCCTGGGCACCGAGGCCGCCATGCAGGGCTACCGCGTCCGCTACACGCTGGCCACCAAGCTGGTGAACGAGCTGGTGGAGGCCGCCGACGAGAAGCAGCTGAACAAAACGATCGCCCGCTACGGCCGCGTCGACCTGCTCTGCATCGACGAACTCGGCTACATGGAACTCGACCGCCACGGAGCCGAACTGCTCTTCCAGGTCCTCACCGAACGCGAGGAGAAGAACAGCGTCGCCATCGCCTCCAACGAGTCCTTCGGCAAAGCGCACATGTTCCGCTCAACCTGTGCGAGGCAGCGCCGATGGTCAATGGGTTCGGGGGGGCAGGCTGCCGGGTCGGACCGGTGCGTGCGCCAGAGCGACCTGAGGGCTTCGAGCTCGGTGCGGGGGAAGTGTTCGCCCCACTTGCCGCGATATCCGCTCTCGCCGTACTTCGTGGCGACTTCGTCGAAGCAGCGGATCACCGCTCGCGCCACGGCGTCGACGCTCTGCTGGGTCGACCAGATCTCGGTGCCGGCGTTGTCGTGCTTGGCGCCGTCGGGTAGTTGAAGGAGGCGGATCCACACATCGTTGCCTGCGCGGTAGAAGATCCACCGGAAAGCGGTGGGCTCTGCCTCGAACTGAACACGCGTCTCGGCTTCACCGCTGACCAGTCGGGCGACCGCCGTCAGGAGGTCCTCGGGGGCGCTGGTGATGTACGAGGCTGTGACTTCGGCATCGGCTTGACCGTCAGCGATACTGCAGGCCGCCCACCCGTGTCCGTTGAGAGTCCGGACGAGCCGCAGATCAGCCACGGCCACCGTCCTGCTGTGTGAGGAAGCGTCGGACATCGACCGCGAGGGCAGACATCTGCTCGCCGGCGTCGAGCCAGGTCGTGACGGATGCCTCCCAACCACCGGCCGCACTTCGCCATGGGTGAAGAGTCCAGGTCAGCCCGACGTGACCGCCGGAGCGGAAGACCGCGCTGATGGTGAGATCGCGGTCGTTGGTCTGCCAGACCCGCTGCCCGTCCCAGCCGCGGAAGTCGGCCGCCAGTCCCTCCAGGAAGGGCGCCAGGTCGGCGCCCCAGTTCCAGGCGACCACCTCGTCAACGCGCATGGTCAGCCCCGGCGCGGACGCCTCGACGGCGTACTGCACGCGGTCCTCGTCGGGCCGGGAGGAGTCGCAGAGCCGCACGCTGACGGAGCGGTTGTTCTGGCAGCGGACGGTCACGGCGGTCGGCGTGTCGAGGTCGGTGTCGTGGGAGCTCATCGGTTGAACGGTAGATCACGGAGGCCTCACCCGTCGCGGAGATTACGCGTCGGGGAGGCGTCCTGCATCGACGTGATCGGCGAGGTAGATCATGACGCCCTCGGGATCCATGCCGAGGGCTGCGGCGACGAGTTTGGGGTCCAGGGTGTTCACGAGGTCGGCAAGGCGGGTGCATCGCAGAGTCCGAGGCGCAACGCCGCAGGGGTCCAGGAGGTGGCTGACATAGGCGGTCGACGCCGGTGCCCGACCGCTCTTGGTGATCTTGGTGACGATCACGTGGGGGTTGTCGGTGCGCTGGTCCGTGTGGTGCGCCAGGCAGCGTTGGAGTGCCGACCAGCTGATCGGGTCCATAGGCACCGGATGGGGGCGTTTGCCCAGGCGGATGGTGCGGTTGGTGGGATCGAGGTCGTCCACGCGCAGGAGCCGGACCTCGCTGCTGGAGGCCGCGTGGAGGAGAGCCAGGATTCCGAGCAGTGCCTCGTGCGGGTGCGCGTCGGTGCCGGTGGTCCAGCGGCGGAACAACTGCCGTTGCTGGTCGACGGCGACGGTGGTGCCGCTGAACCCTGACGGGCCTTTGGCCTTCACTCCCCGGGTGGGGTCGATGAGCACGACCTTGCGGGAGCGGGCGAAGCGGAAGTACTGCCGCAGCACGGTCAGCCGACGTTGCCGGGCCTTGGGCATGGTCGCCAGGAAGGCCTCGACGTCGTGCACGTCGGTCAGGGCCCAGTCCTGCTTGTTGCGCGTGCCGGTCAGGAAGCGGGCGAGGTCACGGACGATGGCCAGGGCCGCCTCGATGGTGCTGTCCGTGCGAGGCAGGGTGCCGGCTTTGAGGGCGCGCTCGCGTGCTCGCAGCATGGACTCGGCGAACGCCTGCACCTGCGGCCGCAGCGGGAGCGGGGTGGCCCTCGATGCGGCGTCGGCGGCGTCCAGCGGCAAGCCGTTGCGCCTGGTCGGTGGGAAGGGCAAGGCCGCGCTGAGTAAAGAAGCCTTCGAGCGCCCGGGCGAGGGAGCCCATCGACCGGCCGGGGCGGCGGGCACGGTCCAGCAGGGCCTGGGGGTGGTTGGGCTGTTCGTCCACCAGCAGCCTGCCCAGAGTGCTGATCATGCTGCAGGCGTGACTCGCGCAGTGCCGTTCGGCGAGATGGCCGGCGAAGTCACCCAGCCAGGGCACCGGCTCGGCGAGCCGCGCAGCCAGATTCTCGGAGGCGATGAAGGGTCGGTCGGGGTGCTTCTGCCAGCAGGCCGAACAGAGTCCGAGCCCGGCATGGCGCCGCACCTCGCCGCAGCCGACGCACTGCCGCGGTGGCTGCTTGGTCTGCCGCTGGCGCGAGCAGTGGCCGCACCATCCGGTGCCGGTCTGCAGGAAGCCGGGCCGCCGGCAGCGAGGACAGACCTGCTTCGAGGCCTGCCTGTCCGCTTCTCGTCGGCAGATCCCGCAGTGGCTGGCGATCGGTGACCGGACCGGGCGGCCGCAGCCCGCGCAGGTCCGCGAGCAGGTGATGCACCGTCCGGTCTCGGCCTGCAGGACGCGTGACCTCCCGCAGGCAGGACAGGACGCGCGGGTGGCCTCGTCCTTCATCCGGGCCATGCAGCGGCAGCAGTGCTGCCGCTCGATGAACCCGACCGGCGCCCCGCACCCGACACAGTCCCGCTGCCTCGTGCCCATACCTCGCCCGCACTCCCTTCCGTCAGATCGGCGGCATCGACCGGCCCCGGGCCGAGGCGACCCTCGGCAGATCGGCTGCCGGTCGAGGAGGAGCCACAGGGCGTTCGACGGGGGTGGTGTCGACCTCGATCAGGTCGTTGGGGGTGCACTCCAGCGCGGTGCACAACGCCGCAAGCGTGGACATCTTCACCTGCGAGGGTTCCTTGGTGAACAGGGCCGACACCGACGCGGAGGACAGTTCCAGGCCCGCCTTCTCGGCCAGGAGCCGCCTCAACTGGGCTCCGGTCCAGACCTCGCGCTGGGCGGCGGCCATCCGCAGCTTCCACCTGATGTTCACGGCGTGGGTTCCTCTCCGGTGAGCTCGCCGAGCGTGCTGGTCACGGCGCGTCGATACGCGTCCTCGATGAACGTGGCCGAGGGGCGGACGTATCTCATGGTCGAACTGACTGTCCAGTGACCGAGTAGCTGCTGGATGGCCACCAGGTCCACTCCGCGCTCGTAGTTGTGGGTCGCACAAGCTCTCCGCAGGGCATGCGGGCTGAAACGGTCGGCGGCCGGACGGCCCTCCAGCTCCATCAGATAGCGCAGGCGATTGCGGACGGTGCCCTGGTGCAGGTGGCCGCCCGACTCGTCGGCGAACAGCGCGGGCGAGTCGGGGAACTTGCCGCGGACGTCGTCGAGGAACCAGCGCAGGACCAGGTCCAGCTGGTCGAGCATGGGCACCCAACGCGGACGGGGCCCTGAGGTGTGGGCGCCCTTGCCGAAGCGCACGTGCAGTTTGCCGAACGGGCCGCGGCCGAAGTGGACATCCGGGCGGTCCAGGAGCGAGGCCTCCTCCTAGCGCAGGCCGGCGTGATACAGCGTCCGGAACAGCGCGTAGTCGCGGGCGGCGGGCGCGTACTTGCGGGCGGTGGCGATCCGCGCCTTGAGGAAGTCGAAGAACTCCTCGACCCGTTCGGGGGTCGGCGGCGGCAGCAGGGCTGGGGAGTCGTCGCCGACATGCCGCGAGGCGTTGAACTCGTCCACGGGGCAGACCAGCCGGACCCCGAACGCGGCCTCGATCTCAACGGCCTTGCGTGCCTGGAGGAACCGGTGGAAGCCCTTGAAGATCTGGACGTATCCGCGGCGGGTGGACGGAGCCCGCCCCTCTATGGCCAGGCCACCGACCACGCGGTCGATGTCCTCGGGCGTGACATCCCATGCCGGCCGCCCCAGCGCCTTCAATGTCCGCTCCAGCAGGCCGATGTCGTTGTCGACTGTCACCGGGCTGAACCCACGGGCCCGCCAGGACGCCACGAACGCCTCCACACACAGGGCCTGGAACTCCCACGGATCCCAGGCAACGGGTATCTCGGGCACCGTCCGGCCCTCGATCACCCGCAGACGCGACTCCACCATCCAGCACACCTTCCTCGCACCTGACGAATGAAGGTAGCGCCTACAAAACAGCGCTGTCAGCAAGACAATCAAAGAGCCGCCCAGGACCCAGATACGGGCACGTCGCAGGGCAGATGCGATCCAACGAACAAGTGCCAGCCCCAGTTGGCTGGACCAAGACCTTCACCGACCCCCGCCTCTGCGCGGCCATCGTCGACCGCCTCACCTTCAACGGCACCATCATCGAAACCGGCACCGACTCCTACCGTCTCGCCTCGACCCGCGCGCGGACCGAAGCGCCCGCCAAGGCCGGCTGACCGCCACAGGCACCTACTCGACGGCTCTCCGCCCTCCGGGCGGAGAGCCGTCACCGCCTTCCGCTATGTTTTCCGGACTCGCGCTGGCGAGCCAGACATGCATTTGAGGGGAAACGTGCCAGCTGAGCGGCTTGACGCAGAGTGGGTCCGATCCTGGCGGGAGCGGGTCGAGGCGGCGCTGACGAAGCTGATGCAGTCGTTTCTCCCGACGCACGGCTTCCCACCCGGAAACAACGTCGTGGCACTCGCGACCGACGACAGCCACCAAGCAACGAGCGCGCTCGTGGACCTGACACCGATCCCCTCCGACCTGACCACGCTCTACTGGGTGATCAGCGAAGCCTCCCTGCCCGATGTCGACAGCGGGTACTTCATCCACTCACCCGCGATGGTGGCGGAGCACTTCCGCGAGTACGGCCCCGCACCGATCGACGGCGAGTGGATCGCACTGGTATTCGCCAGCGACGGGGGCGGCCACCTGTTCGCGATCGGCGACAGCGGACAGATCTGGAAGTCCACCACCGCTTCCTGGTTCGACGACTTCACCGTCGCCGCAACGAGCTTGCAGGAGTTCCTCGAACAGCTCGGCGGACGGATCATCAACCAGTTCTGATCACCACCGAAGCGCAGACCGCTCTGTCCGCCGTCGGGTGACGTTACTTCTGGTGAACATCTGCAGCACTCAAGATCGCCAACTGCTGCCCAAACTGCTGACCAATCGCTGCTACTTCACATGAACGAAGCCACAGGCTTCTATGCATCCGACTGAGGAACTTCCCTCGGTTCTGGTGAAACTTCTTCAGAGAACTTTGCGAAGCCCTGTTCCGACCCCGGTGGCGCGACTCTTTGAAGCCGCCGAACAGCGGCTGCGGCGGCCGGACCTACTACGAGTCGCGCCCCGGCGACCCAGGTCTGTTGGACAGGGGCGACACCCCATAGAGGTCCGGGTTGGTGAACCCGTCCCGGACACTGGCCCTGCCCGCCGGGCCCCGGCTGGCGCGCGGATACGATCGGCCGGTGACCCCGATCGAGCTGCAGCAGGTGCTGGTTGACCACCTTCCGAACGTGCCTGGGATCGAGGCGGCCGAGTCCTGGCCCGGCCGCCCGTACGGCCTCGCCGTCACCGCGGAGGACGCCGGCACCGTGTTCTGGATGCTCACCGGCGCCAACAACACCGCCCCCGCCGCAGCCGACGACGAGCGCCTGGCCGACCAGCCGATGCCCGACCTGCCCGGCGGCGGGAAGGCCGCGACGGCGGAGGTCGAGCAGGCCCTGCTGACCGCGCTTGCCGCCAGCGCGGAGAAGGACAACGCCGTCCGCGCCGAGCGCTACAGCACCCGCCCTACCCCGCCCGGCTTCCGCTACGGCATGGCCGCCGACTTCACCGACGGCTGGCGGCTGTTCGCCACGTGCGTCGGCACCGCCAGGCGCGGCGAGAAGCTTGCCGACCACCGGCACTACAAGCCCGACGAGACGGTGTAGGCGCCGATGCGCCGGCCCGACGGCCCGGGCCGAGAAACGGGACGGGACCGTCGGCAACGGGGCCGACTCGCGCCATATCGCCCTGACCCGGCGCGAGGGAGCAACCTCCTCTGGGAGAATGACTCATGACTGCCGATCACCCCCGCCGCCGACTCGGCCACGGCGTCGACCCCGACCACCATGACGCCGCCGACACCGCCCCGCCGCGCAGGCCGGGCCGGACCGTCGCCGAACTGGCCGCCCTGCTCGCGGTCCCGCCGGCCGCCCCGGCGGCTCCTCGATCGACGGGGCGCCGCCCGCTCACCACACCTGCCGCCGAGGAGGACTGATGGACCGGCGCACCGACATCGGGCGGGCGACGGCCGAACTGAGCGAGCGCGGCCACTCCGAGCTGGAGAACATCACGGCGACACCGTAGAGGACCGGAGGAGCACAATTGCCTTCCGGTACAAGGAGGTTCACGGTGGACACTGATCTGAGTTTCGCGAACGGAACCCGGCTTCGACTCAAGGAGCCGACGACCCACACGGTGGCGGCGCTGCTGCCCGGGGTCGGCTGCCACCGCCTCGCGCTGCGGGTCGAGATCGCCCCGACCAGGCTCGCCGACGGGTGCACCCTGGTCCAACTGGGCGGCGAGATCCACGCGGAGCACGGCGTCGGCATGCGCTGGCTCGGCTCGCTGATCCCCGCGGCCGTGGGCCTGAGCGACAACGGGGTGCCCCGCAGCGCCGACCTGTCGGTGCCGCTGACCAACGAGCAGGTCCTCGCACTGGAGAAGGAGCGCAACGGCCAGGACCTGCAGCTGCGGATCGACATCACCGCGGTCCTCCCGCAGAGCACCCAGTACCCGACGGCGACCGCCCAGGACACCGTGAGGGTGCCGGCCAGCACCTGGGAGAAGCAGGTCGAGGCGGTCAACCGAGGCATCTTCTTCACGGTCACCGTGCCGCTGCTGTTGGACGAGGGCCCGCTCGCCAAGGCCGCCGCCCACCTGCGTACGGCCGACCGGCAGATCACCGCCGGCGAGTACGCCGACGCCATCCGCGAGACCCGCCTGGCCATCATCGACATGCGCGACATGAAGGTCTGGCCCAAGGACGTCGCCAAGAAGCGCGACGACCAGGACCAGGCCGACCGCTACGGAGTGATGCTCGACCGGCTCGACGAAATGGCCGACGGCTACGCCAAGGTGATCCAGGGCGTGTTCAACCAGGCCAGCGGGGTTCAGCACCAGGACGGCGCGCTCGCCCGGGCGACCTGGGTGCGGGCAGACGCCGTCGCGCTCAACGGCATGGCCGTCTCCCTCCTGCACCGCGTCGCCGAAGAACTCCACGTCCGCTGACCGCCCGGAGCGCCCCCACCCGCTGGGTGAGGTCCTACCGCCCCCGGACAACCTGACCCGAAGTCAGCACCACCCGGCCCCGGCTCGCCACAACGGCGGCCGGGGCAGTTCCGTTCCCCGCCCGGACACCATCTGCCGGATGGTGCACATCGAACGCGCAGACCACGAAGGAAGTCTGACGATCCATCTGATTTGCCCGGGGGTTCGGAGGTCTGGTACCACTGTTTCCGGTGCCGGCTCGCCCGCCACCACACGCAAGATCAGGAATAGGAAAAGGAAGACTCCGCGACTCTGGGGCCGCGGAGACCACCCCGCCGGAGAGTTCAGCGGCGAGGCGTTGAGCCTAGCTCCGCCCGTCAGCCGGTCCGGCTTACCAGAGGGCCATGCCCTCCCCCCCCGCACGGAACCCTGGTTCCGGACGCGGGAGATGGACCGGACACTCTTGCTGCCCCAGACAAGCGTCCCGGACCGACCGCCCAGGCGCAGCCGCGCCTGGACCTGCGGTTGGACCGGGCGCACGCTGACCGATCAGTCGCTCTCGGCCAACCACCTCAACCATGTGGAGAAGACCATGATTGTGCCGAGGGCTGCCGAACACCTGGCGAGCCCGTATGACCCTGCCACGCTGGCCAAGTTCGTTGAACTTGCGACCGCGCACGAACCTGCCGTCGTGTGGACGGTGGGGATCTCCGTCGGCGTGGCCGCTCTGGCCAGGACGGTGAATGGGATCGACCACACCCTCATGAAGACCCCGCAGGTGCTCACGCACCTGCGGGAAGCGATCGAGGCCATGGCCGGCTTCGCCCGGTGGGCGAGGGGCAGGTGGAGCCGCCGCTGACCGGTAGCCCGGAGGCGGTCACCCCCGTACGGGGGTGACCG
>NZ_JBHWEN010000035.1:0-69106 GCF_042734215.1 Kitasatospora sp. NPDC059673 | reverse complement strand
GGTCCAGCAGGACGGACCGGCCCCTGGGCGGGTGGTTCAGACCCCGGCGGTCCGGGCCTGTTCGGCGCCCAGCACGTAGCCGGGGTCCACCTGGGTGGCCAGGTCCGCGCCGATCTTGGCGTTGCCCCAGCTCTCCGCGTTGCGCAGGTGGAAGCGGACTGCCTGGGCGCTGTAGCGGCCGCGGTCGCGCAGCTGATGGGAGGCGTCCGCGGCGGTCCGGAGCCGGCCCAGCACCTCGCGGTTGGCCGGCTCCAGCTCGCGCAGCGGCGGCTCGTCCCCGCGCTCCAGCCGCCGCACCCAGTCGGAGTGCCCGAACGAGGCGTACAGGTCGTCGCCGACCTCGCGGCGCAGGAACTCGAGGTCGTCCGCGCTCTGCACCTTGTTGCCGATGACTCGCAGGTGCACGTCGAAGTCCTGGGCGTACTCCTTGTACTGGCGGTACACCGAGACGCCCTTGCGGGTGGGTTCGGCAACCAGGAAAGTCAGGTCGAAGCGGGTGAACAGGCCGGAGGCGAACGAGTCGGAGCCTGCCGTCATGTCGGTGACCAGATACTCGTCCGGGCCGTCCAGCAGGTGGTTGAGCAGCAGTTCCACCGCGCCGACCTTGGAGTGGTAGCAGGCCACTCCGAGGTCCTCCTCGGTGAATGCGCCGGTCGCCAGCAGCCGCACCGAGCCCTCGTCCAGGGCGACCGGCCGGGCGCAGGCCGCGTACACCGGGTTCTCCTCGACGATCCGCAGCAGCCGGGAGCCGGGGCCCGGCGGGGTGGTCTTGATCATCTCCTCGGCGGAGCGAATCAACGGGTTGGTGCCGCGCAGGTACTCCTTGATCTCCGGCAGGTGCGCGCCGAGCGAGGGCAGTGAGGCGGTCTGAGCATCCGTCAGGCCGAGGGCCTGGCCCAGATGTTGGTTGATGTCGGCATCGACGGCGACCACCGGGCAGCCGGCGGCGGCCAGGTGGCGGATGAACAGTGCGGACAGGGTGGTCTTGCCGCTGCCGCCCTTGCCGACGAAGGCGATCTTCATCTGAGTCTCCGGCTCTGTGGCTCTGTAGTGCTGTAGCTCTGGGGTGCTGTGGCGCTGTGTGCCACGGGCTGTCGTCGGGGTGCGATGGCATCGGGGTGCGATGGCACTGCCGCCACGACGGGCGCTTGTTGGAAATCGTTATCGTCACCGATTGCGGTCATGCTAGCGGTGGTTTGGGGTGTCGCACATGGGGGAAGGGCGGATTGCCACGAAAGGGTGACCCGGGGGTTGCTGCCCAGGAGTTCCGGCGATTCATTACTCTCGGGTAGGTGACCACAGGAACAGACCCGCTCGCCCCGCTGGCCCAGCTGGCCGGGGTCCCCGAGGCCGTCGCCGAGGTGCGCAAGAACGTCGACCGTCTCTACGGACACCGCGTGATGCGGCGCCGGGCGGGCGAGGTGACGTCCGAGTCGGCACTGCGCGGCGCCCGCGCCTCTGCCGCCCTGGAGGGCGCCGACTGGCCGCTGGAGGAGGTCCGCCGCCGCACCGACTTCGGCGCCGACCCCGAGGCCCGGACGGTCGGCGCGGCCCTGCGCCTCTCCGCCGAGACCGGCCAGCTGCTCAGCATCTGGCGCACCTCCCCGCTCCAAGTGCTGGCCCGCCTCCACCTGCTTGCCGTCGGCGACGCCGACCCGTCCGCCGGCCGCCCGCGCCGGGCCGGCGAGAGTGCCGCGCCGCTGTTCCCGCGCGAACTCGCCGCCACCGAAGGCGCCGCACTCGACGGACCGGTCGGCGAACTCCCGCCGCCGCCCCCGGCCGACGAGGCGGCCGCCCGCCTCGACCAGCTCGCCGGGTTGCTGGCCGCCCGCGCCGAACGCCCCACCGGCGGCGCGCCCGCCCTGGTGGTCGCCGCCGTCGTCCACGGTGAACTGCTCGCGCTGCGTCCCTTCGGCAGCTACAACGGCCTGGTCGCCCGGGCCGCCCAGCGGATCGTGCTGACCGCCGAGGGGCTCGACCCGAAGGCGATCTGCCCCGCCGAGGTCGGCCTCGCCGAACTCGGCACCGCCGCCTACCGGCAGGCCCTGCTGGGCTACCTGGAGGGCACCCCCGAGGGCATGGCCCGCTGGCTCACCCACTGCGCCGCCGGGCTCGGCCTCGGTGTCCGCGAGAGTACCGCGGTGTGCGAGGCGATGCAGCGCGGAATGGTCTGACTTTCTGATCAACTGGGCCGAGCGGAGCGGTGCGGCTCGAACGGGAAGGCCCAGCAGCGCAGTTGCGGCGACGTCCGAGACTTCCGGGCGTCGCCGCTGGCACGGAGACCGGGTTACCAGTGCATGCACCGTGCAATGCCCATCAGGCGGGGTCCTGTTGCCCTTCGCCTGGTGCGGCGGCCCGACAGCGGGTCGGCTGCATGTGGGTGCCCAGTTGTCCGTACGTGGGTCCGTGGGGCCTGAACTGCGTTGTCGGAACGACCCCTTTGGGGTCCTGACCGGGTCTCGCGGGCCTAACCCATTTCTACCGCAGATCGGACAAAAGGGGAACCCGAAAAGGGCTACTTTGACGGGTTCCCGTGCGGTTTGTCCGATATGGCGAACCGTCGCCCGACGCAAGGCCGTTCCTCCTTGCGTCGGGTCGTTCCACCTCGCGCAGGATCGTTCCGCCGGTGCGCGGCCGGTGGCGCGGCCTCAGGCCACTGGACGCCGGCGCCGGGCGCCGTACCAGAGCACCCCGGCCGTCAGCGCCGCCGCGCCGACCGCCACCGCGGCCAGGACCGAACGACTGGGCGCGTGGAACTCCGGGAGCCTGCGCGTCAGTTCGACCGGTCGGCTGAACGCCAGCACCGGCCACTCGCGGGCCACCGCCTCCTTGCGCAGCGCCCGGTCCGGGTTCACCGCGGCCGGGTGGCCGACCGCCTCCAGCATCGGCAGATCGGTCGAGGAGTCGCTGTACGCATAGCAGTTGGCGAGGTCGTAGCCCTCCCGCTCGGCCAGCTCGCGGATCGCGATGGCCTTGTTCTCGGCGTACGCGTAGTACTCGATCTCGCCGGTGTAGCGGCCGTCCTCGACGTGCAGGCGGGTGGCGATCACGTGGTCGGCGCCCAGCAGTTGGCCGATCGGCTCGACCACCTCGGAGCCCGAACTGCTGACGATCACCACGTCCCGACCGGCCGCGTGGTGCTGCTCGATCAGCGAGGCCGCCTCGTCGTAGATGATCGGGTCGATCATGCCGTGCAGCGTCTCCGCGACGATCTCCCGCACCTGCTGGACGTTCCAGCCTCGGGTGAGCGCCGACAGGTAGGCCCGCATTTTCTCCATCTGGTCGTGGTCCGCGCCGCCGACCAGGAAGACGAACTGGGCATAGGCGCTCTTCACCACGGAGCGACGGTTGATCAGGCCGCCCTGGTAGAACGGCCGGCTGAAGGCGAGCGCACTGGACTTGGCGATGATCGTCTTGTCGAGGTCGAAGAAGGCGGCGGTCCGCGGCACGCCGTACCCGGGTCGGGTGGGCGCTGTGGTGTCCGTCACGGGCTCGGTGGAGTCCGGTGCGTCGGAGTCGGCACCGCGGTCGGCAGAGTCGGCGTTCTCGGTGGTGTCCACGGGAACCGAGGATAGAGGGATCGGCAAAACAGGCGGCCATTCGGTGGACCCACGGGCGTGCGGGTTTGTGTTTCTGGGCGGTCGGGTACACCATGGAAGTCACGGATCGTTCGCGCGACCGTGCTAACCCGGTCCGGCTCCTCCCCCCCGAGTCGGGCCGTGGATAGACGACCCCCGCTCTCCCCCCCGGCGGGGGTCGTCGCATGTCCGGGGCCATTTTCCTAGGCAATTGAGCCTCCAGGGAGTGGCGTGACGTGCGGTTCGGAGGGGGTGTTCCGGCGGTTTCCGAGCCGCTGTCGAGGGTTCTTCAGGTTCGCCCATTTGTCACTCTCCGTAGTGGATTGAGCGTCATATTGGTATCCCTGATGCGTCAATTCCGAACTGTTTAGGCCCCCGTCCGAGTGAGCTCGGTTATCCACAGGGGCGGGTTATCCACAGGCATTGCGAACTCGGCTGACGCATTCCGGGCCGTGCCTCACCGTGGTGTCCGCGCCGCCGCGCCGACCCGTCCGGGCCGCCGCGTCCGACGCGCCGTCAGACGATCCCGCACCACGCGGAGGCCCGCCTTGTCCGCATTTCTCACCGATCCGCACGCCACCGGCCCCGAGCCCCCGCCCGGGCCACTGATCATCACCGGCGACGAGACCCTCGCCGAACAGCTCACCCGCCTGTGCGCCGCCGCCGGAGCCGAACCGCGGCTGCTCAGCGGCGCCCCACCGCCCGCCCGGCTGTGGGAGAACGCCCCACTGGTGCTGGTCGGCGACGACCTCGCCGAGCAGTGCGCCGGCCTGCCCCGCCGACCCGGAGTGCTGCTGCTCGGGCTCGATCTCGACGACGGCGAGATCTGGGTCCGCGCCGTCCGGCTCGGCGCGGAGCACGTGCTGTTCCTGCCGGACGCACAGCCCTGGCTGCTCGACCGGATCGCCGACGCCACCGAAGGCGTCGGGCCACCCGCGCTCACGGTCGCCGTGCTCGGTGGACGCGGCGGCGCCGGGGCCTCCACGCTGGCCTGCGCGCTCGCGGTCCGCGCTGCCCGGGCTGGACACCGCACGATACTGATCGACGGAGACCCACTCGGCGGCGGACTCGATGTCCTGCTCGGCGCCGAACAGGCCGGCGGCCTGCGCTGGCCGGACTTGGCCGCCTCGCGCGGCCGGATCAGCGGCGCCGAGCTGGCCAGGGCGCTGCCCGAGCCGCACCGGCTCAGCGCCCTGTCCTGGGACCGCTCCGACACCCTGAGCATCCCCGCCGAAGCCATGTGCAGCGTCCTGGCCGCCGCCCGCAGACGCGGCGGGCTGGTCGTCCTCGACCTGCCCAGACACCTCGACGCGGCGGCCGCCCAGGCGCTCGAACAGTCCGACACCGGGCTGCTCGTGGTCCCCGCCGAACTGCGCGCGCTGGCTGCCGCCGACCGGGTCGCCGCGGCCGTCCGGATACGGCTCGCCGACCTGCGAGCCGTCGTCCGCACCCCCGGGCCGTCCGGCCTCACGGCCGCCGATGTCGCTCGCGGCCTGCACCTGCGCCTGGCCGGGGAACTCGCTCCCGAACCCGGCCTCGCCCTGGACGCCGAACGGGGCGCCCCGCCCGGCCTGCGGGACGGCGGGCCGCTGGCCCGGTTCTGCGGGCAATTCCTGACCGAAGCGATGCCGCCCGTCGTGGCGGCCTGAGGAGAACCCATGGCCAACCGCCTGCACGCCGTCAACACCCACCCCGAGCCCACCGACGGGCACACCGGGGAACCGAGGCCCGCCCGGCAGCCGATCACCCGCACCCACCGGCGCATCCCCGTACCCCGCGCCCGGGCCCTGCACAGTGCCCCGCCGGGGCCCGCCGAGGACGTCGCCCCGGCCGAGGCCGGCCCGCGCACCGGCCCGCCGGTTCGCTACCTGGTTCGCCGACAGCCGCCGGCCGCGCCCGAACGGGACGGGCCGCCGCCCGGTGGCCTGCCCGCGGACGGGGCCGCCGAACTCGTCGATGTCGTCCGGCTCCGGCTCGCCGAGGCGGGCGCCGCACCCACCACGGGCTCGGTCGCCGCCGCCCTGCGCGCCGCCCGGCCGCCGCTCGGCGGGGCCGACGTGCTCAACACCGTCCGCAGCCTGCGCGCCGAGATCGTCGGCGCCGGGCCGCTCGATCCGCTGCTGGCCGAACCCGGCGTCACTGACGTTCTGGTCAACGGACCCGACCAGATCTGGATCGACCGCGGCAAGGGTCTGGAGCGCGCGCGCCAGGTGCGTTTCCCGAACACCGACGCAGTCCGCCGGCTCGCCCACCGGCTGGCCACCGCCGCCGGGCGCCGCCTGGACGACGCCCGGCCCTGGGTGGACGCCCGGCTGTCCGACGGCACCAGGTTGCACGCCGTCCTCCCGCCGATCGCCGCCGACTGCACCCACATTTCGCTGCGCACCTGCCGCAGCACACCCTTCACGCTTGCCGAACTGGTGGCCGCCGGGGCCCTGCCCCCGTCCGGCGCCGACCTGTTGGCCGCCGTGCTCCGGGCCCGGCTGTCGCTGCTGATCTCCGGTGGCACCGGCAGCGGCAAGACCACCCTGCTCGCCGCACTGCTCGGGCTCGTCCCGGTCAACGAACGCATCGTGCTGGCCGAGGACTCCGCCGAACTCCGGCCGGACCATCCGCACGTCGTCCGGCTCCAGTCCCGACCGCCCAACCAGGAGTCGCTGGGCGAACTGACCCTGCGCGACCTGGTCCGACAGGCCCTCCGGATGCGACCCGACCGGCTGGTGGTCGGCGAGGTCCGCGGCGCCGAAGTGGTCGACCTGCTGGCCGCCCTCAACACCGGCCACGAAGGCGGCTGCGGCACCGTCCACGCCAACACGGCGGCCGACGTGCCCGCCCGGCTGGAAGCCCTCGGCTCTCTCGCCGGACTCGACCGGCAGTCGTTGCACAGCCAGCTCCGGGCCGGACTCGACGCCGTCGTCCACCTCGGTCGCGACCGTGCCGACGGCCGCCGCCGGGTCACCGGCCTGCACCTGCTGGTCGCCGACCCGGACGGTTTGACCGGCACCACCGCCGCCGTCCATTTCGATCGCGACGGACGCAGCCGCCCCGGCCCCGGCTGGACCAGGCTGCGGGACCTCTGCGCCGAACGCGGCGTCGAGCTGCCCCCGCACCCCGAGGCGGTCTCCGCACCCGATTCGGCCGAGCAGGACGCCGGTTCGGTTGACGCACCCTCTTGCGAAACCCCGGTGGAGGCGACATGACGCTGCGTCAGATCGAGCTGATGTGGGTGATCGGGCTCTGCGTGATCGGGGTGGCCGCGTGGCGGCTGCTGCGCTCAGAGGTCAGGAGGTCGTGATGGCAGGGGAGTTCGGAGCCCTGGCGGCGATGCCGCCGGCCGACGGCATCGCCGGCGCGGCAGCCGTGCTCGGTGCGGTCGCCGGGCTCGGCGCGGCGCTGTTCGGGGCGGTCTGGCTGACGGCGGCCCGGCACCGGCAGCGCGGTGACGGGCGGCTGCGGCGGATACTGAACGGACATCGGGTACCGGACGGCCGGCTCGCCCGGATCCGGTCCGGGTGGCGGCGACGGCGGCCGCGCTGGCTGGTGCCCGAACTGCTGCTGCTCCCGGCCGGAGCGGCGGTCGGGCAGAACACCGCCTCGGTGCTTCCGTTGATCGGGGCGGCCTGTGCGGTGATTCCGATCCGCAGATGGCGTGCCCGGTACACCGCCGGTCGCGCGGCGCGGCGAAGGGCCGCGGCGGTGATCGACCTGTGCGCCGGCCTGGCGGCCGAACTGCGCAGCGGCGCGACACCTGAGCAGGCCATGCACTCCGTGGTCTCCCGGGCCGTCCCCGACTGGGCCCGTCGGCTCGGCTCCGAGGCGACGGCCCGGCTGGCGGCGGGCCGCTACGGGGCCGATCTGGCCGCAGCCCTCCGGCTGGTGGCCGAACTGCCCGGTGGGGAGGGCGCGGCGGCGGTCGCGGCCTGCTGGCGGGTCAGCACCGAGAGCGGCACGGGGCTGGCGTTCGGCCTGGAGCAGGTCGCGGACGCGCTGCGCGCCGAACGGGCGCTCGCCGAGGAGATCGCGGGCGAACTCGCGGGTCCACGCACCACTGTGATCGTGCTGGCCGCCCTGCCTGTCGTGGGCATGGGACTGGGCGGCGCGCTCGGCGCCCACCCGGCGCAGGTCCTGCTGCACACCCCGGCGGGCCTGCTCAGCCTGCTCGCCGGGGCCGCCCTGGAGGCCGCCGGCATCGTCTGGACCGCCCGGATCGTCCGGGCGGCCGAGGATGCCCCGGCCCAGTCCCGTCCGATCCGAGCCGAAGCCCAGCCCGAGGTTCTGCGCAAGGTTCGGCCCGACCCGGTCCGGGCGGTGGCCTCCGGTTGCGGGATCTCCCGCTCCCGGCAGGACCGGTGGCTTGCGGCCGCACCCTCCCTGGCGGGGGATCAACTGGCGGTCAGGGCGGACCGGTGGGAGTGAACGGATGTGGCGGCCCCCCGGGCCCGGGGCGACCCATCCGGCGGCGTGGGGAACCGCTCCAACCGCAGGGCAAATGATCCGAGTTCGAGTCGGCGGAGGCATCGATGGAGGTTTCGGTGGAGGTGTTGATGGAGGTCTTGGTGGAGGTGCGGTGGGTGCCATGGTGATCCTGGTGCCGGTGGCCGCCGTGGGCCTGGCCGGCGAGGCGCTGGCAGCGGTGCGTGGGCGGGCGACCCGGCGCAGGGCCGGGCGCTGCGTCCCGGCGCTGGCGTCCGTTCCCGCGAGGGTCGGCCGGGGCGGGGCGGCCGCACGGCGGGCGATCCGCTGGGTGGCGGACGACCGGCCGCTGGCCGTGCTGCTCGGGGTGTCCGCCGCCGTTCTGGTCGGCGGCTGGGCCGGCCCGGCGGTCGGGTTGGTGGCGGGCTGGGCGGGGTGGCGGTTGCTGCCCCGGGTCAGGTCGCCCGGCGAGCGGCGACGGACCGCCGAGCGGGACTGGTTGGTTCGTCAACTGCCGCTGACCGCCGAGCTGCTGGCGGCTTGTCTCGGTTCGAGCGGCTCCCCGGCCGGAGCGGCCTTCGCGGTCGCGGACAGCGTCCCGTCCCCGATGCGGGACCGCCTGTCCGGCGTCGCGGCCCAGCTGGCCCTCGGCGCCTCCCCGGAGCGTTGCTGGGAACAACTGGCCGCCGACTGCCCGCCGATGGCCCCACTCGCCCGCTGCCTGGCCCGCACCACACTCAGCGGCGCACCACCGGCCACCGCGCTCGCCGGCCTCGCCCAGTCCCAGCGGGCGGCGGCGGCACGAGCGGCGCACGCGAGGGTCCGCCGGGCCGGCGTCCTGGCGACCGCACCGCTCGGGCTCTGCTTCCTGCCCGCATTCGTGCTGATCGGCGTGGTGCCGGTGGTGATGGGCCTGACCAGCATCTTTTCCCAGCGGCTCTGAGCCACGAGCCGCTCGAATTTCCACTCCTACGAAGGGATTTCACCGATGACGACACTGTCCCTGCCGGTCCGACCGGCGCTCGCAGTACGCATCACCCGCCGGATCGGCGGCTGGCTGCGCCACCGGTACCGAACGATGGCGGACGGGCCGCCGGACGCCGGGATGAGCACCGCCGAGTACGCGATCGGCACGGTCGCGGCCTGTGCCTTCGCGGCGGTGCTCTACAAGGTGGTGACCAGCGACACGGTCTCCGGCGCGCTGTCGGAGATCCTCGGCCGGGCTCTGCATGCGGCGTGAGCGCCGGGCCGGCCGCACCGGGGCGCCGGACTCGGGGATGGTCACCGCCGAGACGGCGGTGGCCCTGCCTGCCCTGGTGCTGCTCGCGGCGATGCTGATCTGGGGAGTGGCTGCCGCCGGTGCCCAGATCCGCTGTGTGGACGCGGCCCGGGCCGGTGCCCGGGCCGCCGCCCGAGGGGACGGCGACGCGGCAGCGGTTGCCGCGGCAGCCGCTCCGGAGGGCGCGACGGTCGCCGTCGCGCTGGACGCCACCACCGCCCGGGTCACCGTCGAGGCCCCCTGCCCTGGGCCTGGTCGCCTCGCCGTTCTCCTGTCGGTCCGCCTCACCGCCACCGCGGTGAGCGCCCGCGAGGACGTGCTGACCAACGAAAGCTGAGATTCCGAGAGGAGGTGACCGCCGTGCGAGAGCGACACCGGCGGCCTATTCGGGCCGCCGAGTCCGACTGCGGGTCGGCGACGGTATGGCTGGTCGCGCTGGGCCTGCTGGGCGTGGTGGTGCTCTCGGCCTGCCTGATGGTCGGCCAGGTGGTGGTCGCGCGCCATCGCGCCGAGTCGGCGGCCGATCTGGCCGCGCTGGCCGCAGCCGACCGACTGCTGCTCGACCCGGACGGCGGCTGCGGCCGGGCAGCCGAGCTGACTCGGGCTCAGGAGCGCGCCGAACTCGTCTCCTGCCACGCCCTGCCGGACCAGGACGCGGTGGAGGTGGTCGTCCAGGTCCCGATTCGCGGCCTGCCCGTCCCGCTCGGCCCGGCGCGAGCCCGCTCCCGGGCCGGCCCGCTGTGGGCCTGGGGCGACAACGCCGGTGAAGCGGACGGACCGTCAATCAGCCGAGCCGGCCCCGTCGTCACCGGAAGCGCCGGGGGCATCGGACGCGTCGGCGGTGTCGGTGCTGCCCGACCGGCTGGGGGCATGGGCGAGGAGGGTGGTGAGCAGGCGGATGGCGGCGGCCTTGTCGAGGGGATCGTTGCCGTTTCCGCACTTGGGGGACTGGACGCAGGACGGACACCCGCGATCGCACTCGCACGCGGCGATGGCGTCCCGGGTCGCGGTCAGCCACTCCACGGCGCGGCGGAAGCCGCGTTCGGCGAAGCCCGCGCCGCCGGAGTGGCCGTCGTAGACGAAGACGGTGGGGAGGCCGGTGTCGGGGTGCAGTGGCACGGAGACACCGCCGATGTCCCAGCGGTCGCAGGTGGCGAACAGCGGAAGGAGGCCGATCGAGGCGTGTTCGGCGGCGTGGGCCGCGCCGGGAAGCTGGTCGAACGGGATGGTCGCGTCGAGGAGTTGGTCCTCGGTGACGGACCACCAGACGGCCCGGGTGCGCAGGGTGCGGGGCGGCAGGTCGAGCTTGCTCTCGCCGAGGATCTCGCCGGTGGAGATCCGCTTGCGCAGGTAGCCGACGACCTGGTTGACCACTTCCACCGAGCCGAAGCTGAGCTGGGCCTCGCCCCACTCCTCGGTGGTGTCGGTGGAGAGGATCGAGATCGAGGTGACGTCCCGCGCGGAGGTGGTGTACGGCGGATTCGCGGGGGAGACCAGCGCGACCGAGGACTCCAGGTCGAACTCCCGGACCAGGTAGGTGCGTCCCTGGTGCAGGTGGACGGCGCCGGTGTGCACGGTGGTGTGCGCGGCCTCGGCGTCCACGGTGCCGAGCAGCCGCCCGGTGTCCGCCTCGACGATCTGCACAGGGCTGCCGCCGCTGCCGCGCAGGTCGACGCCGTCCACGGCGCGTTCCCGGCGGGTCCAGTACCAGGAGCCGTCGCTCCGGCGGCGCAGCAGTCCGCGCCGCTCCAGCACCGGGAGCAGCGGCTCGCTGGACGGGCCGAAGAGCTCCAGGTCGGCGTCGGTGAGCGGCAGTTCCGCGGCGGCCGCGCACAGGTGCGGGGCGAGCACGTGCGGGTTGTCGGGGTCGAGGACGGTCGCCTCCACCGGGGTGGCGAACAGTGCGTCGGGGTGGTGGACGAGATAGGTGTCCAGCGGGTCGTCGCGGGCGATCAGCACCGCCAGCGCGCCCTGGCCCTCGCGTCCGGCGCGTCCGGCCTGCTGCCAGAGCGAGGCCCGGGTGCCGGGGTAGCCGGCCAGCAGGACGGCGTCCAGGCCGGAGACGTCCACGCCGAGTTCCAGCGCGGAGGTGGAGGCCAGGCCGAGCAGCCGGCCGGTGTGCAGGTCGCGCTCCAGGGCGCGTCGCTCCTCGGCCAGGTAGCCGCCGCGGTAGGCGGCCACCCGGGCGGCGAGCGGTTGGCCGAGCTGTTCCTGGGCCTGCAGGGCGACCAGTTCGGCGGCCCGGCGGGAGCGGACGAAGACCACCGTCCGGGTGCCGCCGTGGACGAGGTCGGTGAGCAGGTGGCCGGCCTCGGCGGTGGCGGAGCGGCGGACGGGCGCGCCGTGCTCGCCGACGTTCTCGGTCAGTGGCGGTTCCCACAGCGCGAACACCAGCGGGCCGCGTGGCGAGCAGTCCTCGGTGACGGCGGTCGCGGGCAGGCCGGTGAGTCGCTGCGCGGTGACGGCCGGCTCGGCGGTGGTGGCGGAGGCCAGCAGGAAGGTCGGCGACGCGCCGTAACGGGCGCACAGCCGTCGCAGCCGGCGCAGTACCTGGGCGACGTGCGAGCCGAACACGCCGCGGTAGGTGTGGCACTCGTCGATCACCACGTACTTCAGCGCCTTAAGGAAGGACGACCAGCGCGGGTGGGCAGGGAGTATGCCCCGGTGCAGCATGTCGGGGTTGGTCAGCACGTACGACGCGTACTGGCGGACCCACTCGCGCTCCTGCGGCGGCGTGTCGCCGTCGTAGAGCGCCACCCGGACCCGGTCGGGGACAAGTTCGGCGGCGCGCCGGCGCTGGTCGGCGGCCAGCGCCTTGGTCGGGGCGAGGTACAACGCGGTGGCGCCGCGTCCGGTGCGGGCTTCGGTCCCGGTCAGCAGGTCGCTCAGCACGGGGGCCAGATAGCCCAGCGACTTGCCCGAGGCAGTACCGGTCGCGATCACCGTGGTCCGCCCGGCCGCGGCCAGGTCCATGGCCTCGGCCTGGTGCGCCCAGGGCAGCAGCACGCCCAGCCGGGCGGCGGCCGCGACCACCTCCTGACGAATTCCTTCCGGCCAAGGGGCGTAGCGCGCCTCCCGTGCGGGCAATTGCTCCGTATGGGTGAGGCGATCCGACCTGCCGCGTTCGGTGGAAAGCGTCGCGAGCAGGGCCTCGGGCTGGTGGTGACGGGGCGGCATGAAGACCCAGTGTGTCACCGGCGTGACGGAGAATCGCTGTTAACCATCGTGCGCCCATGGTCGCAAGTGGTTGAATGAAGCCCGTGACGGCCGCATGGCCGAGGGCCGCAGAAACCGAGGCTCCGACCTGCCGGTCTGCCGCGCCCTGGGCCTGCGACCACGCGGTCGCAGCCACGGGGCTGAAGATCGCAATGACGTAGCAAGGCAAGGTGCTGGAGGTTCCGTGGACCTGTCCCTGTCGACCCGTACTGTCGGCGATCGCACGGTCGTCGAGGTTGGCGGCGAGATCGATGTGTACACCGCCCCCAAGCTGCGCGAGCAGCTTGTCGAGCTCGTCAACGACGGCAACTACCACTTGGTCGTGGACATGGAGGGCGTGGACTTCCTCGACTCCACCGGCCTCGGTGTGCTGGTCGGTGGCCTGAAGCGGGTGCGCGCGCACGAGGGCTCGCTGCGCCTGGTGTGCAACCAGGAGCGCATCCTGAAGATCTTCCGGATCACCGGTCTGACCAAGGTGTTCCCGATCCACAACTCGGTGGACGACGCCGTCGCGGCGACCGACTGATCCTTCCGTCGGTCCGCCGTTCCAACCGAATCTTCTCGATCGACCGCCGCCGGTCGGCCGGGCGCTGAGCCCTGCCCGGCCGGCGTGGTCGGTGTTCCCGCCGCCGCCGCGCGGGCCGGAGTGGCCCTGCGGCGGGGAGCAACCCCGGAGGGGAGACATGGCAACCGTCGAACTTCGATTCAGCGCACTGCCCGAGCACGTGCGGACCGCCAGGCTGGTGGCCGCCGCGGTGGCCAGACGCGCCGGGGTGGACGAGTCGGTGCTCGACGAGTTGCGGCTCGCGGTGGGCGAGGCCTGCTCCCGTGCGGTGGCGCTGCACCAGCGCAACGGCGTGGACGGCGCGGTCCGGGTCGCGCTGATCGAGCAGGAGAAGCGTTTTCTCATCGAGGTCGCCGACGAGGCCGGCCCGGCGCAGGCCGCCGGTGCTGAAGGCGGCGGCTCGGAGGACGAGGACGCGCTCGGCCTGGCGGTCATCACCGGCCTGGTCGAGGATGTCGAGGTCGGCAACGGCGCCGACGGCGGGGTGATCCGGATGAGCTGGTCGGTCTCCCCGACCGACGCCGACGTCTGAGGCCCGCCTGCTCCCCGCGCACCGGTGGACCGGAGCCGGGCTCAGGCCGCTGAGCTGCCCGGATGCCTCTGGCTGAGGCCTTCCGCGCAGGCCGGGGCGGGCGGCCGTGTAGGTTCGCTGGTCGATGCCCGGGACCGGGTGTCAGCGACCGAAAGGGCCCCGGTGAAGAAGCGACTGGTCACCGTCTCCGCGCTCGGCGCGCTGCTCGCGCTCGCCGCTGTCGGCTGTTCCGCCGACGACTCGGCGAAGAAGCTCGACGGCTGGGCGAAGAACGTCTGTGATGCCGCGAGGGACCCGATCTCGCAGTCCCGGGCGGCGCTTGCCGACACCGGGAACGTCAAGGACGGCGAGTCCCCGGTCGACCTGCAGAAGCGGCTGTCCACCGACCTGGCCGCGCTGGCCACCACCAACCAGCAGCTGGCAGACGCCGTGCAGAAGGCCGGCGCGCCGAAGATCGACAACGGGGCGAAGGTCCAGCAGGACGCCGTCAACGAGCTGAAGCAGGTCGCCCAGGGCTATCTGGACGCGCAGAAGAAGCTGGACGGGCTGACCAACGCCGATCAGGCCAAGTTCGCGGACGGCCTGCGCAGCGTCGGCGACCAGGTGCAGCGCCTGTCCCAGGTCTCCACCGGCGCGCTCGCCACGCTGCAGAGCGGCGACCTCGGCGCCGCGCTCAAGAAGCAGCCCGGCTGCAAGGCGGCCTCCACCGGCGCACCCGCCGCCGATCCGTCCGGCGGCGCCAACCCGTCCGGTGGCGCCAACCCGTCCGGCGGCGCCAACCCGTCCGGGGGCGCGTCCCCGGACGCGTCCGCGTCGCCCGGCGGCAACGGCGCCCCGTCCTCCGGGGCACCCGGCCAGGGCTCCGGCTCGCCCTCGCCGAGCAAGAGCTGAGGTCCCGTCGGCCCGTCGCCGGGTGCGGTGGACGGGCCGCGCTGGTGGACGGGGGAGAATGGCGGGGTGACGAACAGCCCCGTTCTTGATACCGGCCGGACGGCGGAACTGCGGGAGGCGCTGCTGAAGGCCTCCTTCACCGCCGATGGATTGCTCGACCTGCTCGGCCCGGCCGCGTACGCGGCGCTGGCCCGCAGCGAGGCCGTCCCGGCGCTGCGGGCGACCCGTGGCGGCTCGCCGCTGGAGACCCTGGTGCGGCTGTTCCTGCTGCAACAGCCGGTGCCGGAGGCCGCCGCCGCGGCCGCCCTGCCCGTCGAGGGCCTGCTGGCGGACGGCTGGCTGGTGCGCGACGGCGCAGAGCTGCGCGCCACCGTCGACGTGCGGCCGTACGCCGACGAGGTGGCCGGCCTGCCCAGCGCGGCCGCCTGGGTGGTGTCCGACCTCGGCTGCGCCGTCGGCGGCGCGGGCGGCATCGGTTCCGGGCGGACGGCGGCCGGCATCGAGCGCCGCGACCTGGTGCTCGGGGTGGGCGGCGCGTCCACCACGCTGGCCAACCTGACGGTGCGTCGCCCGGTCCGCGAGGTGCTGGACCTGGGCTCCGGTTCCGGCGTGCAGGCGCTGCACGCGGCCCGGCACGCCCAGCGGGTCACCGCCACCGACCTCAACCCGCGTGCCCTGCACTTCACCCGGCTGACCGCCGCGCTGTCCGGCTTCGACAACGTCACCACCGCCGAGGGCAGCCTGTACGAGCCGATCGGCGAGCGGCGCTTCGACCTGATCGTCTCCAACCCGCCGTTCGTGATCTCCCCGGCGGGCCGTTTCACCTACCGGGACGGCGGGATGGCCGGCGACGAGCTGTGCCGCAGCGTGGTGCGCGGCGCCGCCGACCACCTGGAGCCCGGCGGCTACTGCCAGCTGCTGGCGAACTGGCAGCACGTCAAGGGCGAGGACTGGCGCGACCGGCTGGCCGGCTGGGTGGCCGGCACCGGCCTGGACGCCTGGGTGGTGCAGCGCGAGGTGCAGGACGTCGCCCAGTACGCCGAGCTGTGGCTGCGTGACGGTGGCGACCACCGCGGCGACGAGTACCGGGCCCGGTACGAGGAGTGGCTGGACAGCTTCGAGGCGGCCGGCGTGGAGGGCATCGGCTTCGGCTGGATCACCCTGCGGGCGTCCGGCGCGGCCGACCCGGTGGTGCGGATCGAGGAGTGGCCGCACCCGGTGGAGCAGCCGCTCGGCCCGCACATCGAGGAGTGGTTCGCCCGCCAGGACTTCCTGCGCGGCCACGACGACGCCGGGCTGCTGGCCGCCCGCTACCTGCTCGCCGACGAGGTGGTGCAGGAGCAGATCGGCGCGCCCGGCTCCGAGGACCCCGAGCACGTGGTGCTCCGGCACAACCGGGGCATGCGGCGCGCCACCAAGGTGGACACCGTCGGCGCGGGTTTCGTCGGCGTCTGCGACGGCACGCTGGCCGCCGGGGAGATCATCGACGCGATCGCCCAACTGCTCGGCGAGGACGCGGCGCAGTTGCGGGCCCGGGTACCCGAGTCGCTGCGGCTGCTCACCGAGCAGGGGTTCATCGAGCCGGTCCGCTGAGCCGGCCGGAGCCCGGGCCGGGCGGGCTGAGCCGGCCGGAGCCGGGCGGGCAGAGCCGGCCGGTGCGCAGGCGGTGACATTGGTCACCCGGAGCCTCGACAGGGCGCGTTCCCGTGGTCGAAGCTCCGGGTGACCTGTGCGGCCCGGCCGCGTTGGACACCATCGGCCCCGGGCGGCCGCCGTGTTCACCCTGGCGTTCCCCGGGGGTGGTCCGTCGGACGCCGAGTGTCCGCCGCCGGTTGTCCACCGGGTGCCAGGGTGCTGTCCACAGGCTGTGGGCAGTGCGGGGGAGGACCGGGTGGAGACGCCGACGACGCTGGTGGGCGGGGCGGTCCTGGCGGTCTTCGGGAGCGCGCTGCTGCTGTGGTGCGCCGTGGAACTGCGCCTTCGCCACCACCTGCGCCGGTACGGCGTGCCCGCCACCGCCCAGGTGGTCGCCGACCCGGACCGGACCGAGGCGATGGACAGCAGCCCGCTGCTCTCCTACCCCGTGGACGCCGCCGGCGGGCCCGCTGACGCCGGCCTCGGCACCGTCCACGAGCTGCGCCCCGACCCGCGGGGCCGCCTGGTGCTGGCCCGCCCGCGCGGGCACACCCCGCTGCGCCGCCCGCCGCAGCTGGCAGCCGGCGCGGCCGTTCAGGTCGCATACGACCCGAGGCGGCCGGACCGGGTGGTGCTGGCCGCGCACCAGGAACTGCCCTCGCTGCCCGCCGACCTGTTCTGGGCGCTGCTCGGCACCTCGGCGCTGGCGGGCGGCCTGTCCCTGCTCGCGCTCGCCCTGCGCTGAGCGAACCGGCCCCGCAGGCCCCGCGCCGAGCGAGCCGTCCCGCCCGATCCGCGCCGAGCGAACCGCCCACCGACGCACGGTTGCCCGTTCCCGTCCGGGACGGCCCGGCCCGATTACGGAGCGCACTGTTCCGCTCTCCTTCCCCCGCCGTCCGGGATGCCGGTAAACCCACCCGGACCGCCCGTGGACGCGCCGGTCCGGGCCCGGTGGAAGGCCTGCTTGCCCCGGAAAGACATGCCCGAAGAGCGGCCATCGGGTTACCGTTCGAGTGGCGTCGGTCGGCCTTGCCGGTGAAAAAGCGGTATCCGTCCGTTTGACAAGGGTGGCCAGGGTACGGTCACACTCCGCTGGTGGGACCGTCGCTGGTGCGACAGCCCAGGAGCTTTGGTTACGACCGGGAGAGAAGAGCGAAGGTGTCCCCGAGCAGCGAGACCGCGCACGGCAAGCGACTCGTCATCGTCGAGTCGCCGGCCAAGGCCAAGACGATCAAGGGCTACCTCGGCCCCGGCTACATCGTCGAGGCCAGCGTCGGTCACATCCGCGATCTGCCCGGCACGGCCGCCGAGGTTCCGGACGAGTACACCGGCGAGGTGCGCCGCCTCGGAGTCGACGTGGACCACGACTTCGCGCCGATCTACGTGGTGAACCCGGACAAGAAGTCCCAGGTCACCAAGCTGAAGTCGCTGCTCAAGGAGTCCGACGAGCTCTTCCTGGCCACCGATGAGGACCGCGAGGGCGAGGCGATCGCCTGGCACCTGCAGGAGGTACTGAAGCCCAAGGTGCCGGTGCACCGGATGGTCTTCCATGAGATCACCAAGGACGCCATCCAGGAGGCCGTGCGCAACCCGCGCCACCTGAACAAGCGCCTGGTCGACGCGCAGGAGACCCGCCGCATCCTGGACCGCCTCTACGGCTACGAGGTCTCCCCGGTGCTGTGGAAGAAGGTCATGCCGAAGTTGTCGGCGGGCCGGGTCCAGTCGGTCGCCACCCGCCTGGTGGTCGAGCGCGAGCGTGAGCGGATCGCCTTCACCTCCGCCTCCTACTGGGACTTGGTCGGCACCTTCGCCACCGGCCGCACCGCCGCCGACGCGGCCAACCCCGAGAGCTTCGGCGCCCGGCTGGTCACCGTGGACGGCAAGCGGGTGGCCACCGGCCGCGACTTCGGCACCGACGGTCGCCTGAAGAACGCCGCGAACACCCTGCACCTGGACGAGCAGGCCGCCCGCACGCTGGCCGCCGCGCTGGAGCAGACCGCGTTCAGCGTCCGCAGCGTCGAGTCCAAGCCGTACCGTCGCTCCCCGTACGCGCCGTTCCGCACCACCACGCTGCAGCAGGAGGCCAGCCGGAAGCTGGGCTTCGGCGCCAAGCGGACCATGCAGGTCGCGCAGAAGCTGTACGAGAACGGCTTCATCACCTATATGCGTACCGACTCGACCACGCTGTCGGAGACCGCGGTCGTCGCGGCCCGCGCGCAGGTCACCCAGCTGTACGGGGCCGACTACCTGCCGTCCGCGCCGCGCACCTACGCCTCCAAGGTGAAGAACGCGCAGGAGGCGCACGAGGCGATCCGCCCGTCCGGCGACCGGTTCCGGACGCCCGCCGAGACCGGGCTGGCCGGCGACGACTTCCGGCTGTACGAGCTGATCTGGATGCGCACCGTCGCCTCCCAGATGAAGGACGCGGTCGGCCAGTCCGTCACCGTCAAGGTCGGTGGCCGTTCCGCCGACGGCCGGGACGCCGAGTTCTCCGCTTCCGGCAAGATCATCACCTTCCACGGCTTCCTGAAGGCCTACGTCGAGGGCGCCGACGACCCGAACGCCGAGCTGGACGACCGCGAGCGCCGGCTGCCGCAGGTGGCCGAGGGCGACCCGCTGGCCGCCGAGCGGCTCACCCCGGAGGGTCACGCCACCAAGCCGCCGGCCCGGTACACCGAGGCCTCGCTGGTCAAGGAGCTGGAAGACCGCGAGATCGGCCGCCCGTCCACCTACGCGTCGATCATCGACACGATCATCAACCGGAAGTACGTCTTCAAGAAGGGCACCGCCCTGGTGCCGTCCTTCCTCTCCTTCGCCGTGGTCAACCTGCTGGAGAAGCACTTCGGCCGGCTGGTCGACTACGACTTCACCGCGAAGATGGAGGACGACCTCGACCGGATCGCGGCCGGCCAGGCCGAGTCCGTGCCGTGGCTCAAGCGCTTCTACTTCGGTGAGGGCGAGGCCGACGGATCGGCCGCCGCCGGCGCGGGCAACGGTGACGGCGACCACCTCGGCGGCCTGAAGGAACTGGTCACCGACCTCGGCGCGATCGACGCCCGGGAGATCAGCTCCTTCCCGATCGGCGACGGCATCGTGCTCCGGGTCGGCCGCTTCGGCCCGTACGTGACGCGCCCGGCCGCCGTCGAGGGCGAGCCCGAGCAGCGCGCCGACGTCCCCGACGAGCTGCCGCCGGACGAGCTGACCGTCGAGCTCGCCGAGGAACTGTTCGCCAAGCCCAGCGGCGAGCGCGAACTCGGCACCGACCCGATCAGCGGCAACCCGCTGGTCGCCAAGGCCGGCCGCTACGGCCCGTACGTCACCGAGGTGCTCCCCGAGGGCACCCCGAAGACCGGCAAGAACGCCGTCAAGCCGCGCACCGCCTCGCTGTTCAAGTCCATGGACCTGGACACCGTCACGCTCGAGGACGCGCTGCGCCTGCTCTCGCTGCCCCGGGTGGTCGGCACCGACCCCGAGGGCAACGAGATCACCGCGCAGAACGGCCGTTACGGCCCGTACCTCAAGCGCGGCACCGACTCGCGGTCGCTGACCAGCGAGGACCAGCTGCTCAGCATCACCCTGGACGAGGCGCTGGCGATCTACGCCCAGCCCAAGCAGCGCGGCCGGGCGGCTGCGGCCGCCCCGCTGAAGGAGCTCGGCAACGACCCGGTCAGCGAGAAGCCGGTGGTGGTCAAGGACGGCCGGTTCGGGCCGTACGTCACCGACGGGGAGACCAACGCGACGCTCCGCAAGGACGACGAGGTGGAGACCATCACCCCGGAGCGGGCGTTCGAGCTGCTCGCCGAGAAGCGCGCCCGCGGACCGGTGAAGAAGGCCGCCAAGAAGGCCCCGGCGAAGAAGACCGCCACGGCCGCCAAGAAGACCACGGCGACCAAGACCGCAGCGACCAAGACCGCCGCGGCCAAGAAGACGGCGGCGAAGAAGACCACCGCGGCGAAGACCACCGCGGCGAAGAAGACGGCGGCGAAGACCGCGGCGAAGAAGTCCGCCACCGCGGAGAACACATCCGAGGAGAGCTGACGGACGCTGCGTAACGGGCCTGTTCGAATCCGGGCGGGCCCGTTAAGGTCAGGCCCGCGCACTCGCTACGCTGACGGTATGACGAGCGAGGAGCCGCCCCCCACCGCACGCGCCGCCGCCCGCGGCCTCCCCGAGGTCGCCCCCGCCGGGACGCCCGGCGAACGGGCCCGCGCGTTGCTCCGGCTGCGGCCCTACCGGAAGCTGTGGACCACCCAGCTGGTCGGCGGCACCGCCGACCGGCTGTCCGTTCTGGTGCTCGTCCCACTCACCGTGGTCGCCGCCGTGCTCGGCGGGCAGTTCGGGCACGGCTACCGCTCGCTCGCGCTGGCCGTCGCCGCCCTGTTCGCGGCCCGGCTGCTCGCCTCCGGCCTGTTCGGGGCGGCCCTGCTCGGCCCGGTGCACGCCCTGGTCGGCGGCCGGATCGACCGGCGCTGGAGCCTGCTCGGCGCGGATCTGTTCCGCGCCCTGCTGATCGGCCTCGCCCCCTGGTGGGTGATCTGGTCGCCCGGCTCCGCCACCTGGGCGCTGCTCGGCTCGGTGTTCCTGGCCGGCGCCGCCGAACGGGTCTGGACCATCGGCAAGGACGCCGCCGTCCCCGGGCTGCTGGCCGTCCCCGAACAGGCGGGCCCGCCGGCCGCCGCCTCGCTGGACGCCGTCCGCACCCTCGACCTGCGCACCGGCTGGGCGTCGCTGCCGCTGGCCGCCACCGGACTGATCGGCTTCACGCTGCTCAACAACGTGCTCGCCGCAGTGGGCCTGCACTGGCTGCGCGACCACCAGCTCACCGCCGCCGCACTCGGCACCGCCGCGCTGTTCGCCGTCAACGCCGCACTGCTGTACTTCCAGGAGCTGCCCGCCGGGGCCACCGCCGCGCCGCGCTCCCCGCTGCAGGGTCTGCGCGCGCCCACGGACGCCACGCCCGGCCCGTCCCTGAAGAAGGGCCGCACCGGCTCCGCCCCGTACTTCACCTTCTCGATCGCCGCCGCCTACGCCTCGATGGCGGGCGTCGCCGCGCTCGGGCTGCTCACCGCCACCGAGCACCTGGCCGGCCCGATCGGCTACGGCCTGGTGGTGCTCGCCGCCGCCGGCGCGCCCGCCGTCGGCATCCGGCTCAGCCGCGCCACCCTGCCCGGCCTGTCCCGCCGCCGGCTGCTCGCGCTCGGCCTGGTCACCGCCGGCGTGGCGCTGATCCTCGCCGGGCTGGTCCTCGACTTCGTCCTGGTGCTGCTGTTCACCATGCTGGCCGGCCTCGCCGCCGGCGTGGTCATCGCCACCGGGCGCGGACTGCTCGCCCAGGAGATCGAGGAGATCCGCCTCGGCAAGGTCACCGAGCACCTGTACGCCGTGCTGCGGGTGGTCGTCGCCGTCGCCCTGATCGGCATGCCGCTGCTGGCCGCCGCCTACGGCGAGGTCTCGCTCGGCCAGGTCCGCGCCGGCAGCTTCACCTTCATCCACGGCGGCGCCGCGCTCGCGGTGTCCACCGCCGGACTGCTCACCCTGGTGCTCGCCGCCGTCGTCCTGCTGAAGACCGACGACCAGCGCGGCGTGGTCCCGTTCGGCCGGGAGCTCGTCCAGGCCGTCCGCGGTGGTGCCGGGGCCGCACCGCACCGGGTGGCCGGCAAGGGCTACTTCATCGCCCTGGAGGGCGGCGACGGCGCCGGCAAGTCCACCCAGGCGCAGGCGCTCGCCGAATGGATCCGCGCCAAGGGCCACGAGGTCGTCGTCACCCGCGAACCCGGCGGCTCCCCGATCGGGCAGCGGCTGCGCGCCCTCGTCCTGGACGTCGGCAACACCGGCCTGTCGCACCGCGCCGAAGCGCTGATCTACGCCGCCGACCGGGCCGAGCACGTCGAGAACGTGATCCGGCCGGCCCTGGAGCGCGGAGCCGTCGTCATCACCGACCGCTACATGGACTCCTCCATCGCCTACCAGGGCGCGGGCCGCGACCTGGCGGCCACCGAGGTCGCCCGGATCTCCCGCTGGGCCACCGGCGGGCTGGTGCCCGATCTGACCGTCGTGCTCGACGTCGACCCGACCGCCGCGCGGGATCGTTTCACCGAGGCGCTCGACCGGCTGGAGTCCGAGCCCACCGAGTTCCACCAGCGGGTCCGCTCCGGGTTCCTCGCGCTGGCCGCCGCCGACCCGGCCCGCTACCTGGTCGTCGACGGCAGCCAGGCGCCCGCCGTTGTCACCACCGCCATCCGGCACCGGCTCGACCGCGAGCTGCCGCTCTCCGACCAGGAGAAGCTCGCCAAGGCCGAGCAGGAACGCAAGGCCCGCGAGGAGGCCGCCCGCAAGGCCGCCGAGGCCGAAGCCGCCCGCAAGGCCGCCGAGGAGGCCGAGCGCAAGCGGCTCGCGCTGCTGGAGGAACTGCGCGCCGAGCAGGCCGAGAAGGACCGGCTGGCCGCGGAGGAGGCCGCCCGCGTCAAGGCGGAGCAGGAACGCAAGGCCGCCGAGGAAGCCCGCCTCGCCGCCGAGGCGGAAGCCGCCCGCAAGGCCGCGGCGGAGGCCGAGCGGCAGGCAGCCGAGCAGGCCCGCCTCGCCGCCGAGGCCGCCGCTGCCCGCAAGGCCGCCGCCGAGGAGGCCGCCCGGGTCGAACTCCAGCGCCAGCGCGACCTGCAGCGGGAGGAGCAGCGGCGGCGCGCCGAAGAGGCGCTGCAGCGGGCGGAGGAGGCCCGGAAGGCCGCCGAGGCCGAGGCGGACCGGACCGCGGTGCTCCCCAGGATCGAGGAGCCGGCCGCCGAGTCCGACAGCGAGACCACCCGGGAGCTGCCGAAGCCGGTGATCGACGAGACGGCCGTGCTGCCGAAGGTCGAGGACGCCGAGACCGCGGTGCTGCCCAAGGCCGAGCCTGCGCCCAAGCCCAAGCCGGCGCCCGGGGCTCCGAAGCCCACGCCTGGGACGCAGAAGCCCGAGGCCGCCGCGCCGAAGCCCGAGGCCAAGCGGGTGCCGCCCGGGCTGTTCCGCGACGAGGACGACTCCTCCCGCACCCGCGAGCTTCGGCCCCGGCCGGACTGGGCGGAGGAGACCCCGCTCGACGACCTGCCCAGCCTGACCGACAGCCTGCTCGGCTCCCGCGAGGAGTGGGCCCGCTGGGAGGCCGAGGCCCCCGAGGCGGCGCAGGACGAGCAGCCGAAGCGGGGCTGGCGCCGCCGCAAGGACTGACCGCCGACGGCAGGACCAATCGCGGGGAGCCGCACGGCGCAGGACCGGCCGCGCGGCTCCCCGCGCCCGTCCGCTGCGCCGACTGTGTCTCCGTGCGGCGTTAGGCTCGTCGGGTCGGTGACGGCGAGGAGGAGCGCGGCGTGAGTGTGTGGGACGACCTGGTCGGACAGGACCGGGTGGTCGAACAGTTGCAGGCGGCCGCGCGGGCGGCCCGGGCCTCCGTACTGGCGGGCCGGGGCGAGGCCCCCGAGGGCAACGCCTCGCTGATGACGCACGCCTGGCTGTTCACCGGCCCGCCCGGCGCGGGGCAGGTGACGGCGGCCCGGGCCTTCGCGGCGGCGCTTCAGTGCACCAGCCCCGACCTGGACCTGGGCGGGACGCCCGGCTGCGGGTTCTGCGACGGCTGCCACACCGTGCTCTCCGGCAGCCACGCCGACGTCAAGCAGGTGCGCACCGACGGTCTGTCGATCGGCGTCGGCGACATGCGCGACCTGGTGCTGCGGGCATCGAGCTACCCGACCGGCGGCCGCTGGTCGGTGATCCTGGTGGACGCCGCGCACCGCCTCACCGAAGCGGCCGCGAACGCGCTGCTGAAGGGCGTCGAGGAGCCGTCGCCGCGGACGGTGTGGCTGCTGTGCGCGCCGTCCGTGCAGGACGTGCTGCCGACCATCCGCTCGCGCTGTCGGCTGCTGGTGCTGCGCACGCCCCCCGCGGAGGCCGTCGCCGACATGCTGGTCCGGCGCGACGGGGTGGAGCCCGAGGCGGCCCGGCTGGCCGCGCTGGCCGGGCAGGGCGACATCGACCGGTCCCGGCGGCTCGCGGTGGACGAGCAGGCCCGGGCCCGCCGCGCCGAGGTGCTGCGGATCCCGCTGGAGGTCGCGGACCTGGGCGGCTGCCTGGCCGCCGCGCAGCGGCTGGTCGACACCGCGAAGGCGGACGCCGAGGCGCTGGCCGAGACCCAGGACGCCAAGGAGACCGACGACCTGCGGGCCGCCTACGGCGCGGCCGAGGGCAGCCGGGCGCCGCGCGGCATGGCGGGCGCGGTGAAGGAACTGGAGAAGCGGCAGAAGAGCCGGGCGACCCGGACCCGCCGGGAGACGCTGAACGTGGCGCTGGGTGACCTGCTGGGCTTCTACCGGGACGTGCTGGCGGTCCAGCTGGGCGCGGGCGGGCCGCTGGCCAACGAGGACCAGCGGCCGGCCGTGCAGCGGGTGGCCGGCGAGGGCGCCGCCGAGAACACGCTGCGGCGGATCGAGGCGGTGCTGGCCTGCCGGCGGGCGCTGGAGCGGAACGTGGACCCGCTGCTGGCGGTCGAGGCGATGACGGTGGCGCTGCGGGCGGGCTGAGCGGTTGCTGTGACCGTGGGCTGAAGGCTTGGGGCGTCGTTGCCGTTAGCTCGTTCGAGTGAACGTGGGGAGACGCCCGTACCGGCCGGCGGTCCGCAGGCGCGCGGTCTTGCACCCTGTGCACTGGCCACGCGCCCGCGTCCGGCCGGTCCTTCCCCGAGGTGGTGCGTCCCCATGCCCCGATCGCTCCTCGTCCTGTTGTTGCTGGTGGCCGTGGTGGCGGGCGGTTGGCTGGCCCGGTCGGCGGTGTCGCGCTGGCGGGACCTGCGGGCCGCGCAGACGTACGAGCTGGCGGCGGAGGCGCGTCCGGTGCTGGTCCGGGCCGGGGCGGCGGTGCTGTGCCTGATGTGCGTGAGCGCGCTCGGGGTGGCGGCGCTGCTGGGGGCGGGCTTCGGTCGGGTGGCGGTACGGCAGGCGGGGGCGGTGGTCGGCGCGGAGCGGCCCGTCCTGGCGGCGCCCCCGGAGCCCGCTGCCGCGTCGTCGGCGGCGTTGTTCAGCAATGTGAGCCGGCCGGCGGGCGGCGAGTTGCTGCAGGGCGAGGTGCCCGGTCCGGACGGGCGGCCGCGCGCGGTGCGGGTGTGGCTGCCCGCCGAGTACCGGCAGGAGCCCGCGGCGAGGTTCCCGGTGATCGTGGTGCACTCCGGGACGGCCGGGCGGACCGCCGACGAGGACATGCCGGGCGTGTTCGACGGCGTGGCGTCGGCCGTCGAGCTGGGCAGGGCCCGCCCGTTCGTGCTGGTCGTCCCCGAGGCCCCGAGCGGCACCGGCCACCCCTGCGACCTGGTGACCGCTGCCCCGCAGGCGGTCGCGGACGACGAGGCGCTGCGCGCGGCCGTCGGCGCGGTCTTCCGCACCCGGCCGGCCGGCCCCGACAGCTGGGCCGTGCTGGGCGTGGACGACGGCGCCCCCTGCGCGGCCGCGGCCGGGCTGACCCGCCCCGACCTGTACGGGGCGGCCGCCGCGGTGTCAGGCCAGTACGACGGGCGGGCGCTGGCGAGTGCCGCGGGCGAGGCGCCGGCCGGGTCCTCGTCGGCGCGGCTGCTGCTGGCCGCGGCCAAGCGGGACACGGACGGGCTGGAGTCCGCCCGGGCGGTGCAGCAGGCGCTGCGGGAGGCCGGGGCGCGGGCGGAGGTGCGGATCTCCGACATCGTCCAGGACTTCTCGGCGGACCGGGAGCGGATGCGGCTGGTGCGGGTCGCGGTGCAGTACCTGGCGGAGCAGCTGCCGAAGCCCTGAGCGGCGCGCTCGGTCCTGAACGGCGCGCTTTGTTCTGAGCGCCGCGCTCGGGCCTGAGCGGCGCGCTTGGTACTGAGCGGCGCGCTTGATGGTGTGACGATCGGATTTTGGGCAGGGTGGCCGCGCGAGGTGGCGGGCGGGTGGAGTCCCGGGTGCGGCGTTCGCGGCCGCTAGGCTCGGCCTTCCGGCGACGGCCGGGACGGTCGGCTCGCGGGTCGGCCCGCTTCCAGGGGAGAGGACCCACGTTCATGAGAGTCGCCCGGCCCCGCCGGCTCCTGCCCGCCGCCGCGCTGGCCGCCGCCGCGTCCCTGCTGCTGGCGGGCTGCACCTCGGGCCACCCGGCGCCCACGGCGGGCGGCCCGCCCAGCCAGTCCGCCGCGGCTCCCGCGAACGGCGCCACCCCGCTGGAGCCGCTGCCCACCGACCTGCCGCCCGGCCTCGCGCCCTACTACGCGCAGCAGCTGAGCTGGAAGCCGTGCACCACGGACTTCGAGTGCGCCACCTTCAAGGTGCCGCTGGACTACGCCCACCCCGGCGACGGCCACGACGTGGAACTGTCCGCGATCCGCAAGCCCGCCACCGACAAGGCGCACCGGCTGGGCTCGCTGCTGCTCAACCCGGGCGGCCCCGGCGGCTCGGCGATCGAATACGTGCAGGCCGTCGCGTCGCGCTACGACCCCGGGGTGCGCGCGAGCTACGACCTGGTCGGCTTCGACCCGCGCGGCGTCGGCAAGTCCGCACCGGTGACCTGCCTGGCCGATGACCGGATGGACGCCTACGCCGCCGCCGACATCACCCCCGACGACCAGTCCGAGATCGACGCCCTGGTGGCCGTCGACAAGGAGTTCGCGGCGGGTTGCTCGGCTCGGGCCGGTGAGCTGCTCGCCCACGTCTCCACCGTCGAGGCGGCCCGGGACATGGACATGCTGCGGGCGCTGGTCGGCGACCAGAAGCTCCACTACGTCGGCAAGTCGTACGGCACCTTCCTCGGCGCGACGTACGCGGGCCTGTTCCCGGGCAAGGTCGGCAAGGTGGTGCTGGACGGCGCGATGGACCCGTCGCTGGACGCCCGGGCCGGCAACCTCACCCAGGCCGGCGGCTTCGAAACCGCGTGGACGGCGTTCGCCAAGGACTGCGTCAAGCGCGACGACTGCCCGGTCGGCCGCACCGAGCAGGAGGCCGGCGACAAGCTCGCCGCCCTGTTCAAGAAGCTCGACGCGCAGCCGATGCCCACCGACACCAACCGGCCGCTCACCGAGGCCCAGGCGCTCACCGGCGTCGCCGAGGCGATGTACACCGAGGCCCTGTGGCCGCACCTGCGCGCCGCTCTGGCCACCGCCCAGGCGGGCAACGGCAGCGGACTGCTGCGGCTCGCCGACGAGTACTACAGCCGCTCCGAGGACGGCACGTACGAAAACCTGATGTACGCCAACATGGCCGTCAACTGCCTCGACCTGCCGGCCTCGTTCGCCGACCCGGCGGCGGTCACCGCCGCACTCCCGGACTTCGAGAAGGCCGCGCCGCACTTCGGCCGCGACATGGCCTGGATGGCGCTCAGCTGCGCGTACTGGCCGGCCAAGCCCACCGGCGCCCCGCACACCGTCCGCGCGGCCGGCGCCGACCCGATCGTCGTGGTCGGCACCACCCGCGACCCCGCCACCCCCTACGCCTGGGCCAAGTCCCTGGCCGGGCAGCTGGAGTCCGGGCGGCTGCTCAGCTACGACGGCGACGGCCACACCGCGTACGGGCGGCACAACACCTGCGTCGACGACGCGGTGAACCGGTACCTGCTCGGCGGGGCGGCGCCCGACAACGGGAAGGTCTGCAAGGACTGACGCCCGCCATGGTCCGGATACCGGGACCATCTGTCAGGAGTGTTTGTGCGTGAAGGGGCTGGCGCTAGCATGGCGCAGCCCCTTCGGCGTTCCTGCCTCCCGGACCCCTTGGAGACCGCAGTGCTCGGAGTCCACGACCTGACCACCTACGTCCTTGGCGCACTGGTCATCGTCCTGCTGCCCGGACCCAACTCCCTCTACGTGCTCTCCGTCGCCGCCCGCAAGGGCATCCGCACCGGCTACCGCGCCGCCTGCGGCGTCTTCCTCGGCGACCTCATCCTGATCAGCCTCACCTCCCTCGGTGCGGCCTCCCTGCTCCGGGCCAACCCCGCCGTCTTCGCCGTCGTCAAGTTCGGCGGCGCGGCCTACCTGCTGTGGATCGGCCTCGGCATGCTGCGCGCCGCCCGGCAGATGTGGCGCGAGCGGACGGTCGTCGCCACCGCCTCCTCCTCCGCCCCCGCCGACGAGGACACCGAGCGGCCGTTCCGCCGCGCGCTGGTGATAAGCCTGCTCAACCCCAAGGCGATCCTCTTCCTGCTCTCCTTCTTCACCCAGTTCGTCGACACCACCTACGGCGCCCCCGCCCTCTCCTTCGCCCTGCTCGGCACCGTCCTGCAGGCCTTCTCCTTCCTCTACCTCTCCCTCCTGATCTTCGCCGGCACCTCCCTCGCCAACGCCTTCCGCCGCCGCAAGCGCCTCTCCGCCGGCCTCACCTCCTCCGTCGCCGTCCTCTTCGCCGGCTTCGCCGCAAAGCTCGCCATCTCCTCCGCCTGACCCGTCGCCCCACCACCGCGTACGGACCACCCCCAGAAACTGTGTAGACTGACCCGCGTTGCCAATGCGACCCTGGGCTCACCAGCTCGGTCTCTCCGGGCAGCGGTGCCGCCTTAGCTCAGTTGGCCAGAGCAACGCACTCGTAATGCGTAGGTCGCGGGTTCGAATCCCGCAGGCGGCTCAGAGAAGGCCCAGGTCATATAGCCCATGACCTGGGCCTTTTGCTGTTCCTTGACCTACGGGCAGGCGTCAGCGACGCGCTACAAGATCGCTTGCGTGAGCGATGCGTGAGCGCCGGTGTTGATCTTGGGTTAGCCCTTGGCCTTCTTGGCCTTGGACTTCGCCTTCTTCGCCGCCTTCCGCTTCGCCTTCTCCGCTTCCGCTGCGGCCTTGGCATGAGCCTCGGCTTCGGTCTTCCGCTGGAGGGGGACGAGCTTCGCGGCGGCCTCGGCCGCGCCCTTGGCGATCTCGGGCAGGACGCTGGTGTAGGTGTCCGACGTGATCTTGATGGAGGAGTGGCCGAGCATCTCGGACACCACCTTCATGTCGACCCCGCCGGCGAGGGCGAGCGTGGCCGCGCCGTGGCGGAGGTCGTGCAGCCGGATCGGCGGCAGCCCGGATGCGGCGATCAGTCGCGCGAACATCTCGGTGACCTTGCCAGGGTGGAGCCAGGACCCGTCCTCGTTGGTGAAGACCCGGCCGGTGTTCTTCCAGGCAGGCCCCCAGTCGTTTCGCTCCTTCCGCTGCTCCTCGCGGTGGCGTCGCATGACGGCCACCGTGTCGTCGTCCAGCGCCACGGTCCGGAAGCTCCCGTCGGTCTTGGGGTCGGACTCCTCGACCTCCCAGCCGTCCTGCACGAGCTGGGTCGTCACGGTCAGCGAGCTGTCGTCGAGGTTGGTCTCGGACCACAGCTGCCCGCACGCCTCGCCTCGGCGAAGACCGCGGAAGGCGATCACGTGCCACATCGCGTACAGGCGGTCGTCAGCGACGAAATCGAGGAACGCGCCAGTCTGTTGCGGCGTCCAGACCATCACGGGGGAGGGCTTCACGCCGGTCTCCCGCCACTGCGCGACCCGCTCGGGTGTCCACACCAGACCCTTCGGCTTGGTGGCCGGGTCGAGCTTGACGTGGGCGGCCGGGTTGAGGCTGATCAGGCCCTCGGGGATCGCGGCGTTCAGAGCGGTCCGGAGCGTGGCCCGGATGCGCTGGCGGGTGGCCGCGCCGGTCGTTCGCCGGAAGGGCGGCATCTCGGCGAGTTCGGTGCGCAGAGCCTTGCGGCGGGCGCGGTTCTCCACGCCCTTGATCGGCACCGTGGCGAGCTCGGCCTTCAGCGCGTGCCGCAGGGCGTTGTTCTCCAGGATCTCCTCGTTGGCGTCGGCGATGGCCGTGAACATCTCGGCGAGCGTGTTCACCCGCAGCCGGTCGACGCGGATGTGCCCGATGCGGGGCTTGAGGTGGACCCGCACGTCACACCCGTAGCGGGTGATGCCGGACTTGCGGATCTTCTTGCCAGCCAGCCAGGTATCGAGCCACTCGCCCACGGTGACGCGGCTGGACAGATCCTGACCGGCCTTCAGGCGGTTGCGGGTCTCCTCGATGTCGGGCAGCTGGGACTTCTCGTCGGCGACCTTCACCAGGAGCTCGGCGACCAGGGCCAGGTCGTCCGGATCCTCCTTGCCGAGGGCGAGCAGGCCGCGAACGTGGTCGAGATCGGCCTGAGCCTCCTTCAACGTCTCGTAGCCGGCGCGGTTGAACGAACGGCGGGTGCCGTCCTCGGCGTTGGGCAGCTCCTGGCGTATGGAGTAGGCGCCGTGCTTCCGGCTGCCGAGCTTCGGGCACGCCTTGCCGAGCGGCTTCCCGGTCTCGGCGTCGCGGCAGTAGCAGCGGTGGTAGGTGGAACCCTTCATTCGTCCTCCAGATCGGTATCGGTGTTCAGTGGGGGAAGCTTGGCGTCGAGAAAGTCGAGACTCGGTGCGAGGTGCGGGACTTCCAGGCCGATCTCGCGCAGGTGTGCCCTGACGGGTTGAAGCCGCTCGCGGACGGCTGCGACGAAAGCGTCGAGTTTGTCCTGCGAGCCGGGAGGCCATTCCTCCCGGAACAATTTGAATTCCAGCTGGAACGCGTCGTGATGTTCCTCCTGGAGCTCTTGCCAGATCCGTTCGTGATTCCGGTAGAGGCGGAGCCGGTACATCCCGAGCGAGTGGCGGGCCTCTCCTGTGAAGTGGGTGAGCGCCGACCAGCGGTCGCTGGGCATCTCTGGCAGGTAGTCGACCCAGCCGCCGAGGGCTGGGGAGAAGAGCAGCTCGACCGGCGCTATGTCCAGGGCCTCGGCCACGACGATCAGCTCGGGAATCGTGATCGTCTTGCGCCTGCCGGACTCCCAGTTGGCGATGACGTTCCGGGGGACTTCGTAGCCCAAGTCCCCTGTTTCGTCGGCCACATCCTGCGCGGACAGCCCAAGGTCTTGCCTCCTTCGGGTGATTGCTCGGATGACGTCCTTGGTGATCCGTTCGGGCCAGTCGGGCGCGTCTTCGTCGTCGGTGGACCAGTGTTCCTCGCGGCGTTGTGTCATATCGACACAGTAGCCACTGGAAAGCTCTTCTCCGTTGCGGCACTCTGCCGCAGCCCCCCGGTCCGGGGGAAGCTCGGATTTGGAGTTCATGTGCGAACTGGTGACATATCGGCGACGGCGCAGGGGATGGGTCGGGCCGAACTTCTCAGGCTGCCGGCGGCCATCGACCTCGACACCGCCAACCGGGCCATCGGCCTCGGGCGGAGCAAGGGCTACGAGCTGGCCCGCCTCGGTGCCTACCCCTGCCGGGTTCTGCGACTGGGCAAGAAGTACCGCGTGATCACAGCGGACCTTCTGCGCCTGCTCGGCATCGACGCGGCGTTCGGCGAAGGTTCGGCGGCTGATGCAGCTTGACGTGGTGAGAGCCCGATCCACAAGCCTGTCTGCCGTGGGCGTACTTGCCCGATTGGAGTGGATCTTCCAGCGGCATGACCGTACGTTCGTGCTCCCTCGGCGGCCTCGGCCGCCGAGGGAGCACCGCCAAGGTGCAAGCAGTCCCTGTGAGTTGAGAGGGCCAGGATCCCCGGCCCGACCGCCCCAGGACGCACGAAGGCCCCCGGTGCTGCGAACACCGAGGGCCAGGCGAAGTCCTTACCCACGACCTTCATCGGCGGCGCGCGACGGATCAGGTCCCGCGCCCCAGTCTGGAGCTTCAGCATGGAGTCTACGTCCCACCAGCCCGATCCGGCAGCTTCCACCGTGAGTTGGCCGCCGGTCGCCAAGGCCGGCAAGCCCGGCACCTACCTGCCCGCCCAGCAGGCCCTCGTGTCCACAGCCTGTGGACACGACGCCGAGGCGGCGCCTGCCGAGCCCGCCGTCCCGGACAGGGCCGACCTGATGCCCGACACCGAGGCGACAGAGGGCGCCGACCTGCTCGCGCAGCTGAAGGCCCGGATCGCGAAGTTCGTGATCCTGCCCTCCGAGGAAGCCCTGGATGCCGCCACGCTGTGGGTCGCGGCGACCCACCTGCAGCGCTCGTGGCAGCACGCCCCGCGCCTGGCCGTGGTCGGCCCGGCGAAGCGGTGCGGCAAGTCCCGCCTGCTGGACGTGCTCACCGAGACCGTCCATCAGGCGCTCCTGACGGTGAACTCGTCTCCGGCCGCTGTGTTCCGCTCGATCACCGAGAACCCGCCCACCCTGCTGGTGGACGAGGCGGACACGATCTTCGGCAGCCCGAAGATGGCGGAGAAGAACGAGGAGATGCGCGGCCTGCTGAACGCCGGGCACCAGCGCGACCGGTACGTGCTGCGGGTGGTCGGAAACGACCACACCCCGCGCAAGTTCCCCACCTTCGCCATGGCGGCTATCGCCGGGATCGGCGATCTCCCGGACACGATCATGGACCGGTCGATCGTGATCCGGATGCGGCGGCGTGCCGAGGGCGAGACGGTCTCGCCGTACCGGTCTGAGCGCGACAAGCCCGGGTTCCACGAGATCCGGGACCGGATCGCCCGCTGGACGGCACCGCTCGCCGACCGGGCCCTGTGCCTGGAGCCCGCTATGCCGGTCGAGGACCGCGCGGCCGACACCTGGGAACCCTTGGTGATCGTCGCCGACCTCGCCGGAGGCCCCTGGCCCCGCCTGGCACGGCAGGCGTGCAGGCGCATGGTCGCCGCCGAGGTCCAGGCGGAGGAGGACAACCCCGGCGGCGCACGGATCCTCGCCGACATCCGCCGGATCTTCCACGCCGCCAGCGAGCCGGAGCCGGACAGCATGACCACCGGCCAGCTGCTGTTCGCGCTCAACGGCAACGACGAGGCGCCGTGGGCGGAGTCGGCCCGGGGCGGGCTGACTCCGCGCGCACTCGGCGCGATGCTCCGCGAGTTCGGCATCACCTCCGGCAACGTGCGCCTCGGCGACGGAACCCAGCGCAAGGGCTACACGCGCCACAAGTTCCTCGACGCCTGGCGCCGCTACTGCCCCACCGTCCACCCCACCAGCCCCGCCCTCACGGCCACGGCCACGGCCACGGACGAGAGCGCCGGCACGGGCGCGGGCGGCAGAGGCTGACCACCATCCCCGAACTGCCGTCCCTGCCGTCCCTGCCGTAACAGCGCAGGTCACAGCACCTGCTATCGGGACGCAACGGCCGCCCAAGACGGAAACGCCCCCACCCCGGGACGGCAGCACCCCGCCTGCAAGACGGCGCGCGGGACGGCAACCGTCCCACGCCGCCACCGGCCCGCCGCCGCCCGAACCACGGCGCGAGCGGCGGGCCCGCCCCGGGACGGGAAACACAACCGTCTTGTGCCGTCCCAGCCGTCTCTGTCGTAAAACCGCAGGTCAAAGGCCCTTCCGCTGGGACGGATACGGGACCCAAGACGGATACGCGCCGTGTCCCGAACCTGAACAGCGCCGCGCCCACGGTGCTACCGGCCAGCCGCGCCCGCCCCAGCCCAGAGCCCGTCCGACAGCGCCAAGACGGCAAGACGGCAAAGACGGCAATCCCGCAAACCACCACCCGATCCGCGAGGACCACCTTCCGCATGACCGCCACCAACCCCATACGCCCCCGCCTGGACGCCGTCCTCGTACAGGCCGCCATCGCGGGCGCCCTGTCCTTCGCCCACCTCCACGACATCGCCGAAGCCGCCGGACAGCACGGCTGGAAAGCCTGGGCCTACCTCGTCTCGGTCGACCTGCTGCTCGTCGCTGCATGGCACCGCATGCGCAACCTGCGCACCACCGGACACCCAGCCAGCATCGCCTGGACCTGGTTCGCCATCGCCCTGACCGCCTCCCTCGGCGCGAACGTCGCCACCGCCGGCCTCCTCGACCTCGCCCACGTCCCCGCCTGGCTGCGGATCCTCGTCGCCGGATGGCCCGCCCTCGCCTTCTTCGGCGGCACCCTCCTCGCCCACAACACCACCACGACCAAGGCCCCCGCCGAACCCGAACCCGCCAAGGACGAGCTCCCGCTCCCCGAAAACCCCGAGCCCTCCCCAGCAGCCCAGCCCGTACCAAACGCGGAGCAGGACGGCCCGTCCAGCCCCGCGCCGGTGGCTGAGCGCAGGGACGACGTCCCGGCCTCCGACGAAGAACCGGTCGCGCCTCGCAAGCGCCCCGGACGCCCACCGGCGAAGACCATGGACCAGCTCGTGGAGATGATGCGGCCGGTCGTCGCCGAGCGCGGTGTCAGCGTCGCAGTGGTCGAGAAGGCCCTCAGCGACGCCGGGATTCCGATCAGCAGCAAGCGGCGGACGGAGCTGATGACGCTCCTGCGGGATGAGCAGGCCGACCCTCAGCCCGACCACGCCGCCCGCGAGCTCGAGCAGGCGCGTGAGCACCCGGTGCCGGCCTGACACCCCTCCATGGGTGGCCGCCCGCCAACGACCCGTACGGCGCCTGGCGGGCGGCCCCTTCACCGCCAAGTGGTCTGGCGGATGTCCACCTCGTGGTCAGCGAGATCCGCCAAAGCACCGGATCACCCTTCCGCCGAACCGGTCGCCGCCCGATCCGGTCCGTGCGCCGCGTTCGCATCCCGCTCGCACCACAGCACCTCGACGACCCCGCGACAGGAGATCAGCCCGTGACCGACACCCAGTACCCCCGCGGCGCCGCCAGTGAGAGCGCGAGGGAGAGGAAGAAGTCCCATACCGTGAAGGGTCTTTGGCAGCGGGCGTTCGGCAGCCGTGCCCCTGGCGGAGCCAGTAGTACCGCGTGTCCGACTCGTGGCCGGACTCGCGGGATCTCCGCCCCAGGGGTGGCGGAGACGGCCCAGCGCGAGGGCGCGCCGGGCCAGGAGGTCGGGGCCGAGGGCGGCCCCGACCCGGACAAGCTCCTTGCCGTCCAGCAGCAGATCCTCGCCGACGTCCGCCCGACCGAGACCGACAACGAGTCCTCCGACCACAGCGCCGCTGATGATGCCGCGCCGAAGAACCGCCGCTACACCGGCACCAAGCGCGAAGAGCGCGTCGGCCCTCTGCGGTTCGAGCCCAAGGAAGAGCCTCGGCTGCGTGCGGCTGCCACCGCCAACGGCTACCGCGGCCTGTCCGGGTTCGCCGCCGATGTCGTCCTGGCCTTCATAGCCGGCCGGTTCTTCATCGACCTGCCCCTGGCGGAAGAACGCCGACTCATCCACGAGTTCCGCGCCCGCGTCCTGCGCCAGATCAGCGGTATCGCCAGCAACGTCAACCAGATCGCCCGAGCCCTCAACGGCGGATACGAGCCCCCGGTCGACATCCGCCGCACCCTCGACGAACTGCACTGCCTGCTCACCGAGATCGCCGAGGCCCTTCGCCAGCCCGCCAACCAGGAAGGCTGAACACCGCCGTGATCGCCCCCATCAAGAACCCCGGCTCCAACACCCGCGGCCTGCTCGCCTACCTCTACGGACCCGGCCGCCACGACGAGCACCGCGACCCGCACATCGTCGCCGGCTTCGCCATGCTCGCCATGCCCGACCCCGGCCGCGACGAGAACGCCACCCTCACCCAGCTCGCCCGCTACCTCGACGAGCCCGTCCGCCTGCGCAACAGCGAGCCCGGCAAGAAGCTCACCGACCACGTCTGGCACTGCCCCGTACGCGCCGCACCCGAGGACCGCTACCTCTCCGACGCCGAGTGGTCCGAGATCGCCGAACGCATCGTCCAGGCCGCCGGCATCGCCCTCAAGGACGACGACCTCGCCTGCCGCTGGATCGCTGTGCGCCACGCGGACGATCACATCCACATCCTCGCCACCACCGTCCGCGAGGACGGCCGCCGCCCCAAGCTCCACAACAGCGGCCAGCGTGTCGGCGCCGAGTGCCGCGAGATCGAGAAGGACTACGGCCTGCGCCAGCTCGGCACCGGCGACCGGACCGCCGAACGCCGCCCCACCCAGGCCGAGATGCACAAGGCCAAGCGCCTCGGCTGGGAACAGACCAGCCGCGAGTGGCTCCAGGACCGGATCCGCGCCGCCATCCCTCACGCGAGCAACGCGGAGGAACTTCTCGCCTACCTCCAGGCCGATGGCGTCGAGGTCAAGATCCGCCGCTTCCCGTCCGGCGACCTTCAGGGCTACTCCGTCGCCCGCCCCGGCGACCTGAAGGCCAACGGGCAGCCGAACTACATCCCCGGCGGGAAGATCGCCCCCGACCTGTCCCTGCCCAAGCTCCAGGCGCTCCTTGCGGCCGGCAGGCCGGAGGAGCACCCCACCGCCCGCCGCAACAAGCCCGCCACCCGCTGGCAGCACGCCACCAACGCCCTCGACACCTTCACCACCGACCACGACACCGCCGGCGGCAGTGGTGACGCGCGTGCGCAGGCGCACATCACCGCCCTCGGTGAACTGATTGAGGCCACCGCCCAGACCGCGCCCCAGGACCTGCGTGCCGAACTCCGGGCAGCAGCAAAGATCTTCGCCCGCGCGCAGCGCTCCCAGATCAGCGCCGACCACTCGGCGGCAGCCGGTCTGCGACAGGCGGCCCGCGACCTCGTGCACGCCAGCAGGGGCAAGGACGGCAGCACCCTCGCCGTCTTCGTCGCAGCCCTCGTCTGGGCCGCGATCCTTTCCCAGCGTTGGCACACCGCCAAGGGCCATGCTCAGCAGGCCGAAGCCGCGCGCCGAACCGTCCAGCACCTCCAAGCCGCCTACGACCACGCCGCCGCCGACCAGCTCGCGTTCCTCGCCCAGCGCCAGCCCAAGGAGCAGACCCGCAACACCCTCGCCAGCGACGTCCGGGCCGCCATCCCCGACCACGCGACACGGATCCTCGCCGACCCCAGCTGGCCCGCCCTCGCCACCGTGCTCGCCGACGCCGAGGCCGGCGGCTACATACCCCGCCAGCTCCTCACCGAGGCCGCCGCCCGCCGCGAACTCGGCAGTGCCCGCCTGCCCGCCAAGGTCCTCATCGCCCGTATCCAGCACACCAGCTACAACCCCGCACCCAACCGCACCGTCGAGGCGGCACTCCTGCGCTCGTCCGCCGCCCCGTTCGTCCGCCACCACATCACCACCCCGCCGCCCACCACGAAGGCCCGGCAGCGGCCCGGTACCCAGCCCCGACACCGTTGACCGCCAGCGCCCGAAAATCGGTGCTCGTTGGGTCACGGCGCTGCTGTGGCGCCGGCTTGGTGCCACAGCAGCGGTCGCCCTATTCCGGCAGCATGTGCATGTCGATTGCCCATAGGGCCAGATTGAGGACGTGTACGGACGGCCTCGGTGTCAACGACGCGAGGACTAGCGGTAGATCTACGTTCCTCTGAAAGCCGCGCCGGGTGATGTTTCGGTGAACTACACTGTGGAGCTGAGCTGGCACAGGTATTCGGCCTTTGTAGAGGGTGGCCTAGCGATGACTGAAGAAGCTGACCTGCCAAGCGATGAACCTGTGACCACAGCAGATGATGCACCGTCTGAGGGCGCCGTTGCGGCTCTCCCAGAGCGCGTTGCGGACGAGCTGGGGGTCGACTTGGCAGCCTACTTGCTCGGGTGCCAGCCGGGTGACCTCTCCTCGTACTCTTCAGGAGAGGTTCAACTCTCGGAAGGCCAGCTCGCAGTTCTGGCTGACCTTGCGCATCTACGCACACAGCTCCCTGAAAGCCTTAATTTCAAGGACGTTGCGGTTGGGGTTCTGACGCAGTTTAATGACGACGGAATTTCGATCGCCAGAACACTCCGTCTTATATCCCTTGCCGACGAGCGCGTGCCGGCGGGACAGACCGAAGTCGAGATGGCACTCGTCCAGATCGCACTTGATGCATATCCAGCTTTCTTGTTCCTGTCGGAGCTTGATCCGTTCCCAATTCCTATGCCCATGATGAATCTGGGTAATCGCCATGTCACTGCGCTACTTTTTCGCCATCCCGCAGCTTCTCGGTTTTCGGGCGCAGTGCTGCAGGATGCAGTTTTCAAACAGGTCTTCACATATGTAAACGAACATGCCGGTCATGTGGCCAATGTCTTTCGCAATACTGGCAATGGCGGCGGGCTGCAGCTTTCCATGCTTCCCGACATGCTCGTCCACCGCGCATGGACCCAGATAGACAAAGGCGTTATCTCGCCTGGAGATTTCGCGAAGCGGGTGCTGCAGGAGCTGCACCTAGTGCGCGCTGTCTTTGCGGGAAAGAGCCGTTCAGCCACCGCGCTCGTAGGCATGGCCGGGGTTTTGCTCCCGCCCGGTATCCAGCTAACCGTGGGAAATGTTCTGATCCGCCCGACAGCGGGAATGGATAAGCAATTCATTCCTCCTGGAATTCAGGGTAAACTGGCCGGAACTGATGCAGGAGGCGTCACCACGACAATTAGCTACGAGGGTGACCTTGTCATGGAGGTCAAATTCCCCTACAAGGTACGCATCATCCCGGAGGGTATTGGTCTCAGCGAGTGGCCCGAAGATTTGCAGCCGCCCAAGGAGATCGAACAGGCACTTATCCGTCTTCGGTTCGCGTTGCTTCTGGCGGTTGAGCGTGAGGGCCATCGTCCCCAGATCGTGCCGACTTGGCGTATCTATGACGAGCCCATCAAGCAAGGGTTTTCGGCCTCCTGGAACGACTCCCGACAGACTTCCTCTCTCGTTCCGACTCAGCTCTCCGAAGAAGACGTGGCAGCCTGGCAAGAGTGGTACGACCGGCTCTCGGACCCATCGGTCGCGAAGATCGAGCTGGCAATGACTCGGGTTCTCCGAGCGATTGCTGAACGGCGCGAGCTGTCTGACGTGCTTATCGACTCCGTGATCGCTTGGGAGAATCTGTTCGGAACCAAAGAGGGTGAACCGACCTTCCGTATCACGAGCTGCCTAGCCAAGTTGTTGTGCGCACCGGGCCCGGAGCGGCTTGAGCTGCGGCGTGAACTTGGAAAAATCTATGGGCTTCGAAGTGATATTGTGCATGGAGCCAGCAATCTCGAAGCGAGGCATCAGTCGCGCTGTCACGAGGCGCTAGATGTAGCAATCAGGGCTATCAAGATTCTTGTATCAGAGCGCCGGGATATTCTGGCCGAGAAAGACGGGGCGCTGCGCAGTGCCGCCCTCCTGCTCGGCGACTAGGTTACCTTGAATTGTCGAAAAATTGGACACTCAAGAATTTCCGCCAGGCGCGGCTGGAGAGTGAGATGTTGATTCGATACTAAGCTAGTTTAGGTGCAAACGGTGCTGCGGGCGGTCACCAGTTGGTGGTCACCCACAGCTGTTCACTCAGCCTTTGAGTGCGATGTCCAGGTATGCCTGCACTGGCTCGAAGATCCCGTACGGAACGTATTCGGGGATCTCTGCAAGCGCCACCCACGCCAGTGCGTCCAATTCTCGTGGGTCACCGACGGCAACGGTGCCGCTGACGATCTCGCAGGCCGCGTACGACATCCATCGGCCAGTCTCTGGGTGGACGCGCTCGCCGAGGATCTTGACGGCGGCCACGTTCAGCCCCGTCTCCTCAGCGGTCTCGCGGACAGCCGCATGCTCGGGAGACTCGCCGGGCTCGATCTTGCCTGCCGGGAACTGCCACAAGAGCTGGCCCTCGCTGACCCGGCGCCGGACCATCAGCACCCGACCCTCTCGGATCACGATCGCGGCAGCGACACCTGGCGGCCCGTCTGAAGGCGGGAGCATCGGCTAATCCCTCTCCGCCGCTGAGGCCGCCACGGGGCGGAGCAGGTCGAGGACGTGGGTCCAGTTGTACGTGTCGCGGCCCCCGCCGGCCTTGGGCTTGTGGGGTACGTAGTCACCGATCAGGACGCCCATCGACCGGAGCCGGGCCAGGCTCTCCCCGTACGCGGGGTGGGCAGCCTGGGCGGCGTTGACGTAGGGCTGGACGGCCACGGGGATGCCGAGGCCGTACGCCTCGCAGAGGATGCCGAGGGCGAGGGTGTCGGAGATGCCGGCGGCCCACTTGTTGATGGTGTTGAAGGTGGCCGGGGCGACGGCGATCGCGTCGGCCGGGGGCAGCGGCTGGGGGATGCTCGGCGTGCGCCAGGCGGAGCGGATCGGGTAGCCGGTCTGGGCTTCGACGGCTTTCTGGTCTATGAATCCGAGTCCGTTCGGGGTCGCAATCACGCCGACTCCCCAGCCCTCGGCATGGGCAGCGGCGATCAGTTCGCCCACTCCGTCGGCGATGCCCGACGCGCAGACGACGACGTAGAGGAACGGCTCGCGGTGCTCGGTCAAACCTGGACTCCCAACTCCTGGCAGAAACGGCGAAGCTCCGGGACGGCGCCGCGCTGGTCGCGAGCGGCCATGTCACCGGCCAGCTCGAGCACGCTGGGCCGTCGGCGGATGTCCTCCGAGGCACAGCTCTCCGCGATCCTGAGCGCTTTGTATCCCTCGGCCAGTCTGCCCTGCTGGCTGTAGGCCCGTGCAGCCTCCACCCACAGTGCCGCTCGGCGCTCGGGGACCGGGATGCGCCTGCGCATCAGGGGCTGGGCGGCTTCCAACGCCGTTCCCGCGTCGCCCAGGACGACCGAGGCGCTCACCGAGTGAAGTGCCACGTTGGTCGGACTGAAGTTCGCCCAGGCTTCGGGGCTGTCGAGGTCGACGTAGCGCGCGACCTCCTGGGCCTCGACGAGGAACTCGGCGGTCGTGGCGCGGTCGCCGCCGGCGCTTGCGGCCGTCACCCCGCGAAGGAGCATGAGCCCCAGCGCGGCGAGGTACTCGGGCGGGCGCCGGTCGTAGCTGCCGGAGAGCTGGTCGGCGGTGTGCCGGATGAGGGTGACGGCGGGCGCGGTGTGCCGGTCGCGCGCGAGGACGTGCGCCTGGACGCGGACGCTGGAGGCCATCACCACGGGGTCGGCGCTCCGTTCGGCCTCGGCCATGGCACGGCCGACCGCCAGCCAGGCGTTGCCGTGGTCGCCGAGCTTGAGCAGCAGGCTCACCGCGGTCTGGTAGGCCGTCGCGAGGAGGCCAGACAGGACCTGGTCGCCGCCATGGACGGCGTCTTGAGCCTGGCGAAGGTCGGCGATCAACGACGGCAGCGCGCCTTCGAGTTCGGTGTACCGGCAGGTGTAGAAGAGCCTCCGGGCATGGGAGAGCCGGGCCGCGAGTGCGGCCCGGGGTTGTGGCGTGTGCTCGGCCGGAACAGGGCCCGGCAGCAGCGCCTGGACCAGCTCTATCCCCACGCGGGGACGGGGTGTCGGGGTCGCGAGCGCGGCGACGCTCGCGGCCAGAAAGTTGCGACGGTGCATGTCGTCCGTCCTGCTGTCCGCACTGGTATGGGAGGACAGGCCGAGGCTTCCCAGCGGGATGTCGAGCACAGCTGCGACAGCGCGCAGGACGTCGATGTCCTGCGTTCCCTTGCCGCTCTCCAACCGGCTGATCTTCGACTGGTGGTAGCCCAGTTCGGTGGCCACGTCCGCCTGAGACCGGCCGCTCAACACTCGTGCGCGGCGGATCACCTCTCCGATCCCACCCGCAGCGGAGTGTCCTTTGGCCGTCCGCGACATGGCTTCTCCTGCCAATGCTGATCCTGCCCTGGCGAGCCGAGCGTAGCCGCACCAGGACAACCCGTCATGCACGATCTGCATGGATCATGCACGCGGAGCCCATGCCCTAACCGTGGTGCATCGAGATGGAGTTGTCTGGTCGTCAGCAGCTCGATCACCCTCGCAGCTTGCGGTTCCCCGCTCCCGCATGACCGAGGCCCATCTGCGGTCTCTCGCATGCGCGGCTTCACCCAGTGGCTAAGGAGAAGCGCCGATGACCCTCCGCTCGGACGCACAGAGGGGCGAGACCGCGCACCAGCGGGACGCAGTGGCCGTTCCTCTCGCTTCGGAAGCCGGCCGGGCGTCGAACGCAAGCGCGAGCCACTCCGACCGTGCCGCCGCGCGTCGCGAGCGTTTCGCCACCGCTGGCACCCACGCCCGAGAAGTCCTCGACCGCCACCAGTTCGAGGACGGCCGGTGCAGCGACGGCTGCGGCCCCTGGCCGTGCAACAGCGTCGTCGATGCTGTCCAAGCCTGCGACGGTGACCGGTGACCGCCTTCACCCACGCTCGGCGTATTTCGTTCATCGGCACCAGGCGTGACCACGTCCCACCAGCCCGAGAAGCCGTCGTCCGAGTCGCCCGCTCGTGGGGGATCGACCCGACTTCGCTTGGCGACATCGCTCTGGTCGCCGACGAGCTGCTCGCCAACGCGGTCATCCACGCGTCGGGGAGACTGCTCGCCGGCATTTACCTGTCACCGGACGGGGACCGGGTGGTGATCGAGGTGTACGACCCGTCGCGCCGGATGCCCACCGGCGCCGCGAACTTCGGCAACGACGAACTGACCACCGGTCGAGGCATGCTGCTGATCGAGGGCCTGTCGGAGACCTGGGGCGCGGAACCGACGACCCATGGCAAGAAGGTCTGGGCCGAACTGGCGGTGCCCGCTGTCGCGGTACCCGAGCACCCTCGCTCGGCCCGCCGGGCGGCACTCATCGCGAGCCTCGTCCGCACCGACCGTCCCAGGCCCCGTCCCCACGCGCCCACCTGGCCACGCGCCCGCGCGTACAGATGGTTCTCGCAGCACCGCTCGCCGCGCGCCTACCGACTCCGCCCGTGCTGGTCCAGGCGCACCGGCTGGGCGGTGACGGGGGCCGGTCGCTCATTCCCCCGGGAGCGGCCGGCCCCACCCCGTCCGACTCGCGCGGAGCAGCCGTGCTCCACCCGAACTTTGCTCTACGGAAGGATGGATGGATGAGTGACTGGGAGTTCGTGAAGGACAGAACGGCCACGCAGGGCGCGGTGTGGAGGTCCGCCGACGGCCTGCTCTACAAGCGGACCGGCGGTGAGGATCTGCGGGTTGAGACCGAGTTCCAGCAGCTGGCCGCCGGCCTTGGTTACCCGGTGCCGGAGATCGTCGACAGCGGCTCAGAGAACGAGACCTACTTCGTCATCGAGCGCGCCATCGGCGACAGCTCGCTTCACGAGGAGGCGCTGGCCGACGCCAGGCAGGACGGTCAGGTCAGCTACCAGGTGATCAGCACGGCGGCGGCCGTCGCATCGAAGCTCCTGCAGGCCCAGGCGAGGCACCCCCTCCCCGCCACGCCGTGGTTCGAGAAGGCGGCCTTCGCGGCAGAGGTCTTCGAGGAGAACCCGGACTTCGACACCCCGCGCGTCCACGAAGCGGTCAAGCACGCCCTCGACCGGCTGGCCCAGCTCCCGATGGTGCACGGGCACCTGGACTACGGCCTGCCAAACGTCCTTCAGGCCGGCGTCATCGACTGGCAGCACCACGGACCGGTCCCGCTCGGCTACGACGTCTACCCCGCGCTCGACATCGTGGCCTTCAAGGGCGGCGGCAAGGGCTACGGCATCACCCCCGAGCAGCGCGCCGCCTACGTCGCCGCGCTCGACGAGACCACCGCGCCCCTGATCGGGCAGCGGGTGAGCGAGCACCTGGGTGACTTCCTGCTCGTCAAGTGTTTCTTCTTCCTCGCCCTCATGCGGCCCACCGATCCCACGCGGCACGACAAGCACATCAAGTGGCAGTACCGGCGCACCCTCTTCACGATGGGACTTGATCAGTATGAGTCGTCCGACACGATCGACACCGGCACCTTCCCCACTCTGGAACGGTTCACCGCTGAACACCGGTAGGCCGGTCCCCACCGTCCGCGATCGCGACTACCTGATGGACCATCACGGAGTCGTCTTCAAGGTCATCGGCGACAGTCACCCCGGCAGCCACTACCTCGGTTACGTCAAGTACCACCCCGACGAGAAGGGCGACCGGCGGCTGTTCGGCCGGACCTACCGGCAGAACAGCGTCGTGTCGAAGTCCTTCGGCATCCTGGCCGGCAGGCCGGAGTGCTACGTCTACTCCGACACCCTCGGCTGCGTCATCACCGGCATCCCGCGCGAGGACGTGGCCGTCCACTACTCCTGCCGTCAGGCCCTCGCCGCCATTTACGAGGACCCCGGCGCGGTCGCCGACAATCCGGCCGGCAAGGATCTCCTGGCGATCACCGAGTGGATCACCGCGAACGACGCCCAGGGCCTGATCGGCGTCACCGGCTCCTTCCTCGTCGGCTGCTTCAACGAGCGCTCCGACATCGACCTCGTCTGCTACGGACCCGAGGGCTACCAGGCCGCACAGGAGCTCTTCCAGCAGACCGAGCTGATCCGGCCGTATGACGGAGACGACCTCACCCGGCTGTACATCCGCCGAGCTAAGTACATGGAGGGCAGCTCGTTCGACGCCCTCATCAAGCAGGAACGCCGCAAGCTCCAAGGACTCACCGCCAACGCCTGCGCGCACATCAACTGCGAACCCATCCGCTCCGACCGCGACAAGACCTTCGCCCGGATCTCCTCCAAGGAGATCGGCGAGATCTCGCTCCTCGCCAAGATCACCGACCACGCCGAGGGTCTCACCACCCCGGCCGTCTACGGGATCAAGGTCAAGACCATCCTCAGCTCGACCATCGACGAGGCCGACTCCTTCGCCCGCCGGATCACCCACATGCGCTCCTACCTCGGCGCCTACACCGGCGCCTTCAGGTCCGGCGACACCGTGCACCTGTCCGGCAAGCTCGTCCACACCAAGGACGGCGAACACAGCGGCTTCGGCATCGAACTCACTCCCTGGACCGTCAGCGGCTCCTACGTCGCCAACCTCGCCGGATAGGAGCCTCGTCTTGCCCCTGCTCGTCATCCGACACGCCGAGTCCGTCGAGAACGCCGACAAGTACAACGGCTTCTACCAGGACCCCCGCCCCTATAGCGGAGCCACCGCCCATGCCATCTCCCGCACCATCGTCGGCCTGACCCCGCGCGGCTTCCGGCAAGCCCAGTGGCTCGCCGAGGTCCTCCCGCAGCTCGCGGGCTCCGATCTGCTGCACGTCTACACCTCGACCTACCGCAGGGCGATCGACACCGCCGCGATCGCCCTGCCGGCCCTCCCCGATGGCTGGCCCCAGCAGACCGCGCTCCTGGACGAGCAGCACTACGGCGACGCCACCTACATGACCAAGCGCGAGCTGTACGAGAGCTACCCCGCACTCGCCGAGGACCGCCGCCTGCGCAAGCACGTCTGGACCGCGCCAGGTGGCGGCGAGTCGCTCGCTGAGGGCGTGCTCAACCGGGCCGCCGAGTTCGCCGCCCTCGCCCAGGCCGAGCTTCAGGGCGCGCGTACCGTCGTCGCCTTCACCCACCAAACCGCTGCGGTGGCGCTGCGATCCCTGCTCGAAGTCCGCACCCTGCCCGAGATCCTCGCCGAGGAGCGGAAGGGCAAGATGCCCAACGCCGCGATCCTCCACTACGAGCTGCACGACGGCCGGCTCACCCGGACGGGAACCACCACCCCGCCGATCTAGGAGACGCCCGTGCGACACCTGTTCCTCAACGGGCCCGTCCAGAACGGGCCCTTCACCTTCGCTACCTGGCCCGGCAAGGCCGTCGGCATCCGCCTTGCCGCCGCCCTCAACGCCATCCTCGGTTTACCGCCGGCGCCCCACCTGTGGAATACCGTCACCCTCGCCGGAGACCTCCGCCACCGCCAGGCCGAGGGCCCGAAGATCCCACGCCAGCGCTTCGAGGCCGACCTGATAGCCGACAAGTACACGCCTGGACAGTCCCCGGAGGGCGGCATCATGACCGACACCGACGCCGAGGTCGCCGGCCTCGCGCTGGAGATGATCGAGAACAACCTCCGCGCCGGCGCCCTCACTATCAGCCGCGAGACCGTCCCCACCTGCCGGGCCTGCGGCCACATGACCGGCACCGGCAACCACCCCTGCAACGCCTGCGGCAGCACCCACACCGAGGACCGCACCGGCCTCCACCTCGTCGCTGAACTCGCAAAGGACCGTCCCGTCCTCGACCGCTCGGATATCCACGCCAGCCACCGCCAGCAGCCAAAGCACCTCCAGCACACAGCTGCCAACGTCGCCCAGCGCCTGATCCTCTCCCGAACCCGCGACCACGGCATTGACCTCTCGCCGCTTGGGCTCCACGGCCTTGTCCTCGACCCGCGCGCCGGCATCCATGCGACTGTCCTCGCGGCAGCCCGAAGGCACCAGGTGGACGCAGCTGTCATGACTACCACTCAGAACGCCGCCAACCACATCGCCGCTCATGGCCAGCACTTCCGTGAGTTCGACGGCATCCGGGTCCAGTACGCTCTCCACGGCCACCTTCCGTACGATCACATGGTCAGCGTGCAGCCGCTACACGATGCGTACCGAGCCACTCAGGAGGTCAAGGATGGCTTCGAATCGTGGTTTCTCCCGGTCCTCTCGCTGAGGACCAAGACCGTAACGAGGCCGGATCAGCTGCCCGCGCTCTTTAAGCACTACATGCGGGCACACCTAGCCAAGCCTGTTGTGGCCGACGGAGCCGCCTTCGAAGCTGTACAGCGCTCGATATCCGCCGGCGACACGGAATGGATCACGAACAGGCAGGCAATGGCCAACGTGATGGCTGCCCGAACGGAAAGGTTGGTTGCTGCTACGGAGATGTGACAAGCCGTTCCGACAAGCTCGCCACTCTCGGCTTGATTGTTGTCCCGGAGGTCCCCTCCTGGATACCCGACCAGGAGGGGACCTCCGCTCGTAGGCAGGCCGATTAATCCAATGGCCCGAACGAACCGAATGCCTGCCGGCTGCAGGGACTCAAATGACTACCTCGCCGACTAGTTCGTCAATCTCGGGACTAATGTTCGCAGAAGAGAGTTCACCTCTAACGAGATCACGGGCTCTCTGGAAACCAACCGCTTGAACATCAACACTGGCCGCTACATCCTGCGCAAGTGTCGACAGTTCGGCCAATCTCATGTGCCGAGCATCCTTCGGATTGAATCGTGGGATCGGCAAATGCCAGAGGTATTTGTTGAAGTGTCGGGCGCCGAACAATCCTCGCGACTGCAGGGCAGAGACCTTGCCGAGAGTAACTTCGCTGTTCAGAATGGCGGTCAGATAGAGGGCTGACTCCAAGTCGTGAACGGTAAGCCAGAAAAGTGAATTGTCGATGATCAGTTCAGGATCTTCGGTGTATGCTGCAGCGAGAGTGGTCCCTGATGCGACATGCACTACACGGTACTTTCCCCGGCGAAGCTGTTTTGCGAGCTTCCCCTGGTAGTTAATCTGATCCATCAGAGAAAGCTTACTCTTGTCGCCCTTATTGGCTTCCCAGACCGCCGATGCGTCGTTCCACCACGCTGAGAGCCCCTCATAGTCGGCAATTTTTCCTTCGTCCAGAAGCTTGCCATCAATGACTGGCAGCACCGCACGCCACGGCTCAAGGAGCCGGTATGGAACGAGCGTCGATCCTAGGGCAACGCGATGGAAGAATGCCGACTCGATCCGTCCGGTCAAGCCCGGAAGATCCTTCCAAGGCTTTTTCTCCAGCGACGTACGGAGAGACTGAACACGGACATTCCCTGAAGCAACGCCCAGCTGACTTACCTCGCGCTCGGTAACGTACAGGAGGAACCTAGGCGCGATAATAGCGCCCTGAAAAACGATATCCGAGTATGGCGACTTAGGACTGTCGTCGTGAGACAAGGCCACAGATACGCCCGCTTGCTCCTTGACGATGCTTCTGGCCTTGTCAAGTCCGATTGAACGGATTCCCAGATTTCCCGTGAAGACTCGAACGTCATTGGGCATCCGGGCGGCTTCGCCTGTCTTTCGTCCGAGAACGACAGCTGCTGGCACTGGAAATATTGCTGGGCGAATCTTCTCAAGATCCCAGACTTCATCGAAGCTGGCGCGTACCTTGACATCGGTTTCAGAGCTTTGGCCCATGAGTGTCAACCATCTGCCCGACCTGAAGCCTTCGTACTGGGCCCGAGATAGTACAGCCTTGGGCACAACGAATCCGAATTTTCCGTCGGCCTTTAGATATTGCTCGACGCTTCGAGCAATAAAGAGTCCGACCAAATCCTGATGCGCAGAGCTGTGTTTTCCGGCCCACAGGTTTCGTGCCTGGCTGAACCGCTTAAACTGCTTCTGCATGGCGTCGGTCATGTACTTGTAGGCGACCCACGGAGGGTTTCCTACCAGAACATCCATACGGCGGTTCGGGAGCGCGAACCACAGGGGACGGACCTGATTACGGACGAAATATCCCCAGATGTGATTTTCGTTGTTTGCGTTCAAGTCGCAAAGGAGGTTGAATGTGTCGATGAGAGTTCGCCGATCCTCCTTGTCGATTACGCCATATCGCCTGAGTGTCGAATCAATTTGCGGCTTCGGCTTCCCGCTAGTGGTGTAAGTCTGAGCAAGACTAGCTAGCTCGGTGATGAGCCGATCAAATGTGGCCGGATCGTCAATGGTGGACAGAGGGAAGCACAGAGATCGGCCGGCAGAGAACAAGACCCCTTGACTCTCATGCGCGGCTAGATCCGCAGTGTCTACCTCGATGCGCATGACCCTTTCGTCTATTGACGCGGCATCGTTGATCCACTGCATTGAGTCGCCCAGATAAACTGGAACATTTATTGGGCCTCGGTCGGCAGAGAGTCGAGCGAATCCGATGGCAAGCAGATACGTAACGCGCGCCAGGACAACGGACACTGGGTGAATATCCATGCCATACACATGCGACAGGACGCTGTTTAGCGCATCGCGATTGCTGAGCCCCTGGGTATCTGCCTCATGGAGATGACGGCGGACGGCGTGAAAAATGAAGGTACCGGACCCGCAGGCCGGGTCCATAACTTTCTGGTCGAGAGGGTTAGTAAGAGCTGACTCGACAACGTGCTCAGCCAACCAGTCTGGAGTGTAGTACTCTCCAAGGCTCTTTCGCGTGTCGGCGCCGATGACGGACTCATACAGAATCTTCAGGACATCATGCTCGACGTTGCCCCAGGAGAATCTCTTCAGTTTCCGGGTGACGTTTGCGACGAACTCTTCCCCGTCCGGGACCTTCAAAATCCAGTCGAAGAAATCGGCTTCTACAACGTTGCTGATCTGCGAATCGGCGAATGCCGCGCCATTGACGAGGGACTTCGGATTTCTGATTGCACCCTCTAGATCAATTCCGGTTACGGCGTGTGCAATGATGTTGGCTTCGAGGACCAGGAGAGTGTGGTCAACAAACAGATGTGCATCGTCGTTGAAGCTAGTGCCCAACGCGGTACGAAGAAGTTTCGCCCAGAGGTGGCGCTTCAGCCTGACTTCTGGATCGCTCTTGGCGGCTTCGTAGTAGGCTCGAAGAAGCCTCTGGTCAGCGCGAAATGAGGGTGACTCGGCACCAAGGCGAGCCTCGATCTCTGCAGGACTTGGAGGGATCGAGCGCCCGGTGGCAAGGATGGATTCGATCCAGACCTGCAAGGCCTCAACGTCCGGATCGGACGGGTCGACTTCGAGAGTGTCGACCCGAACCAGGATATCATTGATAAGTCGGTAGAGATTCCACGTCGCCCCATCGGTAAGAATTCCCAGATAATTCGATCCGATTGTGCGACTCTGCGTCTGAACATATCCCGCGAGCTGATCTTCAGCTTCTGCGACTACCTTGGGATTTCTGATGTCCTTCTTGACCTCAATGACGCATTGGCCGACCTCGATATCGATTCTCCGCCGAGTTCCGTCCTGGGTCGGAACCTCGAGTCGGACTACAGTATCTTCATCAAGGCCCATGGGTGAGGCGAGCAGAAAAGAGCGAATGCCGGCCTGAACGTCGGCTTCTTTTCTGGAGGGCGTCCTTGTCGCAAACTCAGTGACCGTCCGAAGAAGGTGCTCTTGGAGAGTTGGCATGACGCCTCCCGGAAGATGGCAAGGATAGGGCGTGATTCTACCACGGCCGGCGAGGAATGCGGGTCATTCTGCTTGATCGTTGAGTGCGCACGGCTGGGCGGCGCGGGTCGATCTTTATCGCGCGTCTGAAGGGTAGTTCAATTGGATTATTCGTTTGGACCGCCTGTCGCTGCCTGGAGGGTTGGCCGCCCGGCGTTTCGTCTCTACCGGGTTGGCGCCGGGTGGTCGGTTGCGAGTTGCCGCTTCGGGCGCCTCCTGAAGCATGTCTCAAGGTTCTGGACCATCGGTGTCCGGTGGTCCCGCTCACAGGTCGCTGTGCAGATAGCCGGCGATACGTTACTTGTCGGCGAGAGGATGGCCCGGGTCGCCGATTCCCTGTCGGGCGTCTGCTCCGGGCGCCTCTCGGTGTTCGCTGTGGGGCAGGTCTGCGTGAGCGATGCGTGAGCGGACGAGGCGGCAGGTGCCGGTTCGGGCGGGATCGTGGATCACAGCGCAACGCTCTGACCTGCGGGTTCATCACCAAGCGATCTACGGCGACACCAGCCATCATGATCACTCTCGGGCTCGTAATGCGTAGGTCGCGGGTTCGAATCCCGCAGGCGGCTCGCGCCGTTGCCGCAAGGTTTGCTTAAGCCCCGCCTTCAGAACCTTTCGCTACCGCAAGTGATCCGGTCCGGCCACGATCGGGGTGATGGCCGTTGGATGGGGGAGCGAGAGACGTGGGGATCCTGCCAGTTCGTAGGGGGAATCCGGGCCGGGGTCGGCTTTGGGTGAGTAGGGGGGCCGGGCAAGGGCGGGGTGGCCGGGTTGAGGCTGAGGCCGTGGTGGGGGCGGGGGATGTGGCGGCGGTGGGTTCTGGGGAGCGGCCGCGGTCGTTGTTGGGGGGCCATGCGGACTTTCGGAGGTTGTTCACCGCGTACAGCTTGAGTCAGGTGGGTACTCAGGTCAGCTACGTGGCGGTGCCGGTGGTGGCGATCGAGGCGCTTGGTGCCGGGGCCTCTCAGGTCAGTGTGTTGGCGTTTCTGGGGTCGTTGCCGTTTCTGCTGGTCGGGCTGCAGGCCGGTGCGTGGCTCGAGCGGATGCCGCGGCGGCCGGTGCTGGTGGTCACCGATGTGGTGCGTGGTGTGTTGATGGCGTCGGTGCCGGTCGCCTGGGTTTTTGATGTGCTGACCAGCGCCCAGCTCTGTCTGGTGGTGCTGCTCGTCGGTGTCGCGACCGTTTTCTTCGAGGTGGCGTCGGGGGCCTATCTCCCGCGTCTCGTCGGTAGGGAACACCTGATGGAGGCGAATGCCAGGCTGGGCGGCATGTTCGCGGGCGCGGAGGTCGCGGGTCGGAGCATCGGCGGTTTCCTCGTTCAGGTGCTGACCGCGCCGTTCGCGATTGTGGTCAACGCCGTGACGTACCTGTGGTCCGCCGTCTGGCTGGGCCTGATCCGCGAGCGGGAGCCGCGGTTGGAGAAGGCCGGCACGGCCAAGCCTCTGTGGCCGGAGGTCCGGGCCGGCCTCGGGTACGTGTTGGGTCATGGGGTGCTGCGGAGCGTCTCGTTGGAGGCGTCCTGGAGCAACTTCTGCCTGCGGATCGTCATCACGCTCGTCCCGGTGCTGTACGTCTCGGCGCTGCACCGTTCCGCCTCCCTGGTCGGTGCCTTCCTGACCTCGGGTGGTGTGGGGGTGTTCCTCGGGGCGGCGGTCGCCCGCCGGATCGGGCGCCGGCTCGGTTACGGCCGGGCGCTGTGGGTGGTGGGCGCCTGTTGCGGGCCGTTCGCGTTGGCGGTGCCGTTCGCCGTGGACGGGGCCGCGGTGTGGATCGGCATCGTCGCCTGGGCGGTGGTGGCGTTCAAGGTCGGTGTCGACAATGTGCTGAAGGCCGCGATCCGTCAGCACGTCACCTCGGACGGGATGATGGCCAGAATGGGGGCGACCTACCGTTTCCTGATCACCGGGGTGCTGGCGATCGGTTCGGCGGTCGCGGGTATGCTGGCGGGCGCGACCGGGGTGCGGATGGCGATCCTGGTCGGCGCGGTGGGCCTGACCGGGAGCTGGCTGGTGCTGTTCTGCTCGCCGGTTCGCAGGATGCGGGAGCTGCCCGGCACCGAGTGAGTGCCCGGGCCGGCGCCGGCGATCCGGTCAGAGCGTTGCCTGCGCGGTCCTCGACAGTGCGGCGATCGTCGCGCGGATCGCCGGGCGACGATCGCCGCCGGCCCGCCAGACCGCGTAGACGTGCCGGCTCAGCAGCGGCCTCGCCCGGACGATCCTTACGCCTTCCGGGATCGGGTCCCGGCCGAGCCGTGGGATGATCGCGATGCCGAAGCCGGCCTGTACGAGCGCCAGTTGGGTGGCGTATTCGCCGGCCGTGTGGACGATCCGGGGCTCGATGCTGTACCCCCGCAGGGTGTGGAGCAGCCATTCGTAGCAGCCGGAGCCGGGGGTCCAGCTGATCCACCGGTCGCTGTGCAGTTCGACGAGGTCGACCGTTTCGCGCGCTGCCAGTGGATGGCTCGCGGGCAGCGCGATGTCGGCGACGTCGTCGAGCAGTTCCGTTCGGCTCAGCCCGGGCGGGAGGTTCAGCGGCACGTTGAACCAGTCCTGCAGCACTGCGATGTCGAGGTCGCCGCGGATCACCAGCGGTACCGACGCGTCGGGTTCCAGTTCGGAGATCCTGGGGCGCAGCGCCGGGAACTCGGCGGCGAGGCGGACGAGTGTGCCGGTCAGCAGGCCGCGAGCCGCTGTCGGGAACCCGGCTATCGACACCTGCCCGACCACCGCGCCGCGGTGCCCCTCCAGTTCGGCCTCGGTCTGGTCGACCAGGGCCAGGATCTCGTCGGCCCGTTCGACGAGCAGTTTCGCGGCGTCGGTCAGCAGCACGCCCCGGCTGTGGCGTTCGAGCAGGGTCTGCCCCACCTCGCGTTCGAGCTTCGCGAGCCGCTGGGACACCGCCGAGGCGGTCAGGTGCAGGACTGCCGCGGCCGAGCTGATCGATCCGGTGGTGGACACCGCGTGCAAGGCCCGGATCCCGTTGAGCTCCAGCATGTGCGTCCTTCCGCGGGTGGTCGGCGTCGAAGCCGTTGAGGACGGACAGCTCCGGCGGACGATCACCGCTGTGTCCTGCCGCAGCATGCCACGGACCGGGCGGTCGAACACCGCCCGGGCCCGGCAGGGGGCCGCACACGAGAGTGCGGGGGAGTTCAGGCGCGGCGGGTGGCCAGGTAGTCGGACCAGGTGGCGGTGCCGTCGGGGTGGGTGGGGGTGGTGAGGTGGCCCTGGCGGAGGGCGGTGCCGAGGCGGCCGGGGAGGTGGACGGGGAGGACGCGGCGGCGGTGGGGGTGGGTGGTGCGGAGCCAGGTGGCGGCGAGGTGGGTGGAGGGGTGGATCTCGGGGCCGCCGAAGTCCGGGGCGTGGCCGACGGGTTGGCCGAGGGCGAGGGTGAGCAGGCGGTCGGCGACCTCGGTGGGGTGGACGGGCTGGCAGGGGGTGTCGGCGAGCATGGGGAGGACGGGCAGGCGGGCGAGGGCGGTGAGCATGCCCTCGAGGAACTGGGGGAACTGGGTGGCGCGCAGGTTGGTCCAGCCGAGGCCGGATTCGGCGAGCAGCCGCTCGACTTCGAGTTTGACGCGGAAGTACTTCGTCGGGACCTGGTCGATGCCGACGATCGAGATGTTGACGAGGTGTCGGACGCCGGCCCGGCGGGCCGCGTCGAGGAGGTGGCGGAAGGCCGGCAGGTCGTCCTTGGGGTGGCGCGGGTCGCTGGCGCAGTGGATCACCGTGTCCACGCCGATCAGCGCGGCGTCCAGGCCGACGTTGGCGACGAGGTCGCCGGTGCGCCAGTCGGTGCCGGCCGTGCCGGGGAGGTCCGGCGGGGTGGTGCGGCGGGTCAGGGCGCGCACGGTGAGCTCGGTTTCGTGCGCCCGGCGCAGAATTTCGCGGCCGAGCACGCCGGTCGCGCCGGTCACCAGCAGGGTGCGGTCGTTCATGGTCGGTTCCTTCCCGGAGGGGATCTCGGAAGGAAGGAACCGGGCAGTCAGGCGTTCTGTGACAGCGGGCGGTGGCGGGCCGCGAAGTGGGCGAGTTTGTCGGGGTTGCGCAGGATCCGGACGGTGGTGACGCCGTCCGGTCCGGCGTCGATGGAGCCCAGCGTGGTGAGCCGGTCGCCCTCCCAACCGAGCACCGCCGGAAGGCCGTTGGCCTCGGCGGCCTCGAACCGGACGCCGGTGGTGAAGCGGGCGAACAGCCCGGCGAGGAAGCGGGTGACGTTGTCGCGGCCGGTCACCGGGCGCAGCGCGGCCCGGACCTTGCCGCCGCCGTCCGCCCACACCACGACCTGTTCGGCGAGGAGTTGTTCGAGCCGGTCCAGGGCGCCGTCGGCCGCGGCGGAGAGGAAGCGTTGCAGCAGGGCGGCGTTCTGGGCCGGGTCGGGTGCGGGCTGCGGGGCGTCGTCGGTCAGGTGCCGGTGGCCGCGGTGGTAGAGCTGGCGGGCGGCGGGCTCGGAGCAGTCCAGGACGCCGGCGATCTCGCGGTGGCTGTAGGCGAAGGCGTCGCGCAGCACCACCGCGGCCCGCTCGGGCGGGGTGAGCCGCTCCATCAGCGTGAGGACGGCGAAGGACACCGCCTCGCGCTGCTCGGCGTGTTCCATCGGCCCGAGGGCGCCGCCGCCGGTGGCGACCGGTTCGGGCAGCCAGGTGCCCGGGTACTCCTCGCGCCGGGCCCGGGCGGAGGTGAGGCGGTTCAGGCAGAGGTTGGTGAGCACCTTGTTCAGCCACGGCCCGGGTGCGGCGATCTGCCCCGGCAGCGCCCCGTGCCAGCGCAGGTAGGTGTCCTGCACGGCGTCCTCGGCCTCGGCGGCGGATCCGAGCATCCGGTACGCGAGCGAGAACAGCCGTGGCCGGTGGGTCTCGAACTCCTCTGCCGCGTTCATGACGCCCACGTTAGCGGGGCCGGACGGGACGGCCGTGCCGGGGCCCTGCCGCGCGCGGGGCCCCGGCGGACGGATGCCGTCAGGCGGAAGTGGCAGTGGTGAAGCGGGTGGTGACGTCCTGCCAGTTGACGACGTCCCAGAGGCGGGTGACGTAGTCGGGGCGGACGTTCTTGTACTGGAGGTAGTAGGCGTGCTCCCAGGCGTCGAAGGCGAGCAGCGGGACGGTGCCCTGGCCGACGTTGCCGTGGTGGTCGTAGACCTGCTCGACGATCAGGCGCTTGCCGAGCGGCTCCCAGGAGAGGATGCCCCAGCCGGAGCCCTGGACACCGACGGTGGCGGTGGTCAGCTGCTGCTTGAACGCCTCGAAGCTGCCGAAGTGCTCGGTGATGGCCTCGGCGAGCGCGCCGTCCGGGCGGTCGCCGCCCTCGGGAGAGAGGTTCTGCCAGAACAGCGAGTGCAGGACGTGGCCGGACAGGTTGAAGGCGAGGGTCTTCTGCAGGCCGACCAGCGAGCCGAACTGCTCCTTGTCGCGGGCTTCGGCGAGCTGTTCCAGCGTCAGGTTGGCGCCGTTGACGTACGCCTGGTGGTGCTTGGAGTGGTGCAGCTCCAGGATTTCGGCGGACATCGCCCGCTCCAGGGCGGAGTAGTCGTAGGGCAGGTCAGGCAGCGTGTAGGCACCCATGGGTGAGCAGCCCCTCTCGGTCGACGGATGATCCGTTGCGAGGGCCACCCTATTGCAACTCTTTTGCAAGAGCGATGACGGGGCATTAACGCTGGGTGTCGGCCGATACGGGCTGAGGGGGCGTCAGGGAAGCAGCGCCGCCACCGACTCCACGGTGTCCGCCTCGGCGGCGCTCTTGTCCTCCCGGTAGCGCAGCACCCGGGCGAAGCGCAGCGTCACCCCGTCCGGGTAGCGGCTGGAGCGCTGGACCCCGTCGAAGGCGATCTCCACCACCAGCTCGGGCCGCACCACCACGCCCCAGCGCTCCTCGCTGACCGCCAGGTCGCGCAGCCGCTGCGTCTGCCACTCCAGCAGGCTGTCGGTGAGGCCCTTGAAGGTCTTGCCGAGCATCGCGAACGTGCCGTCCGGCCGCCGGGCCCCCAGGTGCAGGTTGGACAGCCGGCCGGTGCGCCGCCCGTGCCCCCACTCGGCGGCCAGGACCACCAGGTCGAGGGTGTGGACGGGCTTCACCTTCAGCCAGGACGAACCGCGCCGCCCCGCGCTGTACGGTGCGTCCAGCGACTTCACCACCACCCCCTCGTGCCGGTGCTCGGCGGTCGCGGCGCGGGTGAACTCCTGGGCCAGCCGCCGCTGTTCGGGATCGGACGGGTCGTCCACCCTGAGGTGCCGGACCCGGGCGGACTCCGGTACCAGCGCGGCGAGTTCGGCGTGGCGTTCGGCGGCGGGGGCGTCCAGCAGATCCCGGTCGCCGGTCAGCAGCAGGTCGAAGAAGACGGCGGACAACGGAAGTTCGGTGTGCTCGCCGTGCGAGCCGACCCGGCCGGAGGTCTGCTGGAACGGCCGCGGCAGCCCCTCCTCGTCCAGGGCCAGCACCTCGCCGTCCAGGATGAGCCGATCCTGCGGCAACTCCCGTACCAGGGCGACGACTTCGGGAAGCCGGGCGGTGATCTCGGCGAGCGTCCGGGTGTAGATGCGGACGGTGTCGCCCGCGCGGTGCGCCTGGATGCGGATCCCGTCCAGCTTCTCCTCCACCGCGCACGGGCCGAGCCGGTCCAAGGCCTCGTCCACGTCCTTGGCGCTCTGCGCCAGCATCGGCTGCACCGGGCGTTCGACGGTCAGCCGGAAGGCGTCCAGTGCGGCCGGGCCCTGCTCGATCAACCTGCCTGCCAGCGGCCCGAGTTCGCCCGACAGCATGAGCGCCCGCCGGACCGCTCCGGCCGGTGCGCCGACGGCTGCCGCCAGGCCCTCCACCGCCACCGCGTCCAGCGCGCCCTGACGCAGCTCGCCGGAGAGCAGCCCGAACAGGAAGTGCTGCTCCTGCTCGGTGGCCAGCGCCATCAACTCGTCCACCTGCCGCCGCCGTTCGCGCTGCGAGCCGGGACCGGCGAGGGCCGCGAGGGCGGACAGCCGGCGGTCAAGTTCCAGCACCCCGAGAGTCGCTTCGGCGGCCGGCGCGGGACGCTCCCGCAGGGTCTGCCAGCCCACCCCGACCTTCCGCTGCGGCAACCGCCCCGCCAGGTACGCCACCACCAGCGGCGCCTCCTCGGCCGAGACCCGCCCGAACAGCTCCGCCAGCACCCCCACCTTCTCCGACCGCGCCGCCGTCCCCGCCAGCCGCGCCGACGCCCCGGCCACCTCTGCCACCAGCATCCCGACCACCCTCCACCACACGGGCCCCACCCCACCGTACGAGCGCACCCCCGACCCTACCCGCGCCGGGCGCGCGCGGGCCCGGATGGCGGATCGGCCGTTCCAAAGATGACGGTTCCGGGGGGTTGCGCCGGATACTGGTGGTATGCGCCTGAATGCGGAGAACCCCGAGAACCCCGAGTACCCCGAGGACGACGACGAGCCGACCCCGACCGTGATGGAGGCGGGGGACGCGGAGCGGGAGGCGGTGGAGCCGGAGGTGGACGATCTGGAGGTGCTGCGGCGCCAGCGCGAGCTGGGGGCGGCGCCGGCCGACGAGGGGGATGCGGTGGATCAGGTCCGGGAGGTCGCGGTGGGGGACGAGGACCACCGGGGCGAGTGACCCGGTGCGGGGTCAGATCGCCCGGCGGCGCTTCAGCCAGGTGAAGGCGACCCAGCCCGGCAGCACCGGCAGGACGAAGGTGAGCAGCCGGTACAGCACCACCGCGGCGAGCGCGGTGCCGTAGTTCGTGCCGGCGGTCGCGTTGAGCATGCCCGCGGTCAGGCCCTCCACTCCGCCCACACCGCCCGGCGTCGGCACCACATTGCCGGCCGCGTTGCCGGCCAGGAAGCTCACCGCGACGGCGTTGAACCCCGGGTGCTGGCCGACCGCGCGGGTGCAGCAGTACAGGCAGACCACGAAACACATCGACACCAGCAGCTGGCCGGCCACGCCGGTGGCGAGCCTGCCGGGCCGCTGGGCCAGGTCGAGCAGGCGCGGCAGCACCTCGGCGCGCAGCGGCCGCAGCAGGGTCTGGGCGCGCCGCCGCAGCGAAGGCACCGCGGCGATCGACACCGCGACGACCGCGGCGGCGACCCCGGCCAGCCACAGCACCCAGCCACTGGCCAGTGACGGGGAGTCGTCGCCGGACGTGGTGTCCGCGCCGACCAGGGCGCTGAACACGGCGAGCTGCAGCATGTGCAGCACCAGGCCGAACAGCTGGCTGACGCCGATGCTGGACATCGCCTGCGCGGTGGGGATGCCCGCGCACTGCAGGTAGCGGGTGTTCAGGGCGAGGCCGCCGACGCCGCCGGGGGCGGCCACCTTGACGAAGGCCCCGGCGACCTGGGCGGCGAGGGTGGAGCGGAACGACAGTTTCTCGGGGACGAAGCCGCTGAACGCGAAGCTCGCGACGGGGTAGCTGGCCGCGGCCCAGAGCGCCGCGCCGGTCAGCCACAGCGGGTCGGAGTCGGCGACCAGCGTGACCGGGTTGACGTCGGTGTTGAACAGGAAGTTCAGCAGCGCGTACCCGACCGCGATCCCGGCGACGATGCTGAGCAGCGTGCGCGGGCGCAGCCGTTCCAGCCGGACGGGTTCGGTGGCGGCCTGCGGCATCTGGCGCTGCACCTCGGCGCGCAGTTCGCCGGTCAGCTGCTTGTGCCGGGCGAGCGCGGCGCGGGTGTGGCGGGCCAGGGCGATCGGCTGGAGGAGTGGCAGTGCGCTGCCGACCGGTCCTCGGCCGAGTACGTCGATCGCGGCCCGCACCGCCCGTTCCGGTCCGGCGTGCACGGCGAGGACGGCGAGCATTCCGGCGACGTCCAGACGCAGCAGCAGGTCGCCGGCCGCGATCTCGCCGCGGGCCAGGCCGACCAGGTGGACCCGGCCTTCGGCGTCCAGCAGCACGGTGTGCGGGGAGAGCGAGCGGTGCGCGATCCGGCGGCGTTGCAGCAGGGCCAACTGCTGCCAGGCGTCGCGGAGTTCGGCATCGGTGGGGGTGTTGTCGGCGGGCTCGTCGCCGGACTGGTCCGGTGCCGGGGCGTACTCGGTGAACAGTTCGGCGAACGGCCGGGCGTCGATCCGCCGGTAGGCGACCAGCGCGGCGTCGGGGCTCAGCTCGACGGCGGCGACGGGCGTGCGGGTGCGGGCGCCGGCGGCGGACGCGGCGTGGCCGAGCAGGGTCTGGTGTTCGAGTCCGGCGCGCAGCGGGCGCAGGCCGAGCGGGCGGGGGGCGGTGCGCAGGCGCAGGGCCAGCCACAGGTGGCCGAGCAGTCCGCTGGCCTGGACGTGCCGGTCGAGCAGGTGGACGTCCAGCTCGGGGCGGCCGTCGCGCTGGGTGACCAGGTAGCGGGTCGGTCCGATGGCGAGCACCGCGTCGGGGCGTACCCCGCAGGCGGCCAGTGCGGCGCCGATCTGGTCCTCGGTGGGGGTGCCGACCGGCTCGCCGACGGCGTACCGGGTGGCGTGCGCGGCGGTCCAGCCGAGCAGCAGCGACAGCACCAGGGACAGCGGGGTGGCGTACCCGGTGATCAGCCCGGACAGGCCGGACATGGTCAGGGTGACGGCCAGCGCGGTGCGCCAGCGGCGCATGCCGGCGGTGCCGATCGCGGTCATGAACGCCACCACCGGCGCGAGGTGCCCGTACACCGGTGCGGTGCGGCCGTCGCCGCCGGACAGTGGGTGGGTGAGCGTGGTGAGGTCGCCGGCCAGCAGGTCCAGGGTGAGCGAGAGGCCGTACGCGAGGACGGCGGCGAGAACGCCGTCGGCGACCCGGCGGCCGTCGGCGTGCAGCAGGCGGTCGACCGCGTAGCCCAGCGGCACCAGCAGCAGGGCGCCGCCGCACAGTGCGGCCGCGAGCTGGACGGGCGGCCAGGGCACCTGGTCGGTGATCCGGGAGACGTCGGTGTCCAGGCCGAGCGCGGCGGATTGGGCGTAGCCCGCCAGCAGCAGCACCAGGGCGATCCAGCACAGCCCGGAGACCAGGCGGATCAGGGCGGCCGGGTGCCGGACCCGGTCCGTCTGCCCACCGCGCGGGGCGGGGTGTGCGGTGCGCTGTTCCTGGGATTCGTCGGCTTGTATCACCGTGGCCACGGGGCATGGTCCCACACTGCGAGACGCCTGAGCTGGCCTTTCGGTAAAGGGAGTTCGAGGCGTCGCACAGGATACGGGCCGATAATGGGCATATCGGGCCAGCGAAGGCCGATGAAGGGAGGCCGGTGATGACCAAGCGACCGACCGACAGAATGACCAGGCTCCGCAAGGGCAGCCAGCAGGTGCTGGAGCACCGCACCATGGCGGCGAACCCGGCACCCCTCGCACCGCAACTGCACACCGATACCACGCGCGCCGCCGAGACCGGCGGCTACCTGGGCGACGTCGCGTTCAGCCACGGCGGGCGCCGGACGCCCGCGATGGCGGGCCCGGCCGACGGGCCCGCCGCCCACACCGAACTGCCCGGGCACCGGCACCGCGGGGCGGAACGGCACTCCGAGCACTGAGCCGTCCGGCACCGGGAACCCTCGGCGCACCGCATTCGACGGGGGTGGGAGAGTGGGGCCGCACGCCCCCACCCCGCCGAAGGAGTGACATGGCCGACGCCCCCGAATTCGCCACCCGTGAGGACTGGCTCGCCTCCCTGCACCGCGTGTACGCCGCTGCGGGCTGCCTGATCACCGACCCCGACGGGCGGGTCCTGATCGTCAAGGCCGGCTACCGGGACGCCTGGCAGTTCGTCGGCGGCACCGTCGACCTCGGGGAGAACGCGCAGCAGTGCGCCACCCGCGAGCTCTTCGAGGAGACCGGGCTGCGCCGCGAGGCGGGCGACCTGCTGGCCGTCGCCTGGACCCATTCCAGTGGCGAACTCGGCCACCCCGCTTGCCACTTCCTCTTCGACCTCGGCGTCCTCCCGGCCGACACGCCGATCGTGCTGCCGGCCGGCGAGCTCGACGCCTACCGGTGGGCGAGCGTCCCCGAGGCGATGGCCCTGCTCGGGCCGGCCCGGGCGCTGCGACTGGAAGCAGGGCTGGCTGCGAGGGCGGACGGGCGGACGCGGGTGGTGACGGCGCCGAACTCCGGTTTCTGAGGGGACTGCGCGACAAACGCACACCATGTCCGTGAGGTCGCGAGCACGTGCGAGTCGGTGTCCTGTGCCGCGACCCTGCGGTTGCGCGCGTGCCCATTCGCGCAGTTCTCCCCCAGCCCTGGCGGGCCGGGAGGCCCCCCACGCGCCCCTGTCTTCGTACTCGCCCGCTCGCCTTCAGGCCTTGCGCCAGACGTACGCGGCCGAGACCGGTTGGCCCCGGTGGCGGGACCACTTGGGTTTGAGGGCGATCCACTCGTCGCCGACGGTCTGTTCGCGCATCTCGGCGAGCTGCCAGCCCGCGGCGAGGCCCGCGGTGAGGTGGTCGCTGACCAGGTGGACGTGGGTGGTGATGGCGATGGGGCCGTCGGGGCCGTCGTAGTGGGTGGGCATGCCGGCGGACATGATGAAGGTGGGGTGGAGGCCGACCAGGACGAACAGGCCACCGGGGCGGACCAGGCGATGGGCCTCGCGGTAGAGGGGGCCGAGGTCGGCGAGGTGCTCGTCGACCAGGGAGCAGGCCGCCAAGTCGTACGCGGCGGTGGGGAGTCCGGTGGCGGCGAGGTCGGCCTCGGTGAGGGTGCGGTGGGCGCCGCGGGCGCGGGCGCGGGCGAGCATCTCGGGGGTGAGGTCGACGCCGTCGATCGCGCCGACGCCGCGCTCGTGCAGCCAGGCGCCGGTGCGGCCGGTGCCGCAGCCGAGGTCGGCGGCGGTGGCGGCCTCGGACCAGGCGGGGACGGCGAGCCGGGCCAGGACGCCGAGGTCCATCGCGTCCTGAACCGTCCGTTCGTAGCTGTCGACCCACCCGGCGTAGCCCGTACGGACGTCGACGGTCGGGTAGCCGCGGGTGTCGAACAGGGCGAAGTCCACCATGCGGCGCAGTATGGTTCGCGCCCGGGGAGAGCGCGAACCATTTAACGGAGCGTCAGCTCGCGTCGAGGAGCCTGGTCCGGACGGCGGCGACCTCGGCGGCGGGCAGCCACTGCGCGGCGTCGAACTCGGTGAGCACCGCGTGCAGGGCGCCCTCGGCGGTGGTGCCGGCGTCGGCGAGGACGCGGGCGATGCCGGCCTCCTCGTCGGGGCGGTCGAGGATGGTCCACAGCGGCCGCAGGTTGGCGGCGGACAGCAGGTAGTCCTCGGCGATCGCGGCGGGTTCGACCCCGGCGAGGGCGAGCAGGACCAGCGCGGCCAGGCCGGTGCGGTCGCGGCCGGCGCCGCAGTGCACCACGATGCCGCCGCCCTGGGCGTGCGCGACGGCGGTGACCAGCTGGGCGACGGCGTCCCGGCAGTGGTCGAGGTAGGGGCGGAAGGACAGCGGGGTGCCGTCGAGGGCGCCGAAGCGGGCCCACCAGCCGGGGCCGGCCAGCGCGTCCAGCGGGACGCGGACCAGGTCGAGGGTGGCGGGCGTGGGCAGCAGCGGCCGGTACTCGACGGGGTCGCGCAGGTCGATCACCGTGCGCACGCCGTAGCCGAGCAGGGCGTTCTGGCCCTCGGCGGTGAGCCGGTCGAGGTTGTCGGCGCGGACGATCGCGCCGGTGCGGGTGCGCCGGCCGTCGCGGGTGGGCAGGCCGCCCAGATCGCGGACGTTCAGGCAGCCGTCCCAGTCGAGCTGCCGCTGCTCGTGCGACAGTGCCGTCGCGGACGTGGTGGCGGTCCCCGTCATGTGCTTCCCCCCGGATGTGAAGTACCGGCGCGTGCCGGTACTGGAAGAGACTCAGTCCGCTTCGCCGTGGTTCCCGGACGGGAACTCCCACAGTGGGCGGCCGAGCGTGTCGAGCGCCCGGACCAGCCCGAAGCGCCGGTCGCGGGCGGACAGGAAGCCGCGGGCGGCGCCGGCCAGGACCTGCCGGGCGGCCGGGTCGTGGCGGCTCCACGCGCCGTGCAACTCCAGGACGCCGTCGGCGAGTTCGGCGCGCTGGATGCGGGCGACGCCGGCGATCGCGAGGGCGCCGTTGACGCCGTCGAGGGCGGCCTGCGGCAGGTAGGGCCCGCGGTCGTCGGGGCGCAGTCGGCGGCGCAGCTCGGGCAGCGCGTAGCCGCGGACGGCGGCCACCGAGTCCTCGACGGCGACCAGCCAGCGCGGGCCGGGCGAGACCTCCCACCAGACCTCGCCGCCGACCGGCATCACCTCGCCGATCGGGGCGCGCCAGCGTTCCAGCCCGGTGGGGGTGTTGGCGCAGGGACGGATGCTCCGCCGGTCCCAGACGGCCTTGTCGGTGACGGAGAGGTTGACGGTGTAACGCACCCGCCCGTCGGCGTGCACCGCCTGCACGCCGAGCACCGCCCACCGGTCGTCGTCCGGCAGCGAGAACGAGTGGCGCCAGCCCACCAGGCCCAGGGCGCGCAGGGCGGGCGCGAAGTGCTCGCGGATTCCCGTCGTGTACAGCTCCTGGGCGGTGCTCATGGCGTCTCCCGGTTCGATGACTCGTGCAGCGGAGCGGGCGGGCGGCCACCCTGCTCCGGATCGGGACGGAATGTCCCTCTTCGCACCGTATGGCGGGAGATCGGGGGGAATCCGCAGGCGAACGACAGCACCCGACGGGACGAAAGTCGGCCCGGCGCGGGTCCTTGGTCCCGAAGCTGACGGCCCGTCTGCCTGCACCGCGCGCACACCCGGCGGCGCCCCGGACAGGCCCTTGCCCCACACCGGGCAGCCACCGCTCCGTCACCGCCCGTGCCGCGCCCCGCCGGTGGGGCGGGGCACCCGGATGGCGCATCATGTGGCGGGTGCACAGTGCTGAACACCACGGGGCGGGCGACGGCGACCGGCGCGGCCGTCCCGACGTGCCGGACCAACCGGCCGGCCGGCGGGCGGATCTCGCCACCGCCGTCCGGGCCGCCCAGGACGGCGACGAGGAGGCGTTCCGGGTCCTGTTCCGGGCCGTCCAGCCCGGACTGCTGCGCTACCTGCGGGTCCTGGTCGGCGGCAAGGCCGAGGACGCCGAGGACATCGCGTCCGAGGCGTGGCTGCAGATCGCCCGTGACCTGCCGGGTTTCCGCGGTGACGCGGACGGTTTCCGCGGCTGGGCCGCGACCGTCGCCCGCAACCGGGCCATGGACCACCTGCGCCGGGTGCGCCGCCGACCGGTCGCCGACCTGCCGGTGGAGTACCTGGCCGAACTGGCCGCCGCCGAGGACACCGCGGGCCAGGCGATGGCCACCGTCGCCACCTCCGACGCGCTCGCGCTGATCGCCTCGCTGCCGCCCGACCAGGCCGAGGCGGTGCTGCTGCGGGTGGTGCTCGGGCTGGACGCGGAGAGCGCCGCGAAGGTGCTGGGCAAGCGGGCCGGCAGCGTCCGGATGGCCGCGCACCGGGGGCTGCGGCGGCTCGCCAGGACTCTTGACCAGACCGGGGGAGCGGCCGCCGGGATACCCCGGTGGGCGGCCGGGAAAAAAATCTCCGCGCAGGGTGTGACACCGGCGCAGGTGCCGACGCTGAGGGATATGAGATGAGCACCAACCGATCCCGCCGGATCGATCGCGCCGCCGCGGAGCAGCTGCTCCGCGGTGCGACGGTCGGCCCGGAGGCCGGTCAGGACCCCTCCGGTGGGCAGCAGCCCGTGCCAGGGCGGCCCGAGCTCGCCGCCCTGCTCGCCGCTGCCGCGGCGACCGTGGCGGTGGAGGACGGCCCGCCGCCCGGCGAAGAGGGGGCCATGGCCGGGTTCCGGCTGGCTCGTCGTCAGCCGGCCCCCAGTCAGCACCGGAGACGAAAGATGGCGGACACCGCGCTGGCGCGGGCCCTCAGCGCGAAGGCCATGGCCGTCGCGCTGGGCGCGACCGCCGTCGGCGGAGTCGCCGTCGCCGCCGGGACGGGCCGGCTGCCCGAGGTCCTGGGCGGTCCCGCCCCGGCCCCGCCGGCCGCCGCCGCGCCCGCGTCCTCCTCGAACGCGTCCGACGGATCCGCGACGAGTACCGCACCGGGCCGCACCGCCAAGCCCTCCAGCGCCGCCACCCGGCCGGGCGGCGCGTCCGACCGGCCCTTGGACCCGGCGTCCGCCGATCCGGGGCAGGCGCCCGACCTGGCCGTCCTGTGCCGGGGCTTCGCGGCGCGGGTCTCGTCCGGCGCCAAGCCGAAGGAGGCCGCCGTCGATCCGGCGCTGGCCGACCTGCTGCAGGCGGCCGGCGCCCCGGAGAAGGTGACCGGGTACTGCGCGCAGCTCACCTCCCGCGGCGACCGGAACGACGGCCACCGGAACGACGGCGACCAGAACGGCGACCAGAACGACGGCGGCAAGTACGGCGAGGGCCGCGCCCGCCCGTCGGCCGGTCCGTCCGGGTCGCCGTCCGCGCCGGTGTCGGGGCGGCCCGGCCGTGGCACCAACCAGCAGTCCAGGGGCGGGGGCAACGACCAGGACTGACACCGACTCCGGACGGCCGGCGGGTTCCCCTGTGCCCGCCGGCCGGCCGGACCGCACTCCGGACGGGTGACTGGCTCCCCCGGGCCCCGCCCGTCCGGAAACACTCCGGTCGGCCCGATGGACTCCCCCGGGTCCGTGGCCGTCCGGAACCGCTCCGGACGGACGGGCTGAACTCCCCCCGGGTCCACCGTCCGTCCGGAGCCCACCCCCGGCGTCCCGCCCGAAACCTCTGGAGTCCCCGGTGACCGACCTGACGCACCGCCAGGCGAGCTGGCGATGAGCTTCCCGCGCACCTCACCCCGCGCCGAGCGCGCGGCCCGGCTGGCCGTGCAGGGCTCGCCGCGGACCCCCCGCGCCCTGCTCACCGCCGCGCTGGCCGCCCTGATCGCCGCACTGCTGGTGCAACGCCCTTAGCCGGAGCCGGTGCCGCCGCCTGTGGCCGGAGCCGGTGCAGCGCCCGCGGCACGGCGTGGGCAGGTGCCCGCTATGGTTCACGGGTGCCCGACCGAGGTGAGGGGAGTATCCGATGATCGGACGCGCGCTGAACGGGCGCTACGAGGTCGGCGAGATACTCGGCGTCGGGGGGATGGCCACCGTCTACCGGGCCGTGGACCACCAGTTGGGCCGCCCGGTGGCGGTGAAGGTGCTCAACGGCGGGCTCGCCGACGACCCCCGGTTCGCCGAGCGGTTCGCCCGCGAGGCCCGGCTGGCCGCGCTGCTGGTGCACCCGCGGATCGTCACGGTCTTCGACTCCGGCCTCGACCAGGGCTCCCCGTACCTGGTGATGGAGCTGGTGCACGGCGACACCCTGGGCCGGCTGATCGCCGAGCAGGGCACCCTGCCGGTGGAGCGCGCCGTCGGCATCGCCGCCGCCGTCCTGGACGCGCTGTCCGCCGCGCACGCCCAGGGCCTGGTGCACCGCGACATCAAGCCCGGCAACATCATGATCACCACCGACGGCGGGGTGAAGGTGGTGGACTTCGGCATCGCCCGGGCCGGCTCCTCCTCCGGCCAGCAGCTCACCCAGGCCGCCTCGGTGGTGGGCACCGCCGCCTACCTCTCCCCGGAGCAGGCCACCGCCGGCGAGGTCGATGCCCGCGCCGACCTGTACGCGGTCGGCTGCGTGCTGTTCGAAATGCTCACCGGCGCACCGCCGTTCACCGCCGACACCCCCGTCGCGATCGCCTTCAAGCACGTCACCGAGTACCCCGTGCCGGTTGTCGCCGTCCGCCCCGACGTGCCGCCCGCGCTGGACGCCGCGATCCTGCGGCTGCTCGCCAAGCACGCCGCCGAGCGCCCCGCCGACGCCAACGCGGCCGCCGCCGAACTGCTCGCCGCCGTCCCGGCCGCACCCGCCGACCGCACCGCCGAACTGCTCGGCGCCGCCACCCAGGTGCTGCCGCCCGCCCCCGCGACCGTGCCGCCGCCCCCGCAGCACCAGCCCTGGACCGAGCAGCAGCGCACCTCGGTGCTCCCGCCGATGCCGATGTCGATGCCGATGCCCGTTCGCCAGGAGGAGGAGCGGCCCGCGCCCCGGCGCGGCCGCAACCCGCTGGTGTACGCGGGCGTCGGTGCCGGGGTGTTCGCCTGCGTGGTGGGCATCGCCGCGTTCTCGCTCAGCGGGGGCGGCGACTCCTCCACCTCGACGGCCCAGCCCACCACCTCGAGTTCGCCGCCCGCCGCGAGCAGCAGTTCCCCCGCCGCCTCCCCGTCCGCGAGCGCCTCGGCCCGCCCCAGCACCTCGGCCAAGCCGTCCACCAGCGCCAAGCCCACCGTGGCCGCCCAGATCGCCCAGCTGCGCGCCGACATCGCCCAGGCCACGTTCGCCCGCGACCGCGACCGTCAGGACACCCTGACGGCTCTCCTCGACCAGGCCACCCAGGCCGTCAACGACCACCGCGCCGACGACGCCGAGAGCGCCCTCAAGGACGCCCAGCGCGTCCTGCGCGACCTGGGGGGGAAGCACAAGGCCGTCGACAACTCCACGCTGAACGGCTGGAGCGGCCGCCTGAACACGCTGCTCTCCGCCGTGCACGCGCAGGCGGGCCGGGACGAGCAGTAGCGCGGGCTCAGTCCCGGTTGCGGGCCCGGCTGATGGCCCGGGTCCGCACCTGGCGGGACAGCGCCGTCACACCCGTGGTCAGGAACACCACGGTGTACAGCACTTGGATCATCACCACGATCCGGGCCACCTGTCCGGACGGGTGGATGTCGCCGTAGCCGACGGTCGCCATGGTGATCACCGTGAAGTACAGCGCGTCGACCTTGGTGGTCAGGCCGACCAGTTCGCCCGGCTGCTTGGACATCCCCAGGTACGCCGCGGAGAACACCACCAGCGCCCCGGACAGCAGCGTCAGGATCACCGGGACGGGCCGCCCCGGCCGGCCCAGCACCTGCCGCTGGGCCTCGCGCAGCAGGCCCGCCCCGACCAGGGTGAGCAGGGCGATGAAGGTCAGCCAGCTGACCAGTGGGTGGTGCGGCCCGAACCAGTCCAGCGGCACCGTGAAGAAGGCCGTCAGCAGCAGCACCGGACCGCCCAGCAGGGCGAGGTACATCCGGGCCAGCTCCTTCATGCCGGCGCGGCCTTCCCACCGTCGGAGGCGCCGGTCGTGCCCCCGGGCTCCTCGGCCGGGGTGTCGAGGAACTCCAGCACCGCCAGCACGGCCAGCAGCACCACCGCGATCCACAGCACCACCACCGCCGTCGGGTAGCCCCAGGTGAGCAGCACGATCGCGGCCACCACGACGGCGCCCCAGCCCAGCCAGGCCTTCCACCGGTGCACGAACCGGCCGACCGGGCCGAGCCGCATCCCGATCCCCTCGGCGGCCCGCCGGACGGACCCCAGACCGGCCTGCCACAGCTGCCGCACCCAGCCGGCCCGCCGCCCGGAGCCGGTCAGCCAGGCCGCCAGGGCGATCACGATGCCCAGCGCCAGCAGCATCCGGACGGCTGCCCGCAGGTAGCGCACCAGGGTGTCGTAGACCGCCATCGCGGCGGCCTGGTCGACGTCGGCGGGCAGCTTGTCCAGGTAGATCGCCCGGAACACGCTCAGCCCGATGCCCAGCAGCCCCGCCGCGAAGGCCATGCCGAGCGCCGCCCCGACGGTGGCCCGGCGGTGGTGCACCGCCAGCAGGATGCCGCCGACCGCGCACAGCACCGCCAGCACCGGCACCCAGAACCCGGCCAGGTCGAGCAGCCGCAGCCCGGTCTGCGCCTTCTTCACGGCCTCCGACTGCACCAGGACGAAGTCGGTGTGCACCTCGGGGATCTTCGCCGCCAGCCCCAGCCCGTTCGCCACCAGCCGGTCCTTGACCTGGGCGATCACCGGTGCCAGGTCGAGGGTGACGGTGTCGCCCTTGACCTGCACGGCGCCGCCGCCCTGCCCGGTCAGCACCTTGGTGAACGCGGCGTGCGCGTCGCGCAGGATGGTCTCCCAGATGCCCGCGAAGGCGTCCGACTGGACGACGTTCAGCACCTGGGTGTGGACGAACCCGGTCAGTCCGTCGGTCAGCGCCGGACCCACCTTGCCGAGCGCCGCGTTCAGGGCGGGCCGGTCGGTGGGCGCCACCTCGTTCAGCAGGTCGGAGACCGGCAGCTGGTCCATGATCGCGCTCGTCGCCCGGTTGGCGACCGCGCCCTGCACGGCCGGGTCGGAGGCCAGCGGGGCCATCGTCGAGACGAACCGGTTGGTGTCGGTGACCTGCGCCCGGCTCCAGGAGGCGACCACGGCCAGCGGGGTGAGCACCGCGGCCAGCACGATCAGCAGGATGGCGAAGAACGACCGGACCCGGTGCCGGGGGCGCGACTCCCGCGACTCCAGGGAGGCGACCTTGGCCCGCAGTTCGGCGAGCTCGTGTTCGTCCGGGGACTCGGGCGTCATCAGTGCTCCCAGGTGATCCGCCATCAGGTGAATACCAGGAGATACCGGAACAAAACAGCCAGCCACTCGGGCTACGCCGGACACGCCGGAGCCCCCGCGCCGCCGAGGGGCGGTGCGGGGGC
>NZ_JBHWEN010000034.1:0-70646 GCF_042734215.1 Kitasatospora sp. NPDC059673 | reverse complement strand
TCCAACCAACCGATACCGGCTGGCCGGGGATGTCAACATATCTGGCGTTGACTTTTGGCACGCTGTTGAGTTCTCAAGGAACGGACACTTCCTTCAGGCGGCCTTCCGACCGGCCCTCCGGGCGCTTCGTTCTTTCGTGTTTCCAGCTTATCAGATGTTTTCCGCTCCGTTTTCCGGAGTTTCATTCATTCCGATTTGCTTTGGCCTTTCGGCGCTCCCGAACTCTATCAGAGTTTCTCGGCCTGTTTTCCCCGCCCCATTCGAACGAATTCGAATCCGGAGCGAAGCCGCACGACCGTGGGGCAACCCGGAGAACGTTACGCACCGGGCTGCCCCAGGTCAAATCAGGTCGGTCAGACCTCGACGACGACCGGGAGGATCATCGGGCGGCGCCGGTAGTTGTCGGCGACCCACTTGCCGATGGTCCGGCGGACCAGCTGCTGGACCTGACGGACCTCCAGGACGCCTTCCCCGGCGGAGCGGGTGAGGGCTTCCTCCAGCTTGCCGGCGATGGACGCGAACGCGCTGTCGTCGATGCCGGAGCCGCGGGCCTGGATGGTCGGGCCGCTGACGATCTTGCCGTTGGTGGAGTCGACCACCACGAAGACCGAGATGAAGCCCTCTTCGCCGAGAATCCGGCGGTCCTTGAGCGAGGCCTCGGTGATGTCGCCGACCGAGGAGCCGTCCACGTAGACGTAGCCGGCCTGGACCTTGCCGGCGATCCGGGCGACGCCCTTCTCCAGGTCGACGCAGATGCCGTCCTCGGCGATGACCACGCGGTTTCGCGGGACGCCGGTGGCGATGCCGAGGTCGGCGGCGGCACGCAGGTGGCGCCATTCGCCGTGGACCGGCATCAGGTTCTTCGGCTTGCAGATGTTGAAGAAGTACAGGAGTTCACCGGCCGAGGCGTGGCCGGAGACGTGCACCTTCGCGTTGCCCTTGTGGACAACCTTGGCGCCCCAGCGGGTGAGGCCGTTGATGACCCGGTAGACGGCGTTCTCGTTGCCGGGGATCAGCGAGGAGGCGAGGACGACGGTGTCGCCCTCGACGATGCGGATCTGGTGGTCGCGGTTGGCCATCCGGGACAGCGCGGCCATCGGCTCGCCCTGGGAGCCGGTGCAGATCAGCACCACCTCCTTGTCGGGGAGGTCGTCGAGGGTCTTGACGTCGACGATCAGGTTGCCGGGGACCTTCAGGTAGCCGAGGTCGCGGGCGATGCCCATGTTGCGGACCATCGAGCGGCCGACGAAGGCGACCTTGCGCCGGTACTCGTGCGCGGCGTCCAGGACCTGCTGGATGCGGTGCACGTGGCTGGCGAAGGAGGCGACGATGATGCGCTTCTCCGCGTTGGCGAAGACGTTGCGCAGCGCGGCGGAGATGTCGCGCTCGTGCGGGATGAAGCCGGGGACCTCGGCGTTGGTGGAGTCCACCAGGAGGAGGTCCATGCCCTCTTCGGCCAGCTTGGCGAAGGTCGGCAGGTCGGTGAGGCGGCCGTCCAGCGGGAGCTGGTCCATCTTGAAGTCGCCGGTGGCGACGACCATGCCCGCGGGGGTGCGGACGGCGACGGCCAGGGCGTCGGGGATGGAGTGGTTGACCGCGATGAACTGGCAGTCGAAGGGGCCGATCCGCTCGCGGTCGCCCTCGGCGACCTCCAGGACGTAGGGGCGGATGCGGTGTTCGGCGAGCTTGGCCTCGATCAGGGCGAGGGTGAGCTTGGAGCCGATCAGCGGGATGTCCGGGTTCTCCCGGAGAAGGTAGGGGACGGCGCCGATGTGGTCCTCGTGGCCGTGGGTCAGGATGATGCCGTCGATCTTGTCGAGGCGGTCCCGGATGTAGCTGAAGTCGGGGAGGATCAGGTCGACGCCGGGCTGCTCGTCCTCGGGGAAGAGCACGCCGCAGTCGATGATCAGGATGCGGTCGCCGTACTCGAGGACCGTCATGTTGCGGCCGATCTCGCCGAGACCGCCCAGCGGGGTGATGCGGAGGGCGCCCTCCTTGAGAGCGGGGGGAGCGCCGAGTTCGGGGTGCGGGTGGCTCAAAAGACTCTCCTCACGACGCACGCCATATGCCCGGAGGGTTCTTCCCCCGGTGGCATATGGCGTGCGTCCATCGTGGTTACCTGACTGCCGATTGCCGCGCGCCGTCGGTCCCGGTCCAGCGGCGGACCCGGTGGGGGTCCGGCGAGCCGGGGGCGCGCACGTCTGTTGTTGGTTACAGGTGTACCCCGCCGGCGGCGAGATCCTCCTTCAGCCGGGCGATCTCCGCGTCCGTGGCGGAGACCAGGGGCAGCCGGAGCGGGCCGGCCGGGTGTCCCTGCAGGTTCAACGCAGCCTTGGAGAGGATCACTCCCTGGGTGCGGAAGATACCGGTGTAGACCGGCAGCAGCGACTGGTGGACGGCGAGCGCCTTGGCGTGGTCGCCGGCGACGAAGGCCTCGATCATGGCACGCATCTCGGCGGCGACCACGTGGCCGACCACGCTGACCACGCCGACGGCTCCGACCGAGAGCAGCGGCAGGGTCAGGTTGTCGTCGCCGGAGTACCAGGCGAGGCCGGTGTCGGCGATGGCGCGGGCGGCTGCGGCGATGTCGCCCTTGGCGTCCTTGTTGGCGACGATCCGCGGGTGCTCGCCGAGGCGGACCAGGGTGTCGTGTTCGAGGGCGACGGCGGCGCGGCCGGGGATGTCGTACAGCATCACCGGCAGTTCGGTGGCGTCGGCGATCGCGACGGTGTGCAGGTACAGGCCCTCCTGCGGCGGCTTGCTGTAGTACGGGGTGACCGCGAGCAGGCCGTGGGCGCCGGCGGCCTGCGCCTGGCGGGCGAGTTCGACGCTGTGGTGGGTGTTGTTGGTGCCGACGCCGGCGATGACGTGGGCGCGGTCTCCGACCGCCTCGACCACGGCCCGGACCAGCTGGGCCTTCTCCGCGTCGGTGGTGGTGGGCGACTCGCCGGTGGTGCCGTTGAGCACCAGGCCGTCGTTTCCGGAGTCCACCAGGTGGGCGGCAAGGCGCTGGGCGCCGTCGAGGTCGAGCTCGCCTTCGGCGGTGAACGGGGTGACCATCGCGGTCAGGACCCGGCCGAAGGGCGTCTGCGGTGTGGAGGTCGGAGCCATGGGTCCAAAGCTACTCGTAGGGCGGTGGTCGATCGCCACGCAGGTCCAGGGTTTGGACAGTCCTGAGGGCCGCGGGCCGGGCCCGACATGGGATTCCGGTGCTGCGCGCTCGGGGGTTCACGCAGCACCGGAATCCGTGCCCCGAGCGTATGGAGCGGCCGAGAACGCCGCAATCCGGGCATCTCGGGCAGGTCCGGCCATCTGCCCGTCCACGCAGGTCAGCGGCCGGTTCACGGCCGCCCGCGGAAGGCCGCACGGGTGAGCACGGCCGGGCCGGGATCCGACGGTCCGTCAGACCCCGGCCAGGGGATCGGGCGTCAGACCTTGCGCCAGCCGGGGACCCAGGCGCCGTCCTCGACGGTGTAGTCGCCGAACAGCGAGGGCGCCTCCTTGACCATCAGCTCGCCGATCTTGCCGAACAGCAGCCGGATCTCCTCCTCGGCGCCCGGCGCGGTGCGGTTCTCGATGACGTGGCGCAGGGTGCGCACGTTCGCCGTCCAGACCAGGCCGGTGGCCAGGCCCTCGGGGGCGAAGCGGCGCATGAAGGAGGTCTTCTCCTTCTTCTCGTGGAACTTGACGCCCTCCTCGTCCAGCCCGAAGTGGTCGGCCATCCAGTGCTGGAACTCCTCGATCTGCTGCATGAGACCGGTGGCGCGGCTCATCAGCTCCTCGTCCCGCTGCGCCCACTCGGGGAACCAGAACGGGATGTCGTCGAGGCGGACGAAGCGCAGCGACTCCTGGGAGACCGCGACGCCGGCCCGGTGGCGGACCAGCTCGTGGGTGACCACCCGGCTGACGTTGTGCAGCACGAAGGTGAAGGAGACGTGCTCCAGCACCGAGCCGTGCGCGCTGGCCAGGATGTTCTTCAGGTAGACGTCCTGGTCGGTGCGGACCTTGGTGACGTTCGGGTTGAGGCCCGGCTTCCACGAGCGGTAGCAGATCCGGCCGGCGAACTCGGCGAGGTTCTGGGCGTCGTCCAGGTCGCCGCGGTCGACCCGCTCCAGCCAGCTCTCGCCGCCGACGTCCTGCAGGTAGGCCGCGACCTCGTCGTAGTCGAGCTCGGGGCGGGCGATCAGGTGGACCTGGGGTTCGACTGCGCGCATGGGTGATGTCCTGGCTGTTGGGGGCGGTACAGGTCAGTTTACGGCGGTGGCCGCGGCGTCCCGGCCATGCAGCTTGATCGCGTGCTGCATGGCCTTGCGGGCGCGCGGGACGTCGCCGGCGTCCGCGTAGGCGACGGCGAGCCGGAAGAAGTTCCGCCAGTCGGTGGGGTCGGCCTCGGCCTCGCGCTTGCGACGGGCGAACACCGCGTCGGCGGAGGCCCGGTCGATCCGGCCGCCGCCGGTGCGCTTGAGCTCGTCCACGGGCAGGCCGCCCTCGGCCTCCAGCTGGCGGGCGAGCCGCTCGCTGGCCCGGCCGAAGCGGATGGTCTGGCGGAGGAACCAGAGCCCGATCACCGGGATGACGAAGGCGCACACGCCGATGCCGATGCCCAGCGGCTTGCCGGTGGCGACGAGCTGCACGCCCTCCCCGACGCAGACCGCGCTGACCAGCAGCAGGATGCCGGAGAGGACGAAGAAACCGGTGCGAGAGGTCATGTCACAGGTCCAGGAAGTGTTCCAGGCCGAAGGTCAGGCCCGGGTGGTCGGCGATCCTCCGCACGCCGAGCAGGATGCCGGGCATGAAGCTGCTGTGGTGCATCGAGTCGTGCCGGATCGTCAGCGTCTCGCCGGTGTCGCCGAACATCACCTGCTGGTGGGCGAGCAGGCCGCGCAGCCGCACCGCGTGCACCGGGACGCCGTCCACGTCGGCGCCGCGGGCGCCGGGCAGGCTGTGCGTGGTCGGGTCCTGCTGCGGGGGCAGGCCGGCCTCCGCGCGGGCGGCGGCGATCAGCTGCGCGGTGCGGGTGGCGGTGCCGGACGGGGCGTCGGCCTTGCGGTCGTGGTGGAGTTCGACCACCTCGACGGACTCGAAGTACTTGGCCGCCAGCTGGGAGAACTTCATGCCGAGGATCGCGCCGATGGAGAAGTTCGGGGCGATCAGCAGGCCGAGCTCGGGGGCCTCGGCGAGCAGACCGCGGACGGTCTCCAGGCGCTCCTCGGTCCAGCCGGTGGTGCCGGTCACCACGTGGATGCCGTTGCGCAGGCAATGGTCGAGGTTGCCCATCACCGAGTCGGGGTGGGTGAGTTCGACCGCGACATCGACCCCGGCCTCGCCGAGTTCGGTGAGCTCGGAGCCACGGCCGAGGGCGGCCACCAGCTCCATGCCGTCGGCGGCCTCCACGGCCTTGACGGCCTCGGAGCCGATCCGGCCCTTGGCGCCGATCACGGCGACGCGCAGCGTCATGTCAGTTGTCCTCTCGGGCGGTTCAGGCGAGCAGGTCGGCCAGCTTGGCGGCCCGGCGGTCGTTGACCGGGCCGATCAGCGCGAGCGAGGGCCGGTGCGCCCCCAGCACATCACGGGCGACGGCGTGCACGTCGTCCAGGGTGACCTCGGCCATCTTGCGCAGCATCTCGTCCACCGACAGGTGGTGGCCGTAGGAGAGTTCGGCCTTGCCGATGCGGTTCATCAGCGAGCCGGTGTCCTCCATGCCGAGCACGGTGGAGCCGGAGATCTGGCCGATCGCACGGCGCAGCTCCTCCTCGGTGATGCCTTCCTCGACGACCCGGGCGAGTTCCTCGCGGCAGATCTTCAGCACCTCCTCGACCCGCTTGGGCTGGCAGCCGGCGTAGATGCCGAACAGACCGGTGTCGGCGTAGGAGGAGGAGTACGAGTACACCGAGTACGCCAGGCCGCGCTTCTCCCGGACCTCCTGGAACAGCCGGGAGCTCATGCCGCCGCCGAGGGCCGCGTTGAGCACGCCCAGCGCCCAGCGGCGCTCGTCGTGGCGCGGGATGCCGGGGACGCCGAGCACCAGGTGGGCCTGCTCGGTGGGGCGGTTGAGGACGGCGGCCTTGCCGGAGGTGCGGACCGCCTTGACGCCGCGCCGGACCTCGGCGGGGTGGCCCTTGGACTTGGCCAGCACCGGCGCGAACGCCTTCTCCACCAGCTTGACCACCTTGGCGTGGTCGAGGTTGCCGGCCGCGGCGACCACCAGGTTCTCCGGCTTGTACCGGCGGTGGTAGAAGCCGGCGATCTGGTCGCGGCTCAGGCCGGACACCGTCTCCTGGGTGCCCAGGATCGGGCGGCCGAGCGGGCCGGTCCCGAAGATCACCTTGGCGAACAGGTCGTGCACCACGTCGCCCGGGTCGTCCTCGGCCATCGCCATCTCTTCCAGGATGACGCCGCGCTCGGACTCCACGTCCTCGGGGCGGACCAGCGAGCCGGTGAGCATGTCGCACACCACGTCGATGGCCAGCGGCAGGTCGGTGTCCAGGACCCGCGCGTAGTAGCAGGTGTTCTCCTTGGCGGTGAACGCGTTCATCTCGCCGCCGACCGCGTCCAGCGCGGCGGAGATCTCCAGCGCGTCGCGCCGGGCGGTGCCCTTGAAGAGCAGGTGCTCCAGGTAGTGCGTGGCGCCGTTCAGCACCGGGGTCTCGTCCCGGGAGCCGACGCCGACCCAGATGCCGAAGGTGGCGCTGCGCACCGTCGGGAGGGTCTCGGTGACGACCCGCAGGCCGCCGGGGAGCACGGTGCGGCGGACGGTGCCCGCGCCGCCTTCGGTGCCCTTGAGCAGGGTCCGGGTAGTGCCGGGGCGCTGCTTCGCCGCCGAGGCCTGGGCCACGGGTGTTCCTTCCAACTACTGCTTCACGAGGGGAGCTTCACGAACAGGGCGCGGCCCGCACGCGCCGATCGGGGCGTGCGGGCCGCAGGGTGTTACCGGGGTGTCACTCGGAGGCGGCGGCCTCGCCGCCCTCCTCGCCCTCGATGACGGGGATCAGCGACAGCTTGCCGCGCGGGTCGATCTCGGCGATCTCGACCTGCACCTTGGTGCCGACGCCGAGCACGTCCTCGACGTTCTCGACGCGCTTGCCGCCGGCCAGCTTGCGGATCTGCGAGATGTGCAGCAGACCGTCCTTGCCCGGCATGAGCGAGACGAAGGCGCCGAAGGTGGTGGTCTTCACCACGGTGCCCAGGTAGCGCTCGCCGACCTCCGGCATGGTCGGGTTGGCGATCTGGTTGATCGTCGAGCGGGCGGCCTCGGCGGCCGGGCCGTCGGCGGCACCGATGTAGATGGTGCCGTCGTCCTCGATGGTGATCTCGGCGCCGGTGTCCTCCTGGATCTGGTTGATCATCTTGCCCTTGGGGCCGATGACCTCGCCGATCTTGTCCACCGGGATCTTGATGGTGATGATCCGCGGCGCGTTCGGGGACATCTCGTCGGGCGAGTCGATGGCCTCGTTCATCACGTCGAGGATGTGCAGGCGGGCGTCCCGGGCCTGCTTCAGCGCGGCGGCCAGCACGGAGGCCGGGATGCCGTCGAGCTTGGTGTCCAGCTGCAGGGCGGTGATGAAGTTGCGGGTACCGGCGACCTTGAAGTCCATGTCGCCGTACGCGTCCTCGGCGCCGAGGATGTCGGTGAGCGTCACGTAGTGGGTCTCACCGTCGATCTCCTGCGAGATCAGACCCATGGCGATGCCCGCGACGGCGGCCTTCAGCGGCACACCGGCGTTCAGCAGCGACATGGTGGAGGCGCAGACCGAGCCCATCGAGGTGGAGCCGTTGGAGCCCAGCGCCTCGGAGACCTGGCGGATCGCGTAGGGGAACTCCTCGCGGGTCGGCAGGACCGGGAGGATCGCGCGCTCGGCGAGGGCGCCGTGGCCGATCTCGCGGCGCTTCGGCGAACCGACGCGGCCGGTCTCACCGACCGAGTACGGCGGGAAGTTGTAGTTGTGCATGTAGCGCCGACGGGTCTCCGGGGAGAGCGTGTCGAGCTGCTGCTCCATGCGCAGCATGTTCAGCGTGGTGACACCCAGGATCTGGGTCTCGCCGCGCTCGAACAGGGCGGAGCCGTGCACCCGCGGGATGGCCTCGACCTCGGCGGCCAGGGTGCGGATGTCGGTGACGCCGCGGCCGTCGATGCGGACCTTGTCCTTGATGACGCGCTCGCGGACGATCTTCTTGGTCAGCGCGTTGTAGGCGCCGCTGATCTCCTTCTCGCGGCCCTCGAACTCCGGGAGCAGCTTGTCGGCGGCGACGGCCTTGATGCGGTCCAGCTCGTTCTGGCGCTCCTGCTTGCCGGCGATGGTCAGCGCCTTGGCCAGCTCGTCCTTGACGGCGGCGGTCAGCGCGGCCAGCACGTCGTCCTGGTAGTCCAGGAAGCGCGGGAACTCGCCGGTCGGCTTGGCGGCCTGCTTGGCGAGCTGGGCCTGGGCGGCGCACAGCACCTTGATGAACGGCTTCGCGGCCTCCAGGCCGGAGGCGACGACCTCCTCGGTGGGGGCCTCGGCGCCGCCCTCGACCAGCTTGATGGTCTTGTCGGTGGCCTCGGCCTCGACCATCATGATCGCGACGTCGCCGTCCGGCAGGACGCGACCGGCGACGACCATGTCGAAGACGGCCGACTCCAGCTCGGAGTGGGTCGGGAAGGCCACCCACTGGCCCTTGATCAGCGCGACGCGGACGCCGCCGATCGGGCCGGAGAACGGCAGGCCGGCCAGCTGGGTGGAGGCGGAGGCCGCGTTGATGGCCACCACGTCGTACAGGTGGTCGGGGTTGAGCGCCATGACGGTGACGACGACCTGGACCTCGTTGCGCAGGCCCTTGACGAAGGACGGGCGCAGCGGGCGGTCGATCAGGCGGCAGGTGAGGATCGCGTCCTCGGACGGCCGGCCCTCACGGCGGAAGAACGAGCCGGGGATGCGGCCGGCGGCGTACATCCGCTCCTCGACGTCCACCGTCAGCGGGAAGAAGTCGAAGTGCTCCTTGGGCTGCTTCGAGGCGCTGGTGGCCGACAGCACCATGGTGTCGTCGTCCAGGTAGGCCACGGCGGAGCCGGCGGCCTGACGGGCCAGGCGGCCGGTCTCGAAGCGGATGGTGCGGGTGCCGAAGCTGCCGTTGTCGATGACGGCCTCGGCGTAGAAAACGTTCTCTTCCACCTGGAAGATCTCCTCTTTCGTACGTCTCCCCAGGAGCGCCCCTGCGCGTGCCTGCCGTGGCCCGGGCAGTTGGGCCGGTCTTCGATCGAAGCCACCGGGTCCGTCCCCGCGTGTCGGGGGTCCCGGCGGCCACTACCGAGGACCGGCGCCTTTCGGCGTGCGGCGGTCGGCGTGTGGACGCTCCTGCGGTGCGGGCGGCTTCCGTTTGAAGCCTTGGTCGGCCCGCAAGGGCGGGCATGCCCTTTACCTTACAAATTCACACCCTATCGAGCGCGGCTTTACGGCCGGGCTGTTCGCGGGGTGCGGTCGCGAGGTGGCGCGGAAAGCGCCGAGGGGCGGCTCCCCCGGTGAGGGGAGCCGCCCCTACGAGCGGTGTCAGCGGGCGCCGCCGGCGGCACCGCGGCGGATGCCGAGGCGGTCCACCAGGGTACGGAAGCGCTCGATGTCCTTCTTGGCCAGGTACTGCAGCAGGCGGCGGCGCTGGCCGACCAGGATCAGCAGGCCACGACGCGAGTGGTGGTCGTGCTTGTGGAACTTCAGGTGCTCGGTCAGGTCCGAGATGCGGCGGGAGAGCATGGCCACCTGAACCTCGGGAGAGCCGGTGTCGCCCTCCTTCTGGCCGAACTCGGCGATGATCTGCTTCTTGACGTCAGCGGCGAGGGCCACGGGCATCTCCTTCGGTGTTGGCCGAGCGGTCCTGGTCGAAGGCACAGGACCTGACAGAACTCGGACGGATCAACGATACCAGCGCGGCTCAGCCGGTCGCGCCGCGCACCACGTTGTAGATGTTGAGCACGGCCAGCGCCAGCGGCACCAGGGCGATCAGCATCAGGCTGTCGACCATGTCCAGGATGCGGCCCCAGAACGGGGACACTCCGGAGCGGGGGACGATCAGCGCGATCGCGATCATGATCGCGGCGCCGGCCGCGATGGACGTGGACAGCCACACGGTGCGCAGGTCGCCGCCGTCGCCGCCGCCGGTGGCCGCGGCCATCGCCAGGTGCATCGGGGTGTGCAGGGCGAGGCCCAGGATCAGCAGCGCCAGGCCGGCCAGGCCGGCGATGGTGAGCGCGAACACCTGGGCGGTGTAGCGGAACAGCCGGGCGCGCAGCATGGTCGTGACGCCGATGGCCAGGGCCAGCAGTTCGGCCCAGGTGCGGTCGCTGAAGCCGAGCACGGTGCAGGCGCCGACGATGGTGGTGGCGGCGCCGCCGACCAGGCCGACCAGCACCTCGTGGCCGCGGCGGGCCTGGGCGGCGATCCGCTCGTACTGGACGGTCTCGGCGCTGGTGTTCTCCTCGCCGTAGGCGGTGCCGCGGGTGCGGGCCTGGCCGGGGGCGCTGAAGCCGACGGGCAGGCGGGCGAACCGGGCGGACAGCGCGGGCAGGAAGCCGATCGCGGCGACCGCGGCGACGCCGGTGACGGCGGCGATGTCGGTGATCGCGGTGCCGGACATCAGCACGGCGGCGAAGGTGGCCAGGGTGCCGGCGGCGGCGACGAAGGCGGCGGCGACGAACACCGAGTCCTTCTCCGGCAGCAGGCCGACCAGCAGGACGGCGACCACCAGCACGGCGACGCAGCCGACCAGGAACTGGAGCCGGCCGGGGCCGTCGCCGAGGTGCGGGACGTCGATGATGCCGGAGCCGGCCAGCATGGCGTGCGGCAGCGCGCCGAGGCCGAGCGCGAGCGCGGCGACGTGGTCCTCGTAGACCCGGGCGCGGACGGCGGCGAAGGTCACCAGCACGACGGCGGTGACGCCGGCCAGGATGCCCGGCAGGCCGAACATGTTGTGCCGCAGGTCGGAGAACCACAGCGCGAACGCCAGCAGGGTGAGCAGCACCGTGCCGGCGATCAGGCCGAAGGCCCGCATCAGGTCCGGGCTCCAGAACCGGCGGTCGGCCTCGACCGCGGAGGCGATGGCGTCGGCGACGTCGTCGTAGACGGCCGGCGGCAGCGACTCGGAGAACGGGCGCAGGCTCAACAGGTCGCCGTCGCGGACCTGTTGGGCCGCCAGCGGAAGTCCGCTGTCGAGCACGGTGCCGTCCCGCCGCACCAGATGGAACCCGGTCGGCGTTCCGTCCACCTGGGTCTGCCCGGAGAGCCGCAGCACTTCCGGGTAGATGTCGGCGAGCGGGACGTCCTCCGGCAGGGCGACGTCGATCCGGCTGTCCGGTGCCACCACGGTGACCCGGCAGAAACCGGTCGTAGCGTTTGTGCTCACCGGCCCTCTCCCCCTCGTTGGCTGTGTCGGCAAGTCTGCTGACCACTCGTCGACCGGCTCCGGAACTGTCACGGCCCGAACGAGAGTTGGCGCGGCGTCACCTTACCCCCTCGGCGCAAGGGTGCACCGCGTCGGGGGCGTGGAGGAGGTGTGGGCGGCGCATGCGGATGGAGGCGGTGCGCAGGAGCGCCGGGGGTTGTGTGTTGACGCCGGATCAGTACCCTGCGGGTGGGCGACCCCGTGGACGAACGGCTTGCCCAGCGCAGTAGGATCGGCCCCTGCGCACGGCGTACGGGGGCGGCGATCGAACGCGACAGCCCCGCGCGCCTGCGGTTCGGCGGAGCGGGGGCGGCGTCATCACACGGGGCGCCCTCACCGTACGTATCCAGATGCGTGAGGGCGGATTGTGAGCGAGCGATGGGGGTGCCCCCGACCCTGTGCCCGGGGAGGGCGCACCGTTGACGACGGGGAGTCGCGCGCTGCGGCTGCCGCTGGGGGCGGGGTGACCACGTGAGCGAGCGGAGCGAGCTCACCATCAAGAGGCGCGTGTGTACGAAGTGCTCACCGAGCGCCAGCGAGGTGAACGCATGAGTACGGTGACGGTCAAGCGTCCGCCGCGGGCGTTCCCGCCTCCGGTGTCGGAGGAGCCGGTCGAGCTGGTTCCGCCGCCGGAGCTGCCGCGGGGCGGTGGCGAGGACTGGATGATGTCGCTGCTGCCGCTGCTCGGCATGGGCGGTTCGGCGGCGTTCTTCTTCTCGCCGGGCGCACAGGGCCCGATGAAGATGATGGGTGTCCTGATGGTCGCGTCGACCGCCGCGATGGCGGTGGCGCAGATCGTCAAGGCGCGCAAGGGCGGTAGCGCGGCCACCTCGGACGAGCGCCGGGACTACCTGAAGTACCTGCAGCAGAAGCGCCGCGAGGTGCGTCGCACGGCCGAACGTCAGCGCGGGGCACTGCTGTTCACCCACCCGGAACCCGACCAGCTGTGGTCGATCGTGGCCGAGGGCCGCCGGCTGTGGGAGCGCCGGCCGACGGATCCGGACTTCGCGCAGATCCGGGTGGGCCTGGGCCCGTTGCAGTTGTCGACGCCGCTGGTGGCGCCGCAGACCGCCCCGATGGACGAGCTGGAGCCGCTCGCCGCGGAGGCGATGGGCACCTTCATCAAGACCCACGGCACGCTGCAGGACCTGCCGCTGGCGGTGTCGCTGCGCGCCTTCTACCACATCACGGTGTGCGGCGACCCGGACTCGGTGTACGGCAACGTCCGGGCGATGGTGGCCCAGTTGGCGACCCTGCACTCCCCCGAGGACCTGATGATCGGGGTGGCCGCCGCGCCCGGCGCGGTGGAGGAGTGGGAGTGGGCGAAGTGGCTGCCGCACACCCAGCACCGCAAGGAGAGCGACGGCGCCGGTTCGCGCCGTCTGATCGCTTCCGGGCTGGGTGAGTTGGAGGAGCTGCTGGCCAACGAGCTGGCCGGCCGCAAGGGCTTCTCCCGGGACAGCACGCCAAGTTCGGACCAGCCGCACCTGGTGGTCATCATGGACGGCGCCTCGGTGCCGGTCGACTCGGTGATCGCCGGTCCGGAGGGCGTCCAGGGCGTCACCGTGATCGAGGTCGTCCCGGGTGACCTGGACGAGCCGAACGGCCACCTGGTGATCACCGTCGGCAAGCACGAGCTGCTGCTGGAGGCCGCCTCCGGCGCCAGCTACCCCGGCAAGCCGGACACCCTGTCGGGGTGGCAGGCCGAGGCGCTGTCGCGGCAGCTGGCGCCGTTCCGGGCGTCCGCGGGCGGCGACGACAGCGACCCGTCGCTGGTGTCGATGGACTTCACCGAGATGATGCACACCGGCGACCCGGGCTCCTTCGACCCGGCCCGGCACTGGCGTCCCAAGCCGATCCGCGAGAAGCTGCGCGTCCCGCTGGGCGTCGGCAGCAACGGCGAGTACGTCTGGCTGGACATCAAGGAAGCCTCGCTGGAGGGCATGGGCCCGCACGGCATGTGCGTCGGCGCGACCGGTTCCGGCAAGTCCGAGGTGCTGCGCACCATCGTGCTGGCGCTGGCGGTCACCCACTCGTCCGAGGTGCTGAACCTGGTCCTCGCCGACTTCAAGGGTGGTGCGACCTTCGCCGGTATGGCGGAGATGCCGCACACCGCGGCCGTGATCACCAACCTGGAGGGCGAAGCCACCCTGATCGACCGCATGCGCGACGCGATCGAGGGTGAGATGAACCGCCGCCAGGAGCTGCTGCGCGCGGCGGGCAACTACGCGAACATCAACGAGTACGAGCGGGCCCGTACCGCGGGCGCGCCGCTCGACCCGCTGCCCTCGCTGCTGATGATCATCGATGAGTTCTCCGAACTGCTCACCGCGAAGCCGGACTTCATCGACCTGTTCATCCAGATCGGCCGGATCGGCCGTTCGCTCGGTATGCACATGCTGCTGGCCTCGCAGCGACTGGAGGAGGGCAAGCTCCGCGGTCTGGACACCTTCCTGTCCTACCGGCTGGGTCTGCGCACCTTCTCGGCCGCCGAGTCGCGGGCCGCGATCGGTGTGCCGGACGCCTACCACCTGCCGCCGATCCCCGGCGTGGGCTACCTCAAGTTCGGCTCCGACGTGATGGAGCGCTTCCGGGCCGCGTACGTGTCCGGCAAGTACCGTCCGCCGGGCCAGCAGCGCGCGGTCGGCGGCCGGGTGGTCACCGCCCAGCCGGTGCTGTTCACCGCCGCCGAGGTCGAGATCATCGAGCCCGAGGTGGAGGAGGTCCTTCCCGACCCGTCGGAGGAGGAGGAGAAGGACGACGCGCTGCTGGACACCATGCTCGACGTGTTCGTCCAGCGCATGATCGGCCAGGGCCCGCCGGCCCACCAGGTGTGGCTGCCCCCGCTGGAGGCGCCGCCGTCGGTGGACACCCTGCTGGAGCCGCTGCAGGTCAGCCCGGAGCGCGGTCTGACCCCGGCGTCCATCCACCAGGGCAACCTGATCGTCCCGGTCGGCATCGTCGACAAGCCGCGCGACCAGCGCCGCGACGTGATGTACCTGAACTACTCGGGCGCGGCCGGCCACGGCCTGATCGTCGGCGGTCCGCAGTCCGGCAAGTCCACCATGGTGCGCACCATCGTGGCGGGCTTCTCGGTCACCCACACCCCGGTGGAGACGCAGTTCTACCTGCTCGACTTCGGTGGTGGCGGTTTCGGCTCGCTGGCCGACCTGCCGCACGTCGGCGGCGTCGCGGGCCGACTGGACGTCGAGAAGGTCCGCCGCATGATCAGCGAGGTGCACGGGGTGCTCAACCGCCGTGAGGAGCTGTTCCGCTCCCAGGGCATCGACACCATCGCCACCTACCGCACCCGCCGGGCCAACGGGCAGCTGCCGGACGAGCAGTTCGGCGACGTGTTCCTGTTCATCGACGGCTGGCTGATCTTCAAGCAGGAATTCGAGGTCCTGGAGCCGGTCATCGCGGACATCGCCCAGCGAGGTCTCGGTTACGGCGTCCACGTGGTGATCACGGCGGCCCGTTACGCCGAGGTCCGCCCGGCGCTGAAGGACCAGCTGCAGAACCGCGTCGAGCTGAAGCTCGGTGACTCCATGGAGTCGGAGATCAACCGCAAGGTCGCCGCGAACGTGCCGTCGATCCCGGGCCGCGGTCTGACCCACGAGCAGTTGCACTTCCTGTCCGGTCTGCCGCGCATCGACGGCGCCGGCACCACCGAGGACCTGGTGGACGGTGTCGCCGACATGGTCAGCCAGATCAACGCGGCCTGGACCGGCCCGCGCGCCCCGCAGGTGCGCATGCTGCCGGCGGTGCTGGACGGCAACTCGCTGCCCAAGGGCTTCGAGCACCCCGAGCTGGGTGTCGCGTTCGGTGTCGACGAGGTCGAGCTGGCGCCGGTGTTCGTCAACTTCGAGAACGACCCGCTGTTCGTCATCTTCGGCGAGAGCGAGTCCGGCAAGTCGGCGATGCTGCGCATGCTGATCAAGCAGATCACCGAGCGGTACACCCCGGACCAGGCCGGCATCGTGGTCGGCGACTTCCGCCGCTCGCTGCTGGGCGTGGTGCCGCCGGAGTACCTGGTGGAGTACGCGGCCGCCGCGCCCGCCATGTCGGCGATCGTGGAGATGCTGCGCGGCGCCTGCTCGCGTCGTCTGCCCGGTCCGGACGTCACCCCGGAGCAGCTGCGCAACCGCAGCTGGTACCAGGGCAAGGACATGTTCGTGATCGTGGACGACTACGAGCTGGTCGCCACCCAGTCGGGCAACCCGATGGCGCCGCTGGCGGAGTTCCTGCCGTTCGCCCGCGACATCGGTCTGCGTCTGATCGTCGCCCGCAGCGCGGGTGGCGCCGGCCGTTCGCTGTTCGAGCCGGTGATGCAGCGCATGCGCGAGCTGGGCGGCCAGGGCCTGATCCTCTCCGGTGACAAGGGCGAGGGCGCGCTGCTGGGCACGGTCAAGCCGCAGCCGCTGCCGCAGGGCCGTGGTGTGTTCGTCTCCCGCCGGATCCAGGCGGGCCAGACGGTGCAGACCGGTTGGCTGCCGACCCTGCAGTAGCCGACGGGCGAGAGTCACGCAGTGTGACCAAGGGGGCCGGGTTCCGAAAGGGATCCGGCCCTTTGGCATCCCAAGGTCCGAACGGTGCCATAACGTTATCTTCTGATTTTTCGCCACCTCCTTCGGTTCCCGTACTCCGAAGGCCGAACCGCCTGGGATTTCGGGCCATCAGCCACCCCGGCGCAGCGCCTTTGAATCTGAGTTGCGCAGATCACTTCACCTTCGATTCAAGCGCGGTTCATCGGAGTTACCTCAATGGAAACAAGCAGCCAACCGGCCACTCGGCTGCGTTCCGTAGGAAAACCCGGCTTACGACAACGGATTCCGCAGCTGATCCCGCGTTGACGGGGCCAATTCACCCAGGCAACCTGGCGCATCGGGAGCGATGGAGAACCAGACCCGCGAGAACGTGTTTCGGAGGCGATACCGCTCCCTCCCCCAGTGACCGCCGACAGCCGATCGGATGCCCCATGACCGACACGCTCCCTCCGCAGGCAGCCGCCCCCGCCCCGGGTGCCGCCACCGGCACGGAGGCCCCGAAGAAGCTCGCCCGATCGCTCGGCGTCGTGGGCGGCACGCTGCTCACGCTCTCCTGCGTGACCCCGGCGTCCTCGCTCTTCGTGCTCGTCCCCGAGCTGTTCCAGGGCCTCGGCACCTACACCCTGATGGCCATCGTCATCGGCACGGTGATCTGCATCGCGGTGGCGTTCTGCTACTCCGAGCTCGGCACCCTGGTGCCCTCGGCGGGCGGCGAGTACGCCATGGTCGGCACTCTGGCGGGCAAGTTCGCGGGCTGGCTGGTCTTCGTCCAGTCGCTGATCGTGGTGATGATCGTGCCGTCGATCATCGCGATGGGCACCGCCGAGTACCTGGAACCGATCATCCACGTCGACCCGAAGATCGCCGGCGCCGTGGTGATGATCGCGGCCACCATCGCCGGTCTGCTCGACCTGCGCGCCAACGCCTGGATCACCGGCATCTTCCTGGTGCTGGAGGTCATCGCCTGCGCCGTGGTGTCCTTCCTCGGCTTCACCCACACCCAGCGCGGCGCGGACACCATGCTGCACGGCACCATCGCCGACGCGGCCGGTGCCACCTCCGGCGTGGGCCTCTCGGTGATCATCGCCATGATGGGCACCGCGCTGTTCGTCACCCAGGGCTTCTCCACCGCGATCTACCTCTCCGAGGAGCTGGAGGACCCGCGCAAGAACGTCGCCCGCACCGTGCTGTGGACGCTGGGCCTGTCGGTCGCCATCATCGTCATCCCGGTCGCCGCCATCACCATGGGCGCGCCGGACCTGACCGCGCTGACCGAGGGCAACATCTCCCAGCTGGTGATCGGCTGGAGCAACACCGGCGTCGGCACCTTCATCAGCCTCTGCATCGCGCTGGCGATCATCAACGCCGGCATCGTGATGGTCATCCAGAACTCCCGGGTGCTGTTCGCCTCCGGCCGCGACAAGGCCTGGCCGCAGCCGGTGAACGACGCCTTCGGCACCCTCAACAAGTTCAGCGCCCCGTGGGTCTCCACCCTGGCCGTCGGCGTCCCCGGCGCGGTGCTCTGCTTCGTGCCGCAGTCCCTGCTGATCGAGATCACCGGTGTCGCGGTCGCCGCGCTGTACCTGCTGGTCGCCGTCGGCTCGCTGTTCTCCCGCCGCGGCGAGCACAAGCACGCCCCCGCCTGGCGCCAGCCGCTGTGGCCCGCGCTGCCGATCCTGGTCATCGGTGCCCTCGGCTACACGCTCTACCAGCTCAACGGCCCCGGCCTCTACTGGACTCTGGGCATCACCGCCGCCGCCGGCCTGTACTGGGCGTTCTACCTGCGGCCCCGTCAGGAGACCCGCTGGGTGATCACCCTTCCCGAGGACGAGCGGGTCTGACCCCCCGCGGACCGCTCCCTCTCGGCCCCGCCGGTTTCCCCCGACCGGCGGGGCCGACCCCTGTCCGGGGACGGCCCCTCACGTCGTTCCGAACGGTCAGTGGCGGCGGCGCCGGCCCATGTCACGGGCGACGATCGCACCGCCGGCCAGGCCCGCCACCAGCAGGCCACCCGCCCCGAGCACGAAGGTCCCGGTCCGCCGGTCCCGGTCCGCCTGCGTCTCCTCCAGGCCGGCCGGCTGCGCGACCAGCGGAACGGTGTCCAGCTTGGTCGGGGCGTCCGGGGTCGGGGACGACTCGGGCGTACCCGTGAACGAGACCGCCTTGACCGGGTCGACCACGCCCCAGCCGATCCACTTGTTGCGGCCGTGCTCGGTGCGCTGGGCAGTCTGCTCGATCACCGTGCGGATCTGCTTGGGGGTCCAGTCCTTGTGCATCCCCTTGAGCACCGCGGCAAGGCCGGAGACGTAGGGCGCGGAGAAGCTGGTGCCGTTGTCGGTGCACTGTCCGCCCCCGGGGACGGTGGAGAGCATGTCCACGCCCGGCGCGACCACCTTGACGAAGTCGCCGTACTGCGAGAACGTGGCCCGCTCGTTGTTGCGGTCGGACGCGCCCACGGACAGCACGGTGTCGTACTTGGCCGGGTAGGTGGGGCCTTCGGCGCCGTCATTGCCGGAGGACGCGACCACCACGATCCCGTCCTCGTCGGCCTGCTTCAGTACCGCCTCCAACTGACGGTCCTCGGCGAACGCCGGCGCGTCGGAGGGCTTGGTCGGGTCCACCTCGACCCGGACGTCCTGCGAGATGTTGATGACGTCGGCCTTCAGTTGCATCGCTTTCTTGATGGCCTCGATCAGCGTGGTCACACTGCCGTGGCCCTCGGCATCGTTCTGCCGGATCGAAATGATCTTCGCGTCCTTGGCCAGGCCGACGAAGCCGACCCCGGGCCTCGGATCGGCGGCGATGATGCCTGCGACCTTGGTGCCGTGCCCGACCTTGTCGGAGGTGGCTCCGCCCTCCGGCTTCGGCTGACCGGCCGGCTGCGAATCGCCGAGCAGGTCGCCGCCGTCGATCACCTTGCCGGGGGCGCCCAGTTGCGGGTTGCTGACGTCCACGCCGGTGTCGATCACCGCGACCCTGATGCCGTCCCCGGTGTGCTGGGCCTTGCCGTTCTTGTCCACGCCCCACAGCTCGTCCAGGAAGACCCGCTGGAGCGACCAGGGCACCGCTTCGACGTCCTTCTGGGCGCAGTCACCGGCCGCCGCGATCGCCACCGGCGCTCGGAACCCGGCTCCCCCGGAGGCCGCGGGCGAGGGCTCGGCGTAGGCGGGGCCGGCGGCCGTGGTGCCGACCACCCCGAGCACCAGCAGCACCGCGCCGGCCCGGCGCAACGATCCTGACGACACCTGAAGTCCACCCCTCATTGCTTCCACCCGTGTTCGGCGCGTGCCCCGTGCAACGCGCGAAGGGCGGGCGCCCCGTGGGACGCCCGCCCTTGTGAAGAGCGCTTACCGCGCAGAGTCCCGAGAGGGAACAGTCAGGACCAGAGCGACTGGTTCTGGTTCTCGGTCTGCTGGTAGCTCTGCGCCGCGTTGTCCAGCGCGGTCGCGATCTGGCCGAGCACCTGCTGCAGGTCGGCAGCCTTGGCGTCCCACTGCGCCTGGCGGGCCTGGTAGCCCTCCTGGGCCGCACCCTGCCAGGAGGAGGCGACGCGGGTGACGCCCGACTTCAGGTCGTCAAGCTGCGACTGGATGCGGGAAGCGGTCTGGCGCACCTCGGAGCTGGCGTTCTGCAGGGTCTGGAAATTGACGAGAATGGACATGCTTGTCTCCTTGTCGATGGATGCACGGCGCGCCCCCGTAAGGGCGCGGTGTGACGGTTACCGGCTCGGCGTCAGCCGATGCCACCGACGGCAGCACGCTGCTCTTCTTCGGTCATCGAGTACGCCTTGGTGGTCGCCTCGATCGCCTGACGGATCTCGTCGAGCACCTTGTTGAGCGCGTTGGCGTCGTCGTTGGTCCGCTCCTGCATCTGCTTGTACGCAGTCGCGGCCGCGCCCTGCCAGCCCGAGGAGATCTCGGAGACCAGGTTGTTCAGGCGACCGATCTCGGCCTGCACCTGCTGGTTGACCTCGCCGATGCGGTTCGCGAAGGAGGTCATTTCCTCCGCGGTCATCGTGAACTGACCTGCCATGATCCACCGTCCCCCATGAGACAGACTTCCGTCCGGGCGCCCCTGTGGCGAACGCCCGCACGGGCACCACGTGGTGTGGTGCTCTGTAGCACTGTAACGGCCAAGTGCCCTCGGCCCAACACCGGGTCGCAGGTAGTTACCAGACCATGACACTGAACTCCCGCACCGGCGTTGACGATTCGTCAGGCGTTCTGAGGCTGAAGTGCAGTGTTGGTGTTGAGCACCGGACCGGCCGGCACCAGCTTCGACCAGAAGTCGGGCACGAACTGCGGGTTGACGGACTTGAAGCCCAGCCGCGCCTGCGCCTCGTTGGTGCCCTTCTTGTCGCCGCCCTGCGGGTTCGCACTGGGGCTCGCCGTGCCGTTGCCGCCGTCGTTGTTGGCGGGCAGCGTGTAGCGCAGGCCGGAGTCGGTGATCAGGTAGCCGGTGCCGGTGCCGCCGTCGCTCGGCTTGCTGCGGCCGTCCAGCGAGCGGTACAGCAGACCGTGACCGGGCGTCACGTGCGCGCTGGCCGCGTCCGAGCTGATGTCCGCCGGGTAGGTGGTTCCGGCCCACACCGAGCGCTTGATCTGGTCGCCCTCGTAGCCGTTGAAGGTCGAGCAGACCACCGTGCGGGCGTCCTTGTCGCCGAGGTTGACCGCCGGGGACTTGCGGGTGGGCAGGTCCTTGGCGTCGTCCAGCCACTTCTTGGAGATCGTCGGCTGGAGCTTGCTGTAGTCGCCCGCGCCGAGCTCCGCGATGGTCGGCGTCGCGCCGCCGTACGCCGCGGCCTGCGTGTTCGGGTCGAGGCGGATCAGGTTCGCCTGGAACTCGCTGACCTGGTACAGCTTGTCCGGGCCGACCGCGTAGTACTTGTCCTCGAACTTCAGCACCCGGCCGACCTTCTTCTCCGGGGCCTGCGACAGGTCCACGGTGGAGGACTGGGACTGCTTGGCGATGACGTTGTCGAACCGGAAGAACTTCACCGGCTCGCCGTACTCCAGGGTCGCCAGCCATTCCTTGGTGACGCGCTGGGGCTTCGCGTCCGGGCCGAACAGGGCCGTCACCATGGCGGCCTTGTCGGTGTCGCTGGTGTCCTCCCGGCCGACCGCGTGCTTCAACCCGTTGCCGTCGACCAGGAACTTCGACCCCGTGGTGCCCTGCTCGTCCGGCCCCTGAACGAACAGCGCCTGACCGTCACCGAGCTTCCGCTCCGCCTGAAGGGTCTTGGCGTCCGCCCCGGCCGCGATGAACACCGACTGGGCGACCGAGGACGACAGGTTGTCCTTGCCCTGCTTGTCGCACACCGACCACAGCTTCGCGCTGCCCGCGTCGTCGCTCTTCGGCAACTTGTCCGGCGCGTACGGGATGCCGATGGCGGGACCGCGCCGCGGGTACTTGTCCAGCACGTCGTCGGCGACCGTCTGCACGGTGGCGCCCTCGGACAGCACCAGGCGGGCCGAGGACATGTTCAGCACCTGGTGCAGCATCGGCTTGCCGCTCTTCTGGTCCGTCAGGATCACGTACCGGGTGGTGGACGTCTTGCCCTGCAGGATGTACTTGCCGTTGTCCCAGTTCGGCGGCGCGCTGGGCTTGATGACGCCCCACATGCCGAAGCCGGCGACGACCACGGCCCCGATCACGAAGCTCGGCAGAATCGCACGGATCGGACGCGGCGCGTCCTCGTCATTGCCGCCGCCCCCCGGCTGCAGGAAAGCCCCCACCATCCGCTTGCGGGCGAAGGTGTAGGCGTTCAGCTCGTCCCGGCGTGATGCCATGCTCGTCCCCGTCTCCCCTGTGTGACCCGACCTGCGGGTGTCAACGCGTTTGTGCTGTGCGCGAGTCTGCCACCCGACGGGCGTCCGGAGCGGTCAACCCTCTACGATGCGACAGCAGACGGTGAGTACGGTAACGGGTAGGCTCCGACGGTCCGCCATCCGGGCCGTCGACCCGGCCCGCGGCCCGGCCCTGATGGCCGCAGCCGCACGGGGATCTGACGGCACATCTGAAGCAGAGAGGGCAATTCGGGGGATGCCAAGCCAGTCCGCTCCAGCACGACGACGCTCCAGCACGCACGGCCGGAGGCCGGACGCCCAGGGCGGCCGGCGGGCGCGTACCGCTCCGGCCGCGGCGCCCACCGGGCCGGTCGGCCTGCGGCTGCTGCCCAGGCCCGGGCTGCTCGCCCGCCGCCTGGAACTCAAGCAAATCGTCCAACTCGAGGTCGCCGTCGCCCTGGTGGCGGTCGGCTGGTCGATCAGCAAGCTGATGGCCGCGGTTCTCGCGGTGCCCGCGGTGATCCTCGTCGTGGTGGCGGTGCTGCGCCTCGGCGGCCGCACCATGGGCGAGGCGATGGGGGTCCGCTCCGCGTTCAACTCCCGTCGCAAGGAAGCGAAGTACAACGTCCCGCCGCCCGGCACCGACCCGGCGCTGGCGCCGATGATGGAGCTGGAACCGGCGCTGCGCACCTGCACCCACGCCATCGAGACCGACCTCGGTGACGGGCGGCCGCTGCGCCGCGAGACCGGCATGGTCGGCGACGGCACCTTCTTCACCTCGGTGCTGCTGGTGCAGTCCAAGGACCAGCCGCTGCGCCCGGGCCGGACCCCCGAGTCCTCGCTGCCGCTGGACCTGATCTGTTCGGTCCTGCAGGTCGACGACATTCCGCTGGAGTCGGTGCAGCTGATCCAGCACACCCAGCCGGCGCCCGCGCCGCACCTGCCGGAGCACTCGCTGGCCGCGCGCGCCTACCAGCAGGCTCCCGGAGGAGTGAACACTCCTGCGCTGCGGTTGACGTGGATCGCCATCAAGCTCGACCCGGAGCACGCCTCCACCGCCGTGCTGGCCCGCGGCGGCGGCGAGGAGGGCGCCCGCAAGGCGCTCCAGCGGGTCACCGACCAGCTCGCCGGGCGGCTGAACAGCGCCGGCTTCACCGCGACCGTCCTGGACGAGCGTGAGCTGATCGCCGCGCTGGCCATCTCGGTGTGCGCCAACCCGGTGGCGGTGGCGGGCCGTCAGGGCTCCGGCGGCGGCGGGGTCGGCGTGCGGCGGGCCCAGGAGTCCGCGAAGTTCTGCCGGATCGACGACCGCTGGCACGCCACCTACTGGATCTCCAAGTGGCCGGAGCTGTCCCGTCCGAACGCGGGCGGCGGCCGGGTCGCCGCCCCCGACCTGGTCAACCAGCTGACCAGCACCCCGGCGTTCGCCTCCACCTTCTCGATCACCGCGACCCGCGCGATGGGCGGCTCGGTGGCGCTCAGCGGGCACGTCCGGCTGACCGGGCGCAGCGAGAGCGAGGTCGCCCAGGTGGGCCGCCTGGTGGAGTCCCGCGCCCAGCACGCCGGCACCGCGCTGACCCGTCTCGACCAGGAGCACGGCCCGGGCCTGCTCGCCACGCTGCCCCTGGGAGGGACTTCCTGATGGCCTATCAGACCTATGGCGGCCAGGCCCCGCAGCCCGCGGAGCAGAACCGGGTGCGGGTCCGTCCCGGCTACGGCCTGCGCGGTCCGCGCCGGGAGAAGCACGTGCTGACCGTCGACGACCTGGCGGCGCTGGCCTTCCCGGTCGGCGACGACGGCGTGGTGATCGGCCTGGACCAGCAGCAACGGCCCGCCGTGATCGGCCTGTTCCGGCCGACGCAGTACGACGTGGTGCTGGTCGGCGGCATGTGGACGGCGCAGCTGATCGCGCTGCGCGCCGCCGCCACCGGTGCCCGGGTCGCGGTGGAGACCGGCCGTCCGCAGGCGTGGGCGCCGATGGCGCAGGCCGCGGGCGGCGGGCAGCCGTGTGTGACGATCCACCAGGTGGGTCGTCTGGGGGCGCAGGGCGCGTCGGTGGCGTCACCCGTCCTGGTGGTTCGGGACCTGGGTGCGCGGCCCTCGCGCAGTCGGCTGTCGGCCTCTCCGTGGCAGACCACGCTGACGGTGCTGCCGTACCTGGGCCCGAACGCGTCCCGGGTGCTGAATGCCGCCGACCTGGTGGGCCTGCAGCGGATCTCGCCGCAGGAGTCGGAGCTGGTGGGCCGTCTGCTGTCGCTGTCGCCGGGCGATGTGAACACGCTGCCGACGATGCCCGACCACATCACCCTGTGGGCGACCCGGATGCGCCGTCAGTACGTGATGACCAATCCGGGCGAGGCCGAGACCCAGGTGCTGGGCGGCCCGCGCCGCATGGACTGAAGCGGCGCGGCCGGGCGGGCCGCGTCGCGCGGGCCGGCCGGCCGGTGCGTCCGAAGGGGACGGTGTTCCCCGAGGGACGGACCGGTCGGCCGCCCCGCTCCGATCTGCCGTCAGATCGGCCTCCGCCTTCAGCGGACCGGTCCGCACGGCCTAGTCTTGTTGCCCGAAGGCAACCGCCGAAGTGATGTCGGCGAGAACGAGGGAGCCCCAGTGAGCAGCGATCGGGACGGCGTCTACGTCGGCGACAACGCGGCCGAGGACGACGATGACTGGCCCGATGCCCCGGACTACACCGCTCCGTCCTGGTACACCCAGAGCGCCGCTCCCGGGCCGGCCCAGCCGCCTGCCCAGCAGCAGCCTGCCCAGCAGCAGCCGGTGCAGCAACCGCCGGTCCAGCAGCCGCCGCAGCCGGTGCAGCCCGAGGTCCAGCAGGCTGCGCCGCAGCCTCCGGTAGCGTCCGAGCAGCCGCAGCAGCCCGTACAGCCGCAGCCCGTGCAGGCGCAGGTTCCGCCGGCCGAGCCGGTGGCGGGTGCGCCGGTGGCCGGTGCGCCGGTGGCCGGTGCGCCGGTGGCCGGTGCGCCGGTGGCCGCTCCGCAGCCGCCCGCGCCGGGCGCCGAGCAGCACGCCGGGCCGGCCACCGACGGGCAGGGCGTGCCCGTCGCTCCGCCGGTGGAGCTCGCGGCGGCGGCGCCGGTGCAGGAGGCCCCGCAGCCGCCCGTCCAGCAGCAGCCGCCGCCGTACCCGCAGCAGGGCCAGCCGCAGCAGTGGGGCCAGCAGCCGCCGGTGCAGCAGCCGCCGCAGCAGCAGTGGCCCAACCAGCCGCCGCAGCAGCAGCCTTACCCGCAGCAGGGCCAGCAGCCGCCCGTCCAGCAGCAGCAGCCGTACCCGCAGCAGGGCCAGCCGCAGCAGTGGGGCGGGCAGCCGCCGGTGGATCCGCGGGCGGGCGGCTGGCCGCAGGCCGGACCGCAGGCCGGACCGGGTCCGGCGTACCAGCAGCATTCGGGCCCGAACGCTCCGCAGGCGCCGGCCCAGTTCCAGCAGCCGGGTCCGCAGCAGGCGGCGCACGGCGCCGCGCTGGGCTACACGGCGGCGGTGGAGCTCTCCTCGGACCGGCTGCTGCGCGGTCAGCCGAAGGTGCAGAAGCAGTCGCGGTTCCAGTTCGGCGGCAAGTCGGCGCAGGCCGGCAAGCAGCAGAAGCTGGAGCTGATCCGGCATCCGGTGATGACCTGCTACCGGATCGCGGTGATCAGCCTCAAGGGCGGCGTCGGCAAGACCACGACCACCACCTCGCTGGGCGCGACGCTGGCCAGTGAGCGGCAGGACAAGGTCATCGCGATCGACGCGAACCCGGACGCGGGCACCCTGGGCCGCCGCATCAAGCGGCAGACCGGGGCGACCATCCGCGACCTGGTGACGGCGATCCCGCACGTGCGCAGCTACATGGACATCCGTCAGTTCACCTCGCAGGACCCGAACTCGGGCCTGGAGATCGTCGCCAACGACGTGGACCCGGCGGTCTCCACCACCTTCGACGACTCGGACTACCGCCAGGTCATCCAGGTGCTCGGGCAGCACTACCCGATCATCCTGACCGACTCGGGCACCGGTCTGCTGTACTCGGCGATGCGCGGTGTGCTGGACCTGGCGGACCAGCTGATCGTGGTCGCCACGCCCAGCGTGGACGGCGCGTCCAGCGCCTCCACCACGCTGGACTGGCTGTCCGCGCACGGCTACGCGGATCTGGTGCAGCGGTCGATCACGGTGGTCTCCGGGGTGCGCGAGACCAGCAAGATGATCAAGATCGAGGACATCGTGGCGCACTTCCAGACCCGCTGCCGCGGCGTCGTGGTGGTGCCGTTCGACGAGAGCCTCGCGGCCGGCGCCGAGGTCAACCTGGCGATGATGCGGCCCAAGGTCCGGGACGCCTACTTCGAGCTGGCGGCGCTGGTCGGCGAGGACATCGCGCGGGCCCAGCAGCAGGGCGGCTGGCAGGCACAGCAGCAACAGCAGCAGGGCGGCTGGCAGGGCCAGCAGCAGGGCGTCCCGCCGCAGCAGCAGCCGTACCCGCAGCAGTACCCGCCGCAGCAGGGCGGCTACCCGGCGCCCGGGCAGCCGTGGCAGCAGCAGCCGCCGCAGCAGCCGTACCCGCAGCAGCAGCCCGGCGGTTACCCGCCGCAGGGTCCGCCGGTGCCCGGCTACGGCTACCCGCCGCCGCAGGAGGCCCCGCCGCCGGGCTACGGGTACCCGCCGCCGCAGCACGGCTGAGCGCACATCGGAAAGCCCCCCGCGAGGAGTTCTTCGCGGGGGGCTTTCGCGTGGGCGCCGGTCAGGGGCGCTCGGTGAGGTCCCGGGCGCGCTTGACGTCCTCGGCCATCCGCTCCAGCAGGGCGTCGATGGAGTCGAACTTCTCCATGCCGCGCAGCCAGGCGAGGAAGTCGACGGCGACGTGCTTGCCGTACAGGTCGAGGCCGACCCGGTCGATGGCGTAGGCCTCGACGGTGCGGGTGGTGCCGTCGAAGGTCGGGTTGGTGCCGACCGAGATCGCGGCGGGCATGGTCTCGTCGTCGGCGATCAGCCAGCCCGCGTACACGCCGTCGGTGGGGATCGCCGAGTACGGGACGGTGTCCACGTTGGCGGTGGGGTAGCCGAGTTCGCGGCCGCGCTGGGCGCCCCGGACGACCACGCCCTCGACCCGGTGCGGGCGGCCGAGGACCTCGGCGACGCCCGCCATGTCGCCGGCCGCGACCAGGCGGCGGCACAGGCTGGACGAGAACGGCTCGCCGTCGCCGGCGGCGCCGCGCACCTGCAGGTCGAGCACCTCGACCGCGAAGTCGTCGGCCCGGCCGAGCTCGGCGAGCAGTTCCACATTGCCCGCCGCGCGGTGCCCGAAGCGGAAGTTGGGGCCTTCGACCACGGCCTTCGCGCGCAGCGCGTCGACCAGCACCGAGCGCACGAAGTACTCCGGCGACTCCTGGGAGAACTCGGCGGTGAACGGCAGCACCAGCACGGCGTCCACGCCGAGTTGCTCGATCAGTTCGGCCCGCCGGTGCTGCGGGGCGAGCAGCGGCGGGTGGCTGCCCGGGCGGACCACCTCGCTGGGGTGCGGGTCGAAGGTGACGACGACCGACCTCGCCCCCAGCTCCCCGGCCAGCTCGACCACCCGATTGATGATCAGCTGGTGTCCGCGGTGGACCCCGTCGAACGATCCGATGGTGACGACGCTGCGCCCCCAGTCCCCTGGGATCTCCTCCAGGCCGTGCCAGCGCTGCACCTGACCGCTCCTTGTTCCTACGGTGTGCACACCCGGTGCACTCGAAAGACCGAAACCGAACTCCTATAGCGTGCCATGCGACCGACCCTGCCCAGGTACCGGAAGGCCCCCGGTGTGACCGGTCAGACGGCCGCCGGTCCGGTCCACCTGCCGTTCGGCCTCCGCGGCGGCGTGCTGCGGGTCCCGGCCGGCGGCGACGAGTGTCCGCATCCTGGTCAGCCGGGGCCCCGCGGGCGAGGGCGCGGCCTCCGCGGGCCAGTCGGCCAGCAGCCGGGCGAAACCGGCCCAGCGGGCCGCGCAGCGCACCAGGACGGCGTCCGCCCCGGGCCAGCGGTCGGCGATCCGGTGCAGCAACTCGCGCACCCGGGACGCCGGATGGCCGGCGTGCCGGGCCGCCAGCGCCTCCAGTACGGCGCCCAGCACCCCAGGGTCCCGCTCGGCGGCCAGCAGGGCGTCCAGCAGCCCCGCACGGCCCTTCCCGGGGGCGGCCAGCACCGGCGCGAAGCGGGCCCGCTCCGGGGGGCCGGCGGCGAGCACCGCCGGCAGCAGCGGGCGGGCGTCCCGTCCGGCGTCCAGCAACCGGTCCAGGTGGTCGGCGATCTGCCCGGCCCGCTCGGGCCGTTCGCGCAGCAACTCGGCCGCGAGCAGCACCCCGGAGCGCACCACCGCCGGGTCCGCCGCCCGGTCGAGCACCCGCAGCCCGTCGCCGGCCCGCGCCCCGGGCAGCTTCAGCCGGTCCCGGACGGCGGACAGCACCTGGGCCGGGTACTCCTCGACGAGTTCGCCCAGCACCTCCTCGGTCAGGAACGGGTCGCCCGCCCGGTACGCGGCCAGCGCCGCCGGCAGGTGTTCGGCCCGGGCCTGCGGGTCGCGCACCAGCAGCGCCAGCGCCGCGCCGTGCAGCGCCGGCTCCTCCTCCCGGTCCAGCAGGGCGCGGGCGGCCAGCCGCAGCAGCTGCGCCCCCGAGCCGCCCGCGTGCGGGACGGTGCGCAGGGCGTGCACGGCGGCCGCGACGTGCCGTTCGGGGCGCGGGTCGTGGGCCCACCGGTCGACCGCCCGGCACAGCGCGGACGGCTCGCGCTCGGCGAGCCGCCCGAGCAGCGCGTCGGCGCGCGGGTGCGCGGCGGCGACCAGGGCCTCCGTCAACTCGTCCAGGGCCAGCGTCCGGTGCTCGAACAGCAGCGCGTCGGCGAGCTCGGCGGCGCCCGGCCCGGCGTGCTCGTACCAGCCGCACAGCAGCGGCAGCACGGTGTGCGGGTCGGCGGCGAGCAGCTCCGCGACGCTCTCCCGCACCGCCTCCGGCTCGCCGTCCGGGTCGGCGGCCAGGCGTCCGAGCAGCGCGACCCGGTCGGCGGCGGGCAGCGGCAGGCCGGCCCAGAACGCCGGGCCGAAGCGCTCGTCCCACCCGGCCCGCTCGACCAACAGTTCCAGCAGCTCCCGGTGGGCGCCCGGCTCGGGGCTGGCGGCGATGCCGTCGGCCAGCAGCCGGCCCGCCCACCAGTCCGGGTCGCCGCCGGGCTCGGCGCGCTCCAGCGCCAGCCGGATCCGGTGCAGCCACCCGTCCAGCGCCCCCGCGCCGCGCGCCGCACCGACCCGGCGCAGTGCCCCCACCACCACGCCGACCCGGGCCCGGCCGACCGCGCCCTGACGGCCCGCCACTGGGGAGGTCGCCGCGGGCGGAAGCACCTTTCGATCGGTCAACTCGCCGGCACTGACGCCGGCTTCGTTCGCCTCGCCCTCCGCCAGCAGCAGCCGCAGGGCCGCGTCCAGGTCCAGGTGCAGGCTCTGCAGCCACTCCCCCCACTCCTCGTGGCCGGCCCGGCACCCGGTGCCCGCCGGGACCAGCAGGCGTTCCTCGTGGACGGCCCGCGCCCAGCCGCCGACGGCCGGGAACAGCCGCTCGAACTCCTCGGCGGGCAGCGCCCCGTCGCCCGCGCCGAGCATCAGCCGGGCGGCCTCGTGCAGTCGGCCGGCGGCGACGGCGGCCAGCCGCCGCACCTGCCGGGCGTCCTCGCCGGGCGGGACGGGGCCGCCGCGCCGGTGGCGGCGCTGGCCGCCGGGGGTGAGCGCGACCCGGCGGGCGACGGTCAGGCAGGCCAGGTCCAGCCAGCCGTCGAAGAGTTCGGTGCGGTCGGCGACCGGCCCGAGCGCGCCCGCGCCGCGCAGGTCGCCGGCCAGGCGCAGCGCCAGTGGGTGGCCGCGGTCGGCGGGGCCGAGGAAGGCCTCGGGCAGCCCGTAGCGGCGCCCGGCCCGGGCCGCCGCGTCGTCGGTGAGCGGGCCCAGCCAGAGCGCCCGGGCGGTGGCCCGCCAGGGGCCGAGCTGCTCCCAGGCGTCCGGGCGGCAGGCGACCAGGGCGCGGGCGTGGTGGGTGCGCAGCCATTCCAGGCCGGTGGCCAGCCAGGGCACGGTGAGCTCGCGCGGCGCCTCCTCGGGCCCGTCCAGCACCACGAGCAGCGGGCGGCCGCTGTCCGCGCACCGTTCGGCGAGTTCCGCCGGGCCGACCTCGGGGACGCCCAACTGCCGTGCGGCGGTGGCGAGTCGGCGGTGCAGGGTGTCGCCGAGGGTGTGGTCGCCGGGGGCCAGGTCGGCGCCGCGCAGCCACAGCGTGGGCAGGGGTTCGGCGGCGCCGGCCCGGCGGACGGCGAGCGCGGCGAGTTCGGTGGTGCGCCCGCTGCCGGCGTGGCCGAGCAGCACGGTCAGGGTGTCCTGCGGTTCCTCGCCGCTCAGGCCGTCGGGCCGGTCCACCCGGTCGGCGGCGAGTTCGGTGATCCGGCCGGGCCCGGCGGTGGCGGCGTCCAGCTGGGCGGCCGTCAGGCGCAGTCCGCCGGCCAGGTTGAGGGCGCGGCCGAACGCGGGCACGCCGGAGGCGTTGCGGGCCAGCAGCAGCCCGAGCGGGCCGCCGCCGGGCGGGCCTGGCAGGGACAGCGGGACGGCCGCCACCCCGGACCCGGCGGCGGTGCGCACCCGGGGCGCGACGACGCCCAGCACGGCTCCGGTGCCGGGGTCCAGCACGGGCGCGCCGGCCACCGGCGTCACCGCGAGGTCGAGCAGCAGCACGCCCGGTACCGTCCGGGTCTGCGCGCCGTCCCCGCAGCGGCCGTTCTCCCGGCCGAGCAGGGCGCCGCGGGCCAGCACGGGCACGCCGTCCTCCCGGCGCTGGTGCGGCACCACGACGGGGCCGCCGGTCTCGCCCCGCCCGATCGGCAGCGCGCGGCCGGGCACCCCGCCGACGGCGGTGGTGCGCAGCAGTGCCAGCCCGTGCTCCGGCAGCAGGTCGACGCTGTCCGGCCCGAGCACCCGGGACTGCCCGCCCGGGGTGTGCAGCACCAGCCGGGGCAGGCCCGCCACCACCTCGTGCGCCGTCACCACCGTGCCCTGCCGGTCGGCGACGAACCCGAGGCCGCACAGCCGGCCCTGCACGTCCCGGATCCGCAGCAGCCCGTGCGCCGGGTCTCCCGCAAAACCGGGGCTCGCGCCCTCGCCCATCCCGCCAGTCCTCCCGCCGCCGCGCCTCTCGCTCCCACCGGCCGCTCCACCGGCCGCCGGTCAGCTTGCCCCCCACCAGCCCCACAGCACCCCGCGCGCCCCGCTCACCACACCCGTTCACTTCGCGCGCCCCCCGCGACACGCCGCGCACCGCCCGGCCGGCCCCGCTCCCGCCCGCCGAAAACCCGTGGGCCGGGCGGCTCCCGGTCTGCCACCATCCCGGCATGGACGTCCGCCTCGCCCCCTGGACCGGCTCCCACTTCGCCCTGCTGGAGCGCATCAACACCCCGGTGATGCGCCGGCACGTCGGTGGCCCGGAGAGCCCGGAGCAGCTGCTGCACCGCCACCGTCGCTACCTCGAACTCCCCGCCCTGGGCGGCGTGATGTTCGCGGTCCTGGCGGACGGCGAACCCGCCGGTTCGATCGCCTACCACCGCCGCGGCTGGCAGGGCGAGGAGATCTACGAGACCGGCTGGAACGTCCTGCCCGGGTTCCAGGGCCGCGGCATCGCCCTCGCCGCCGCCCGCCTGATGCTGGCCGCCCTGCGCGAGGTGACCGCCGCGGACCTCACCGCCCCCGGCACCCTGCACGCCTTCCCGGCCACCGACAACGCCCCCTCCAACGCCCTCTGCGCCCGCCTCGGCTTCACCGACGCCGGCCCGTGCGCCTTCGAGTACCCCCGGCGCTCGGGGCGCTTCCTGCACAGCAACGACTGGCACCTGGCGCTCCGCTGAGACGCCGAGCGGCCCCGGCGGAGTGCTCTCCACCGGGGCCACTCAAGCCAGTTGACGCCGCGTCAGCCGACGAACACCGCAACCGGCTTGGCCTTGCCGGCGTGCTCCTCGACCAGCGCCAGGAAGCGGCCGTCCGGGTCGAAGACCGCGATCGGGCCGTCCACGCCGAGACCGGGGGCGGGCAGCCGCATGCCGTTGGAGAGCAGCTTGGCCTGCTCGGCGTCGATGTCCCAGCGCGGGAACGCGGCAGCGGCCGCGTCGGCGATCGGCAGGACCTCCAGCTTCTCCTCCAACTGCTCCAGCGTGTGCGCGGATTCGACCGCGTACGGGCCGACCTTGGTGCGGCGCAGCATGGTCAGGTGGCCGCCGACGCCGAGCGCGGCGCCCAGGTCGCGGGCCAGCGCGCGAATGTAGGTGCCGGAGGAGCACTCCACCGTCACATCGAGGTCGAGCACCGGCGTGCCGTCCTCGGCGACGGCGGGGCGCATCCCGTGCACGGTGAAGGAGTGCACGGTGGTCGGCCGGGCGGCGAGTTCGAAGTCCTCGCCCTCGCGGACCCGCGCGTACGAGCGCTTGCCGTCGATCTTGATGGCGCTGACCTTGGACGGCACCTGCATGATCTCGCCGGTGAGCTTGGCGATCTCGGCGTCGATCGCCTCCCGCGTCACCCCGTCCGCCGGGGCGGAGCCGGTGACCTCGCCCTCCCGGTCGTCGGTGACGGTGGTCTGCCCGAGCCGGATCGTGGCGTCGTAGGTCTTGGCGGTGAGCATCAGGTGCCCGAGCAGCCGGGTGGCCCGCTCGACGCCGATCACCAGCACGCCGGTGGCCATCGGGTCGAGGGTGCCGGCGTGACCGACCTTGCGGGTGCCGGCCAGCCAACGGAGCTTGGCGACCACGCCGTGCGAGGTGATGCCCTCCGGCTTGTCGACGATGACCAGCCCGTCGGGGCCCGTCCCTTTACGCTTCATCGCTTCATCATCGTTTCAAAATCTGCGCGCATTCCTGCGCGGCCGCCTTCGCAGCCGCCTTCGCGGCCGGTCGAAGCCCGTCCACCGAACCGGACGAGCCTAACGCCCGCTCTCCTCCGCCAGTGCCACCCGGAACCGCTCCACGGTCTCCGGCACCCCGGCCCGGGCGGAGAACCCGGCCGCGAAGACGTGCCCGCCGCCGTCCAGCCGGGCGCACGCCGCGGCCACGTCGACCGCGCCCCGGGAGCGGCAGGAGCCGCGCAGGGTGCCGTCCGGGTCCTGCTTGAGCACCAGCGCGACGTCCGCCTCGGCGGGCTTGCGCAGCACGTCGATCAGTCCCTCGATCTCCTCCACGGTGACGCCGAACAGCGCCAGGTCCTGGTACGGCACCCAGGTCCACACCAGGCCGTGCCCGCCGGCCTGCTCGGGCTCGAACACGGCGCGCTCCAGCGCCCCGGCGAGCACTTTCAGGAAGCCGAAGGAGGTGGTGTCCCACAGTTGACGGGAGATCAGGTCGTGCCGGATCCCGGTGGCCAGCATCCGCCCGGCCATCTCGTGGGTGGCGGGCGTGGTGGCCCGGTACTTGAACGAGCCGGTGTCGGTGGCGATGCCGGTGTACAGGCAGGTCGCGATCGGCTGGTCCAGCGGGACCCGCAGCCGGCGCAGCAGTTCGTCCACCAGCGCGGCGGTGGCGGGCGCGGACGGGTCGATCAGCCGGACGTCGCCGAAGCCCGGGTTGGAGGCGTGGTGGTCGAAGACCACCAGGCCGGCGGCGGCGAACGCCTTGTCGCGCAGCAGGCCGAGCCGGTCCTCGGAGGCGGCGTCGAAGGCCAGGACCAGCGCGGGCGCGTCGGGGATCGCGGCGGCCGGGACGATCAGTTCCTGCCCGGGCAGGAAGGACAGCGACTCGGGGATGATCTGCGGGTCCTCGCCGAACGACACCCGCACCCGCTTGCCGAGGCCGCGCAGGGCCAGCGCGGCGGCCAGCGCGGAACCCAGCGCGTCGCCGTCGGGGCAGATGTGGCAGATCAGGTCGATCTCGTCGGCGCCCGCGATCAGTTCGAGGGTCCGCGCCCACTCCTGCGCGAACGGACCGTCCGGCGGCTGCGCCCCGGGTTCGGGCGACGCCCCGCTGCGAGGGCCCGGAAGCACCGCGAGGGCGGTCTCCACCTCAACAGTGGAGACCGCCCCCGGGGCGCCGGACTCGGCCGGCTTCCCGGCCGTGGTCACTCGTCCTCGTCGTCGTCGCGGGCCGACTTGTACGGGTCGGCGTCGCCGGCGTAGGTGGCCCCGGCGGCGGCGGTGCGGACGGCGGCGTCGGAGACCCGGGCCTTGTCCAGCAGGTCGTCGATGTTCCGGGCGTTGTCCGGCAGGGCGTCGGCGACGAAGGTCAGGGTCGGCGTGAACCGCACCCCGGTCTGCTTGCCGACCTCGGAGCGCAGGATGCCCTTGGCGCTCTCCAGCGCGGCCGCGCTGGACTCCCGCTCGGTCTCGTCACCGTAGACGGTGTAGAAGACGGTGGCCTCGCGCAGGTCGCCCGTCACCCGGGCGTCGGTGATGGTGACGTACCCGAGTCGCGGGTCCTTGATCCGGCGCTGCAGGGTCTCCGCCACGACCACCTGAATGCGGTCGGCGAGCTTGCGCGCCCTTGCGGTGTCGGTCACGTTGCCTTGCCTCCTCGTGCAATAGGCGCGGTACCCGGGTCATGACCTCGACCCGGTGGGGCCCTCTCCCCAACGTACCCGCCCGCGCCCAGCCTTGTGGGCGCTCCGGTTCCGATGCGGGTGTGACGGTGGTGACGCCCGCAGGTCATTCGTCGCCGTCGTGGTGGTGCCGCCTCCTCGCGGAGAGCAGCATCACCTCGGGGCGGCCGGCGACCAGCCGCTCACAGCTGTCCAGGATCTCGTTGACGTACCCGGCGTCGCCGGACACCACCGCACAGCCGATCTCGGCCCTGCGGTGCAGATCCTGGTTCCCGACCTCTGCGGCGCACACGCTGTACTTGCGCTGCAGTTCGGCCACGATGGGCCGCACGATCGACCGTTTCTCCTTCAGCGAGTGCACGTCGCCGAGGAGCAGGTCGAAGGTGAGAGTTCCTACGTACATGAAGTGACAGGCCTGGCCGGCCTGGGGGCCTCGAAGGATTCCCGACAGCCAGGACCCTAACAGCGCGGCCGGGGCCGGCCAACGGGATAACTGCACCCCGTCGGCCGACCCCGGTCAGCAGCCGTTACGCGCGCGGCTTCTCGCGCATCTCGTAGGTCTCGATGACATCGTCGATCTTGATGTCGTTGAACGAGCCCAGCGTGACACCGGCCTCGAAGCCCTCGCGGACCTCGGTCGCGTCGTCCTTGAAGCGGCGCAGACCCTCGATGTTGAGGTTCTCCGCCACGACCTTGCCGTCGCGCAGCAGGCGGGCCTTGGTGTTGCGGCGGATGATGCCTTCGCGCACCAGGACACCGGCGATGTTGCCGAACTTGGAGGAGCGGAACACCTCGCGGATCTCCGCGGAGCCGAGGCGCACCTCCTCGTACTCGGGCTTGAGCAGGCCCTTGAGCGCGGCCTCGATCTCCTCGATCGCCTGGTAGATGACCGAGTAGTACCGGATGTCGACGCCCTCGCGCTCGGCCGCGGTACGGGCACGCCCCTCGGCGCGCACGTTGAAGCCGATGATGATGGCGTCCGAGCCCATCGCCAGGTCCACGTCGGACTCGGTGATGGCACCCACACCGCGGTGCAGCACGCGCAGCTCGACCTCTTCGCCCACGTCCAGCTTGACGAGGGCGTCTTCCAGGGCCTCGACCGAACCGGAGACGTCACCCTTGATGATGAGGTTGAGCTTCTCGATGTTGCCGGCGGCCAGCGCGGCCTCGAAGCCCTCCAGCGACACGCGGACGCGGCGCTGGGCCATCGAGGCGTTGCGGTCGCGGGCGGCGCGCTTCTCGGCGATCTGACGGGCGGTGCGGTCCTCGTCGACGACGATGAAGCTGTCGCCGGCGCGGGGCACCGAGGTCAGACCGAGCAGCAGCACCGGACGGGACGGGCCGGCCTCGGAGAGGCTGTTGCCGTTCTCGTCCAGCATCGCGCGGACGCGGCCGTAGGAGTCGCCGACCACGATCGAGTCGCCGACCCGCAGGGTGCCACGCTGGACGAGCAGCGTCGCCATGGCGCCGCGGCCCTTGTCCAGGTGGGCTTCGATCGCGATGCCCTGGGCGTCCTGCTCGGGGTTGGCGCGCAGGTCGAGCGAGGCGTCCGCGGTCAGGACCACGGCCTCCAGCAGTTCCTCGATGTTGAGGCCCTGGCGGGCGGAGATGTCGACGAACATGGTGTCGCCGCCGTACTCCTCGGCCACCAGACCGAACTCGGTCAGCTGGCCGCGGACCTTGGTCGGGTCGGCACCCTCGACGTCGATCTTGTTGACGGCGACCACGATCGGCACACCGGCGGCCTTGGCGTGGTTGAGCGCCTCGACCGTCTGCGGCATGACACCGTCGTTGGCCGCGACCACCAGGATCGCGATGTCGGTGGACTTGGCACCACGGGCACGCATGGCGGAGAACGCCTCGTGACCCGGGGTGTCGAGGAAGGTGATCGGACGCTGCTCGCCGTTCACCTCGGTGACCACCTGGTAGGCACCGATGTGCTGGGTGATGCCGCCGGCCTCGCCCGCGACCACGTTGGTCTTGCGGATCGCGTCCAGCAGTCGGGTCTTACCGTGGTCGACGTGACCCATGACGGTCACGACCGGCGGACGCGGAGCCAGCTGCTCCTCGTCGCCCTCGTCCGCGCCGAAGTCGATGTCGAACGACTCCAGCAGCTCGCGGTCCTCGTCCTCCCGGCTGACGATCTCCAGCACGAAGCCCATCTCGTCCGCCAGCAGCTGCAGCGTGGCGTCGGAGACCGACTGGGTGGCGGTGACCATCTCACCGAGGTTGAACATGACGGAGACGAGCGCGGCCGGGTTGGCGTTGATCTTCTCCGCGAAGTCCGTCAGCGACGCACCGCGCGACAGGCGAACGGTCGAACCGTTGCCGCGCGGCAGCATCACACCGCCGACGGACGGGGCCTGCATGGCCTCGTACTCCTGGCGCTTCGCGCGCTTCGACTTCCGGCCACGCGCCGGACGGCCACCGGGGCCGCGACCGAACGCACCCTGCGTGCCACCACGGGCACCCGGGCCACCGGGACGACCGCCGAAGCCACCGGGACGGGCACCGCCGCCACCGAAGCCGCCGCCACCACCGGCGCCACCCGGACGGGGACCACCGAAGCCGCCACCGGCCGGACGCGAGCCCGGACCGGCCGGACGGCCCTGGAAGCCCGGACGGGCGCCACCCGGGGCACCCGGACGCGCACCGGGACCACCCGGACGCGCACCGGCACCCGGACCCGGACGCGGGCCCGGACGCTGCGGCATCATGCCGGGGTTCGGACGGGGCATCCCGGACGGGCTCGGCGCACCCGGGCGCGGAGCGGCCGGACGCGGCATGCCGTCGGGACGGGGGGCACCGGCACCCGGAGCACCGGGACGCGGAGCGCCACCGGGACGGGGACCGCGCTCACCGGCCGGGGCGCCCGGACGCGGAGCACCAGCACCCGGACCACCGGGACGCGGGGCGCCGCTGGGGCGCGGACCGCGCTCACCGGCCGGACCACCCGGACGCGGAGCACCGGCACCGGGAGCACCCGGACGCTGGCCACGCTCGCCGGCCGGACCACCCGGACGCGGGGCGGACGGACGGGCCATGCCCGAAGCGCCACCGGAGGTGAAGGGGTTGTTGCCCGGACGCGGGCCGGCCGGACGCGGGCCCGGACGGGCCGCGGGGTTGGCCGGGGCCGGCCGCGGGGCGGCCGGACGCGCCGGAGCCTCACCGGCCGGAGCCGGGGAGGAGAACTCGGCCGCCGGGGCGGGCGCGGCCGGCGCGGCCGGACGGGCCGCCGGGCGCGGACCCGGGGTCGGCGCCCCGGCGGGCTTCGGCGCGGCCGAGCCCGCGGCGGGCGCGGGAGTGGGACGGGGACCCGGCGTCGCGGTCGGACGCGGGCCGGGGGTGGGGGCACCCGGCTTGGGTGCGGCCGAACCGGCACCGCCGGACGGCTGGGGCGCCGCGGGCTTCCGCGGGCCAGGCTTCGCGGAGGACGCGCCGCCGGACGGCGGGGTCGCTCCCAAAGCGTCAGTCAACTTGCGCACGACCGGCGCCTCGATCGTCGAGGACGCCGAACGCACGAACTCACCCAGCTCGGTGAGCTTGGCCATGACGGCCTTGCTCTCCAAGCCAAGCTCCTTGGCGAGTTCGTATACCCGGACCTTAGCCACTTCGCTCCTGTCTATACGTCCGGGGTATTCGTCCGCCGGACTGTCGCTACTTCATGGGCGTACTCATCGCGTACTCATCGAGTGCTCATCGCAATCTCGACCTACTTCCATCTCGCGAGGTACCTGACTGGGCGCACGGCGGCGTACCCACTGCCGTGCGCTGGTGCGTGTTGCCGGGCGCGAGGCCCGTCAGCGGGCCGACTGACCGTCGGCCGGACTTGCTCCTGTCCCGACGTACTCCCGCAGGGCGCCGGGTTCGAGCGTGCCCTGGACCCGGAGGGCCCTCGGGAACGCGCGGCGACGGACCGCGAGGTCGAGGCAGGTCGGTACGGGGTGCAGATACGCGCCCCGGCCCGGCAGTGTGCCGCGAGGATCGGGGACGCACTCGCCCTCGCCCGCCACGACACGCAGCAGCTCGTGCTTGGCCGCCCGCTTGCGGCAGCCCACGCAGGTGCGTTCAGGGCATGCGCGGACATGCGTCCGGCCAGACACGTTCAAGTCTACCCCTCCGAAGGGACTCGCCGCCGCCGAGTAGATCTCCGGAGGCTAGCAACAACGTTCTTACCGGTCCGAGGATTCCCCGGCCGGGGCCTCGGTGTCCGGACGGATGTCGATCCGCCAGCCGGTGAGCCGGGCGGCCAGGCGGGCGTTCTGCCCCTCCTTGCCGATCGCCAGCGACAGCTGGTAGTCCGGCACGATCACCCGGGCCGAACGCTGGGCCAGGTCGACGATCTCCACCTTGGTCACCCGCGCGGGCGACAGCGCGGCGGCGACCATCTCGGCCGGGTCCTCCGACCAGTCGACGATGTCGATCTTCTCGCCGTGCAGCTCGGCCATCACGCCGCGCACCCGCAGGCCGTTCGGGCCGATGCAGGCACCCTTCGCGTTCAGGCCCTGCCTGCGCGACCACACCGCGATCTTGGTGCGGTGGCCGGCCTCGCGGGCGATCGCCGCGATCTCCACCGAGCCGTCCGCGATCTCCGGAACCTCCAGCGCGAACAGCCGCTTCACCAGGTTCGGGTGGGTCCGCGACAGGGTGACCGACGGACCGCGCACACCGCGCCGCACGCCCACCACGTAGCACTTCAGCCGGGTGCCGTGCCGGTAGTCCTCGCCCGGGACCTGCTCCTGCGGCGGCAGGATGGCCTCCAGCTTGCCGATGTCGACCAGGATGTTCTTCGGGTCGTTGCCCTGCTGGACGACACCGGTGACGATGTCGCCCTCCTTACCGGCGTACTCGCCGAAGGTCTGGTCGTCCGCGGCGTCCCGCAGCCGCTGCAGGATGACCTGCTTGGCGGTGGACGCGGCGATCCGGCCGAACCCGCTCGGGGTGTCGTCGAACTCCTTGGGCTCCACGCCCTCGTCCAGCTCGGCGGCGTCCTCCAGGGCCCACACCGTCACGTGGCCGGTCTTGCGGTTCAGCTCCACCCGCGCCCGGCGGCGCGAGCCCTCGGTGCGGTGGTACGCGATGAGGAGGGCCGACTCGATCGACTCGACCAGCAGGTCGAACGGCACGCCCTTCTCGGTGACCAGCCCGCGCAGGGCACTCATGTCGATGTCCACGATTACGCCTCCTCTTCCTCTTCGTCCGTGTCCGCGATGTCGGCGGCGGCGTCGAGCAGTTCCTCGTCCTTGCGGTTGAACTCGACCTGCACCCGGGCCCGCGCGATCTCCGCGAACTCCAGTCGGCGCTCCTTGGGGCGGCCGCGCCCCTTCACCGGCTGCACCTCGACCAGTGCGCCGTCCTCGTCGCTCTCCAGCACCCGCGCGGTCAGTTCCGCGCCGTCCACCAGCTTGATCGCCGCCAGCCGGCCGGTCGCCCGGCGCCAGTGCCGCGGCTCGCTCAGCGGGCGCTCCGCACCCGGCGAGCCGACCTCCAGCAGGTACGGGGCGTCACCCATCAGGTCCGACTCGTCCAGCGCCTGGCCGACCAGGCGGGAGAACTCGGCGATCGCGTCCAGGTCGACGCCGCCGTCGGCGTCCACGTCGATCTGCACCTGGCGGCGGCTGCCGGCCTGGGTCACCTTGACCTCTTCGAGGTCCAGCCCGGACTCGGCGGCCAGCGGCTCCAGCAATGTGCGCAGCCGGTCAGTGGGGGTGGTGCTCATCCGGGTGACTCCTCGGCCGCGTCTGCTGTTGTCGGAGGTGCTAACTCACCGCGAAGCCTATCCGGTCAACCCCCGAACCGCCGATTCCGACCCGGGCCGGGGCCGCCTCGCTGCGAGGAACGTCACAACCACGCGTTACTGTCCAAGCTCTCGCCGGGAACGCCCGGCTCGGGAATGATCCCTCCCGACGGGGGCGTCCGGCCCCACGACCACGCTGGAGTGCCGATGCCCGCGCCCACACGGCGGTCCTTCCTCACGCTCGGGGCGCTCGGCGGGCTCCACCTCCTCTGCGGCTGCACCGACGAGCACGAGCACACCCCCGGCAAGGCCGCCGAGGACGCCGACCGGCCGCTGCGGCTGCGCCAGCTCGCCGCCACCGACACACTGCTCGCCGACTACGCCGCCGTGCTCGCGGCGAGCCCCGCCGACGCCGACCGGCTCGGCGACCTGCGCGAGGACGTGCTCCAGCACCGCGAGGCACTCGCCCAGTCACTGCCCTCCCCCTCCCCCACCGCCGCCGGTACCGGCACGGCCCGCAGCGTCGCCGACCTGGCCGCATCCGAACGCCGCACCGCGGGCCTGCGGCTGGCCGACCTGACCGCCGCCTCCCCCGCGCTGGCCAGGACCCTCGCCTCGGTCGCCGCCTCCGGCGCCGCGCACGCCGCCGCCCTCGGCGACACCGGCCCCCTCACCGAGGACGCCTCCCCGTCCCCGTCCACCTCACCGGCCGCCCTGCCCGCGGCCGACGCCGCCGCCCTCCAGTCCGCGCTCGCCGCCGAACACGCCGCCGTGTACGGCTACGGCGTGGTGGGCGCCTTCCTGCCGATCGGCCCGCAACGCGAGGACGGACGCGCCGCCTACGCCGCCCACCAGGCCCGCCGGGACGCCTGGCAGCGGCTGCTCACCACCGGCGGCGTCTCCCCCACCGCCGCCGCACCCGGCTACCGGCTCCCGTTCCCGGTCAAGGACGCCACCACCGCCACCCAGCTCGCCGCCCACCTGGAAACCCAACTCACCGCCGCCTACGCCGACCTCTGCGCCACCACCACCCTCCGCCCCCGGGCCGCCACCGCCCTGCGCGAATCCGCCCTCCGCGCCGCCCACTGGGGCGCCGACCTCCCCGCCCTCCCCGGCCTCACCCCCACCGACCCCACCCCGGCCGCCGGCTAGCACCCCGGGCCGGACGCTGCGCGATGATGGACGGTATGTCCGCACAGCCCGCGCAGTTCACCGTCCCCGAGCGTCTGGCCGAGTCGGTCCGGGCCGGGGGTGATCCGGGCGAGGCGGAGTGGCTGGCCGCGTTGCCGTCGCGGTTCGCGGAGCGGCTGGCCGACTGGGGGCTGGTGCTGGAGCGGGTGGCGCAGCCCGGCGGGCGGGGCGGCGTGGTCGGGTACGCGTACCGGGCCGAGGACCGGACGCCGGTGGCGGTGAAGGCGCTGCGGCCGGCCGCCGACCCGGCGGCCGAGGCGGCGGCGCTGCGGGTGTGGGCCGGGCGCGGGGCGGTGCTGCTGCTCGCCGAGGCGGAGGCGGACCGGATGCTGCTGCTGGAGCGGCTGCACGGCGAGATCCCGCTGCGCTCGCTCGCGGAGGCGAAGGCGACGCTGGAGGCCACCAGCCTGCTGCGTCGCCTGTGGGTGGAGCCGCCCGCCGGGCACGCGTTCACGGCACTCGCCGAGCATGCCGAGCGGCTGTCCTCGCGGATCGCCGAGCGGCGGGCCCTGCCGGGTGCGGTGGAGGCCGCTCCGCTGGTGGACGAGGCGCTGGAGGCGGTGGCGCTGGCCTCGGACGGCGGCGGGTGGCTGCTGCACGGGGACTTCCACCACGGGCGGGTGCTGGCCGCCGACCGGGCACCGTGGCTGGCCGTCGGGCCGCGTCCGGTGGTGGGTGACCGGGCGTACGACCTGGCCCGGCTGGTGCTGGACCGGGTGGAGACCCTGGCGGCCGCGCCCGGTCCTCGGGGCGCGGCCCGCCGGCGCCTGGCGCAGCTGTCGGAGGCGGTGGAGCTGCCCGCCGACCGGGTGCGGGCCTGGGCGCTGCTGCGGGCCGTGGACATCGCGCTGGCGGCGCTCGCCCGGGGCGAGGTGGCGGGCGCGGAGCTCCATCTGGAGTTCGCGGCTTGGCTGTGAGGACGGCGCGCGCCACCGCCCGGGACGCAAGTAGTAACGTCCCGCTTCATGGAGCAGCTCACCGGGGTGACGATCGAGGCCATTGACCTGGCGGCGTGGGCGCCTGCCGTGCTGGAGGTCCAGGCGGTCGCGTTCGGGCTGGGTCCGCAGGAGGTGGCGGTGCGGCTGCCGATCATCGGCCGGCACGCGTTGCAGCCGGGGGTGATCGCGCTGGGTGCGATGGCGCAGGGCCGGCTGGTCGGTTTCGGCTACGGGATGCCCAACCAGCGCACCCACTGGTGGTCGACGGTGATCGAGCCGTACCTGGCGGCGCGCGGCCTCGCGGACTGGCTGGACGGGGTGTTCGCGGTGACCGAGCTGCATGTGCTGCCGGAGTGTCAGGGCCTGGGCGTGGGTACCCGGCTGATCCGCACGCTGTGCGAGCGCTCCGGTCTGGACCGTTCGATCCTGTCGGCGATCGACGCGGAGACCCCGGCGCGCCGGCTCTACCGCTCGCTCGGCTACCGGGACTTGGCGCCGGCGGTGCGCTTCCCGAACACGGCCCGGCCGTACGCGGTGATGGGTGCGTACCTGCCGCTGCGCGACCCCGCACGCCCCTGACGCGCCGTCGGATGCCGCACCGTCGGATGCCGCACCGTCGGAAGCGGCAGCGTCAGAACAGCACGCTCATGAACGCGCCGACCTCGCGGAAGCCGACCCGGCGATAGGCGGCGCGGGCCCGGAGGTTGAAGTCGTTGACGTACAGCGACACCACCGGGGCGACCTCGGCGAGGGCGGTGTTGACGACCGCGGCCATGCCGCTCTCCGACAGCCGCTTGCCGCGGTGCTCGGGAGCCACCCAGACGCCCTGGATCTGGCAGGCACCGGCCGTGACGGCGCCGATCTCGGCCTTGAAGACGACCTTGCCGTCCTCGTCGAAGCGGGCGAACGACCGTCCGGAGGAGACCAGTTCGGCGACCCGGGCCTGGTAGAGCAGGCCGCCGTCGCCGGCCAGCGGGGAGATCCCGACCTCCTCGGTGAACATCGCGACGCAGGCGGGGATCAGCGCCTCGATCTCGCCGCGGTGCACCCGGCGCACCAGCGGGTCGGGTTCGACCCCGGTGACGGGCGTGGAGGTGGCCATCAGCGGTTGGTGGCCGCGTACGTCGCGGGCCGGGCCCCAGGAGCGTTCCAGCAGGGCCCACAGGGCGGAGACGGCGTCGCCCGGGCCGACGATCGAGGAGCAGCGGCGGCCCTGTCGGCGGGCCCGCTCGGCGAACGCGCGGACGGCCTCCGGGCCGGCGTTGACCGGGACCAGGTTGGCGCCGGCGTAGCAGAGCGCGTCGAGCCGTCCGTCGGCCCCGTACCAGCCCCACATCTCGCCGCCGAGCCGCCACGGGTCGAGACCGACGGCTTCCACCCGGGTGGCGACGAAGGCGTTGGCGACGGGGTCGCGGTGCAGGATCTCCAGCGCCTCGTCGAGGTCGGGCGTCTCCAGCACGCGGGTTGCGGCCAGCGCCCGGGCGACCTGGAACGGGCCGGGCAGCATCACACCTCGATCGAGCACGGGAGGTACCTCTCGCAGGGGGCGGGACCGCCGAAGTGGGCGGTCCCGCCGGGGACTTCAGACCGTCACTCGGCGGCCACGACGACGGGGGCGCCGGATTCGACACCCTCCTCCTGCATCTGCTCGGCCAGCTTCATGGCCTCCTCGATCAGGGTCTCGACGATCTTCGACTCGGGCACGGTCTTGATCACCTCGCCCTTGACGAAGATCTGGCCCTTGCCGTTGCCGGAGGCGACGCCCAGGTCGGCCTCGCGGGCCTCGCCGGGGCCGTTGACCACGCAGCCCATGACGGCCACCCGCAGCGGCACCTCCATGCCCTCCAGGCCGGCGGTGACCTCCTCGGCGAGCTTGTAGACGTCCACCTGGGCGCGGCCGCAGGACGGGCAGGAGACGATCTCCAGGCCGCGCTCACGCAGGCCCAGCGACTCCAGGATCTGGTTGCCGACCTTGATCTCCTCGGCCGGCGGGGCGGACAGCGAGACCCGGATCGTGTCGCCGATGCCCTCGGCGAGCAGCGCGCCGAACGCCACCGCGGACTTGATGGTGCCCTGGAAGGCCGGGCCGGCCTCGGTGACGCCCAGGTGCAGCGGGTAGTCGCAGGCCGCGGCGAGCTGCCGGTAGGCGTTGATCATCACGACCGGGTCGTTGTGCTTGACCGAGATCTTGATGTCGCGGAAGTCGTGCTCCTCGAACAGCGAGCACTCCCACAGCGCGGACTCCACCAGCGCCTCGGGGGTGGCCCGGCCGTACTTCTCCAGCAGGCGCTTGTCCAGCGAGCCGGCGTTGACGCCGATCCGGATCGGCACGCCCGCGTCCCTGGCGGCCTTGGCGATCTCGCCGACCTTGTCGTCGAACGCCTTGATGTTGCCGGGGTTGACGCGCACCGCGGCGCAGCCGGCGTCGATCGCGGCGAACACGTACTTGGGCTGGAAGTGGATGTCGGCGATCACCGGGATCTGCGACTTCTTGGCGATGATCGGCAGCGCGTCGGCGTCGTCCTGCGAGGGGACCGCGACCCGGACGATCTGGCAGCCCGAGGCGGTCAGCTGGGCGATCTGCTGGAGCGTCGCGTTGACGTCCGAGGTCAGCGTGGTGGTCATCGACTGCACCGAGACCGGCGCGTCGCCGCCCACCGGGACGTTGCCGACCATGATCTGCCGTGAGTACCGGCGCTTGGCCAGCGGCTTGAGCGGCAGGGAGGGGATACCGAGCGAGATCGCGGTCATGTGCGCAGTGTTTCCTCTGCAGAAATTCGGTGAGCCGACGCGCGCCGCATCCGGCGCGCCCGGCGTCCAACGGTACGGCACGGCCGGGTGGCGGAGCACACTCGGCCGTGATGGCGTGCGACTAGTTGAGGCGCACCGGGTTGACGATGTCGGCGGCCATCACCAGGACGGTGAAGCAGATGAACACCCCGGCGACCACGTAGGCCAGCGGCATCAGCCGGGCCACGTCGAAGGGTCCGGGGTCGGGGCGGCGCAGCACCCGGGCGACGCCGCGGCGCAGCGACTCCCACAGGGCGCCGGCGATGTGGCCGCCGTCCAGCGGGAGCAGCGGCAGCATGTTGAACAGGAACAGCATCAGGTTGATGCCGGCCAGCAGTTGGACGAAGAAGGCGAGTTGCTGGGTGGCGGGCAGGTCCATCGCGAACACGTCGCCGCCCAGCCGGGCGGCGCCGACCATGCCGATCGGCGAGTCGGTGTCGCGCGGGGTGCCGTCGACCACGGCGTGCCACAGGCCGGGGATCTTGCCGGGCAGCTGGGCCAGCGACTCGACGCTGTGCCGGGCCATCGAGTCCATCTGGTCGACGCTCTCGCCCAGCGACAGGTGGTGCACGCCGGTGGCGGGGGTGATGCCGAGGAAGCCGGCGGTGACGGTCTGTCCCTTGATCGGGGTGCCGTCCTTCTCCTGCGCCTGCAGCGTGTTGGTGGTGATGTCGGCGGTCAGCGTGCCGGGGCTGCCGTCCTTGTGCCGGACCTCGATGGCGACCTGCTTGCCCGCCGAGTCGCGGATCAGGCCGGACAGCTGCGGGTAGTCGTGGATCGGCACCCCGCCGAAGGTCAGCACGGTGTCACCGGCCCGCAGGCCCGCCAGGTTGGCCGGGGACTTCGGGTCCTCGGGCTTGCAGGTGTCGGTCTTCGCGCTGACCGGCACCACGCAGTCGCTGACCGACCGCACGGTGGGCACCGACTGCTGGATGCCGATGCCCATGAACAGCGTCAGGAACAGGCCGATCGACAGGATCAGGTTCATGCCCGGGCCGGCGAACATCACGATGACGCGCTTCCACGGCTTGCGGGTGTAGAACAGCCGGGTCTCGTCGCCGGGCTGGACCTCCTCGTACGAGGCCGAGCGGGCGTCCTCGATCATCGAGCGCCAGGGCGAGCTGGAACGTTTCGTTATCCGGCCGTCGGCGCCGGGCGGGAACATGCCGATCATCCGGATGTAGCCGCCGAACGGGATCGCCTTCAGGCCGTACTCGGTCTCGCCGCGTTTGGTCGACCAGATGGTCTTGCCGAAGCCGACCATGTACTGCGGCACCCGGATGCCGAACAGCTTCGCGGTGGAGAGGTGGCCGAGCTCGTGCCAGGCGATCGAGAACAACAACCCGACCACGAAGATCAGGACGCCCAGCACCCACATCAGCTTGTCCACCGCGTCGCCTCCGTCGTCCTACCGCTTAGCCGGCCGCCAGTTCGCGGGCCCGGGTCCGGGCCCACCGCTCCGCGTGGAGTACGTCCTCCACCGTGAGGGAAGTTCCCGAGTCGGGGGTGCCGTGTTCGGCGACCACCTTCGCCACAGTGTCCACGATTCCGGTGAAAGGGAGCGCGCCCTTCAGGAAAGCGTCCACACATTCCTCATTGGCGGCGTTGAAGACCGCCGGGGCGGTCCCGCCGAGCGTACCGACCTCGCGGGCCAGTTCGACGGCCGGGAAGGCCTGGTTGTCCAGCGGGAAGAACTCCCAGGTCGCGGCCTTGGTCCAGTCGCAGCCGGGGGCGGCGTCCGGCACCCGCTCGGGCCAGCCGAGGCCCAGCGCGATCGGCATCCGCATGTCCGGCGGGCTGGCCTGGGCCAGCGTCGAACCGTCGACGAATTCCACCATCGAATGAACGACCGACTGCGGGTGGACCACCACCTCGATCCGGTCGAACGGCACGTCGTACAGCAGGTGCGCCTCGATCACCTCGAGGCCCTTGTTCACCAGGGTCGCCGAGTTGATCGTCACCACCGGGCCCATCGCCCAGGTCGGGTGCGCCAGCGCGTCGGACGGCGTGACGCCGCCCAGCTGCTCGCGGGTGCGGTTGCGGAACGGGCCGCCGCTGGCGGTCACCACCAGCTTGCGGACCTCCGGGCGGGTGCCGCCGGCCAGCGCCTGGAACAGCGCGGCGTGCTCGGAGTCCACCGGCACGATCTGGCCGGGCCGCGCCACCGCCTTCACCAGCGGGCCGCCGACGATCAGCGACTCCTTGTTGGCCAGCACCAGCACCCGGCCGGCCCGCAGCGCGGCCAGCGTCGGCGCCAGACCGATCGAGCCGGTGATGCCGTTCAGCACCGAGTGGCACTCCGTCGCGGCCAGCTCGGTCGCCGCGTCCGGGCCCACCAGCACCTGCGGCAGCGGGGCGCCCTGCGCCTTGGCCGCCAGGGCCTCGCGCAGCGGCCGCTCGGCGGCCGGGTCGGCCACCGCGACGGTGTGCACGCCCAGCGCGACGGCCTGCTCGGCGAGCAGCTCCACCCGGCCGCCGGCCGCGGACAGCGCGACCACCTTGAACCGGTCGGGGTTGCGGAGCACCACGTCGATGGCCTGGGTGCCGATCGAACCGGTCGAACCGAGAATGACCAACTCCCGCGGCCCGTCCGGGTCGGCGACGGTCGGGGTGAAGCGCAGCTGCGGATGGGCAAGCGAGTTCATGCCCCCCATTGTGTCCTGTGCTACGCCGTGGTCACCGCCATGCCCAGAGCTTCCCGACGGCCTCGCCGTCCGCCGAGGTCTCCCACTCGAACACGCCCGCGACACCGCGCAGCGCGGCGAATTCCGGCGAGTCGGTCTCGTAGACGATCGAGCCGCGGAAGCTGTTGCCGCCGCTCTCGGTGAACGTGCCGACGCCTTGGCCGTGCCAGCTCGCGTGCGCCCCGCCCGGGCCCATCAGCACGCCCTGACCGCCGCCCTCCAGGGTGCCGTCGGCGCGCAGCCGCGACGTGTAGGTGCCCAGGTCCCGGACCTGGACGCCGAGCAGGGTGCCGCTCGCCGCGAACGAGGACTCCACCGTGGGCGGCAGCCCGTGCTCGCTCGCCAGCACCCGCTGACCGGTGATCCGGCCCTGTTCCTCACCAATGAGATCGCCCAGCATGACGGGACCTCCTTCCTTCCTGCCTCCCGGACTACGCCCGGCCTCGGGGGGTGTCAAGGCAGGCCGACGCCCCGCCACCGCTGGTGCGGTGACGGGGCGTCAGGAGGGATGCTCAGAGGTCCAGGCCGGTCAGCACCAGGACCTTCTCGACAGTGAAGTCGTCCATCGCGTAGCGGACGCCCTCGCGGCCCACGCCGGAGGCCTTCACGCCGCCGTACGGCATCTGGTCGGCACGGTAGGACGGCGCGTCGCCGATCACCACGCCGCCGACCTCCAGCTCGCGGTGGGCGCGGAAGGCGGTCTGCACGTCGTGCGTGAAGACACCCGCCTGCAGGCCGAAGTCGGAGTCGTTGACCATCGCGAAGGCCTCCTCGGTGGAGGACACCTTGTGCAGCGACAGCACCGGGCCGAACACCTCGGACTTCGCCAGGATGGCGTTCTCGGGCAGCTCGGCGAGCACGGTCGGCGCGAAGGCCGCGCCGTCCCGCTTGCCGCCGGTGAGCACCTTGGCGCCCTTGGCGACGGCGTCCTCGACCCAGGACTCGACGCGCTTGGCGGCGTTCTCGTCCACCAGCGGGCCCACGTCGGTGGCCTCGTCGCGCGGGTCACCGGTGACCTGCGCCTGCACCTTGGCGACGACCTTCTCGACCAGGCGGTCGTAGACGGTCGCGTCGGCGATCACCCGCTGCACCGAGATGCAGGACTGGCCGCCCTGGTAGTTCGCGAACAGCGCGATCCGGCTCGCGGCCCAGTCCAGGTCCGCCTCGGAGCTCCAGTCCGCCAGCACCACGGCCGCGGCGTTGCCGCCGAGCTCCAGGGTGACGTGCTTGCGCGGCACCGAGTCCATGATCTGGTAGCCGACCTTGTCCGAACCGGTGAACGAGATCACCGGCAGGCGCTTGTCCTGCACCAGCGCGGGCATCTTCGCGTTCTCGACCGGCAGGATGCTCCAGGAGCCCGCCGGCAGGTCCGTCTCGGCCAGGATCTCGCCCAGCACCATGGCGGAGAGCGGGGTGGCCGGAGCGGGCTTCAGGATGATCGGCGCGCCGACCGCGATCGCCGGGGCCAGCTTGTGGGCCACCAGGTTCAGCGGGAAGTTGAACGGCGCGATGCCCAGCACCACACCGCGCGGGAAGCGGCGCACCAGCGCGTAGCGGCCGGTGCCGCCCGGGTCGGTGTCCAGGCGCATGGTCTCGCCGTTGGTGCGGCGGGCCTCCTCGGCGGCCCAGCGGAACACCGACACGGCACGGCCCATCTCGCCGCGCGCCCACTTGATCGGCTTGCCGTTCTCGGCGGTGATCAGCTGGGCGATCTCCTCGGTGCGCTCCGTCAGCCGCTTGGCGACGTGGTCCAGCGCGGCCGCGCGGACGTGCGCGGGGGTCGCGGTGAACACCGGAACCGCGGCGGCGGCGGCCGCGACGGCCTCCTCCACCTGCGCGTCGGTCGGCACGCTGACCTTCGCCACCAGGCTGTTGTCGTGCGGGTGACGGACCTCGAAGTCCGTCTCGCCACTCGCCCGCTGCCCGGCCAGCCAGAACTCGTACGTGGTGGTCACGGTCGCACCGGCCCCTTCCCTCGAAGACTTCGCTTTCCTGTTCACGGTAGGCGGAGGGGCGCGGCTTTCCGATTGGACGGACGGGTGGAAAGCACCCGTTCGTTTTCTACGGACAGGACAGGCCCGTCCGGGGCGGGGCTCAGTCCTCGCCCGCCCGCAGCGCCAGCCACAGCTCCATCCGGACGTCCGTGTCGTCCAGCGAGCGGCCCAGCAGCTCCTCGACCCGGCGCATCCGGTAGCGCAGCGTGTGCCGGTGCACGCCGAGGTCGGCGGCGGCGGCGTCCCACTGGCCGTGCCGGGACAGCCAGGCCCGCAGCGAGGCCACCAGGTCGCCCCGGGCGGTGCGGTCGTGCTCGCGCAGCGGGCGCAGCAGGCCCTCGGCGAACGCGGTGACGGCCTCCTCGCCGAGCAGCGGGAGCAGCGAGCCGGCGCCGACCTCCTCGTGGTCCACGGTGCGGCGGCCGCCGCGCTGGGCGACCGCCAGGGCGCGCTCGGCCTGGGCGTGCGCGGTGCCGGCGTCCTCCAGGGCGGCGGGGGCGGAGACGCCCAGCGCCAGACTCTCGTGCTCCTCGACGGCGCCGAGGCAGGCCCGGTGGACCGAGCCGTTGTCGATGGCGAGCACCATCAGGCGCGGCCCGTGGGCGCCGTCCTCGCGGGCCACCAGCAGCTTCTCGCCGACCTTGCCGCCGGCCTGCTCGGCGCGGTCACCGAGCTCGCCGAGCGCCTCCGCAGCCTCGGGGCCGGGCCCGGCGGCGGCCACCAACACCCGGACGGTGCCCTCGGGCAGGCCGCCGAACAGCCCCGCGGCGACCTGCCGGGCGGTGCCGACCTCGCCGGCCAGCACCATCCGCAGCAGCGCCGCGCCCATCTTCTCCTCGGCCTGCCGCAGCTCGCGGGAACGCTCCAGGGTGAGGGTGAGCAGCGCGACGGCGGCGTTCAGCACGTACCGCTCGGTCGGGGTGATGCGGTCCTCGGTGCCGACCGCGAGGAAGCCGCGCGGGCGGCGGTCCGCGCCCAGCGACTGCACCACCACGTAGTCCTCGTCGGCGGTGTCGATGGTGCCGGCCCGGCCCTGCAGCGCGGCGCTGGACGGCGCGGGGCGGCGGCGCAGCCGGTCCACCTCGGCGGCCAGCCGGCCGGCCCGGCGGGCGGCCCAGTCCGGGGCGACCGCGGACAGCGCGCCGGACCCGTCGTACAGCGCGGCCCAGCCGCCCAGCCGGGCGGCCAGCCGACGGACGATCGCGGTGGTGCCGTCCTTGCCGAGCGCGGCCCGGGTCAGCTCCTCCTGCGCCTCGAAACTGGTGGTGACGGCCTCGTACTGCTCGGCGGCGAGGGCGGCGGAGACGGCCTTGGAGATCGCGATGAACGGCGTCGCCTCGGGCACCCGCAGCAGCGGCAGCCCGCGCTGCGCCGCCGCGTCCACCAGGGCCTGCGGCACCTCGGTGTGCGAGAGGCCGACCCCCAGCCCGAGCCCGACCACGCCGGCATCCGCCAGCCGGTGCACGTAGGCCTGCAGCCCGGCGGAGCTCTTGCCGAGCTTGATGCCGGTGGTGAGGAGCAGCTCGCCGCCCTCGAGGAACGGGGTGGGGTCGTCCAGCTCGCTGGTGTGCACCCAGCGGACCGGGCGTTCCAGGTGGTCCGCGCCGGCCAGGACCGTCAGGTGGAGCGCGCTGGTACGGACGACGGAGGCGAGTGTGGGGGGCATGGCACCTTCGGTGGTTCGACCTGGTCGCGCCGTTGCGGCCGGGCGAGTGAGGGTTCTCCCCCCATTATGGACGCTCCGGACAAGCCGGAGTGCCGAAATCCGCCGGTCCGTACCTTCCGTAACCCAATACTGACCGCACTGCGACCGGCCCCTCGGAGTCCCCGCGTCTCAATGCCGGAGGTCGACCAGCAGCGGCGGCACCTGCTCCCCCGTCACCGAGGTCAGCGAGATCACCGCGTGCCCGGACGGCAGCGCGTGCGCCAGGTCGGACGGCGACCAGCGGTGCCGCTCGACGTCCCGGGTGGTGACCGACTCGGTCTGTGCGGTCGTCCCGGACAGCGCCTTGCGCACCAGCCGGCCGGCCCGGCGCATCGTGCCGCCGGAGGTGTCCGGCGTATGGGTGACGGCGGTCTCCCGGACCAGGTGGGTGCCCCAGGCCTCGGAGAACAGCCGGCCGTCCCAGGGCGCGATGCCGGGGAAGGCCATCCGGTTGCCGACCGCGCCGAACAGCGGCGCGCGCAGCGCCTCCGGCAGGTCCGACAGCGTGCGCAGCAGCAGCACCACACCGGCGTTCGCGCCGCGCAGCCGCTGGATGCCGCGGATCGTCTGCGCGTCCACGGCGGCGGTGGCGTCGTCCAGCACCAGCCCGGCGAACAGCTCCCGGTCGGCCCGGTCGGCGGCGGCCTGGGTGAACTGGCCGAGCAGCAGCCGCGACAGCATCCGGGCGGCCTCGGGGTGACTGCGCTCCGGCAGCTTCACCCGCACCCGCAGCGGGTGCTCCAGGGCGCGCATCGCGAACGCCGGCTTGGCGCCCGGACTGCCGGAGAAGCCGGCGGCCAGCGCGGGGCGGTCCAACAGCGCCAGCCGGTCCGCGAGCAGCGCGCCCGGGTCGTCCACCCGGCCGTGCATCCGCTCCCGCTGCTGCAGGTCCGCCTCGAACTCCGGCCGCCGGCCCGACTTCTGCAACTGCTCCGCGAGCTCCGCCCAGCCGTCCCGGTCACCGGCCAGCAGCCCGCGCAGCTCCCGCACCCCGGGGTAGCGGCCGTACGCCGCCCGGAACGGCCCGACCACCTGCTGCATCGACGTACGGGCGCTCTCCGCCCGCGACGCCAGCTCGTCCGGCAGCAGCGCGTCGGCCAGCCGCGCCGCCGCCTCGTCCGGGTTCGGCGCGGCACCGTACAGGTCCAGGCCGTACGGGGCGGACGGGTCGCCGGGGGCGATCACCACGTCGTACCAGTCGTCCGGGCCGAGGTCCGCGTCGGCCGCCCCGACCACCACCGCGCAGGCCGCCCCCGCCAGCGCCTGCAGGCACAGCGCCTCCGCCACCGGACGGGCCAGCACCGCCGTCTTGCCGGTGCCGGCCGGGCCGACCGCGAGCAGCGAGGTGCCGAGCAGCGCCGGGTCCAGCGCGAAGCCCGCGTTGCGGTGCGTGGCCGGGTTCTTCGGCACGTCCTGCGCGGTACCCAGCCGCACCTGGCGCACCAGCAGATCGTGCCGCGCGGCCCGCCCACCGGGCAGGTCGCGCTGCTCGGACGGGTGCGCGCAGGCGGCCGCGCCGCGGCTGCCCACCTGCGCGGCGAACTCCTGCCGGCCGGCCGGGTCGGCTCCGACACTCCGCCAGGCCTGGTGCAGCCGCACGTAGTCCACGTCCCCCACCGGCTCGCTCTCCAGCCGCCGCACCACCTCCCCGGCCGGCCGCAGCTCGGCCCACACGTCCACCACGGGCGCCGCCTCGGGCTCGGGCGGGACGTCGGTGACGGTGCGGGAGAGAACCGGGGCGACCCAGCGCCGCCACACCTCGCCCCAGCGCCCCATCCGGCCGAAGACCATCAGCACCAGGATGATCACCGCCACGTTCACGGCGGCGGCGACCAGGAGGGAGACGACGAAGGAGCTGGTGTTGGTGAGGCCGAGGGTGGTCAGCAGCCCCTGGATCAGGGAGACGCCTTCGAGGTAGACGAAGAGTCCGACGGCAACGTTCAACGCCGCCCGCAGCAGCAGCGGCCCCACCGGGGTCTCGTTCTCGGTGGCGGTCCTGGGGTCGTAGGGCGTGTGGTGCTGCCGGTAGATGCCGGGCGGGGCCTGGGGGCGGGGGGCGGTGGCCCAGGTGGGGAGGTGGAAGGGGGCGCGGGGTGGCGGGAGGTGGGGGTGGGTGTATTGGGTTCGCGCGTCGTTCTGTTCCACTTCGGGGCCCTCCTACGTTGCCGGCGGTGCCCTACCCGCTCCGCCGTCCCACCCACACACCCGGGGCCAATCTAGTGGAGGGAGTGGGGGCGGGAGCCGATCTTCGGCCACTGGCCGCGCAGGACAATTCGTACAGCGCAGCAGTACCGAGTGGCGCATGCCCGCCGAACGGGGCCCGCCGTAGCCTGCGATTACCGCGCCTTGAGAACTTGGAGAACACAGATGAGCGCTGCAACGCCGCTCCCGCAGGAGCGCCGCCTGGTCACCGCGATCCCCGGCCCGAAGTCGCAGGAGCTGCAGTCTCGCAAGCTCGGCGCGGTGGCCGCGGGTGTGGGCACCACGCTGCCGGTGTACGTGTCGCGTGCCGGTGGCGGTGTGCTGGAGGACGTGGACGGCAACAGCCTGATCGACTTCGGTTCGGGCATCGCCGTCACCAACGTGGGCAACAGCGCCGCCGCTGTGGTGGAGAAGACCACCGAGCAGCTGGCCGCGTTCACCCACACCTGCTTCATGGTGACCCCGTACGAGGGTTACGTGGCGGTGGCCGAGCAGCTGAACGAGCTGACCCCGGGCGACCACGCGAAGAAGACCGCGCTGTTCAACTCCGGCTCCGAGGCCGTGGAGAACGCGGTGAAGATCGCCCGCGCCTACACCAAGCGTCAGGCGATCGTGGTGTTCGACCACGGTTACCACGGCCGCACCAACCTGACCCTGGCGCTGACGGCGAAGAACATGCCGTACAAGCAGGGCTTCGGTCCGTTCGCCCCCGAGGTCTACCGCGTGCCGGTGGCCTACCCGTACCGCTGGCTGACGGGCCCGGAGAACGCCGCGACCGAGGCCGCCAAGCAGGTCATCGACACGATCAACAAGCAGATCGGTGCCGAGAACGTCGCCGCGATCATCATCGAGCCGATCCAGGGCGAGGGCGGCTTCATCGAGCCGGCCAAGGGCTTCCTGCCGGCGATCGTGGAGTTCGCGAAGGCCAACGGCATCGTGTTCGTCGCGGACGAGATCCAGACCGGCTTCTGCCGCACCGGCCAGTGGTTCGCGTGCGAGGACGAGGGCATCGTCCCGGACCTGATCACCACCGCCAAGGGCATCGCCGGTGGTCTGCCGCTGTCGGCGCTGACCGGCCGCGCCGAGATCATGGACGCCGCGCAGACCGGTGGCCTGGGTGGCACCTACGGTGGTAACCCGGTGGCCTGTGCGGCCGCGCTGGGCGCCATCGAGACCATGAAGGAGCAGGACCTCAACGGCAAGGCGCAGCGGATCGGTGAGATCATGCTGGGCCGTCTGCGGGCGATGCAGGAGAAGTTCGAGATCATCGGTGAGGTCCGCGGCCGCGGCGCGATGATCGCCGTCGAGCTGGTGAAGCCGGGCGGCAAGGAGCCGAACGCGGAGGCCACCGCGGCCATCGCGAAGGCGTGCCACGCCGAGGGCCTGGTCGTGCTGACCGCCGGCACCTACGGCAACGTGCTGCGCTTCCTGCCGCCGCTGGTGATGCCGGAGCACCTGCTGAACGAGGGCCTGGACATCCTGGAGTCGGCCTTCGCGGGCGTCTGAGTCCCAGGTAGTACCCCCTGAGCGGCGCGGGGGCCGGACGGATGCGGATCCTGTCCGGCCCCCGCGCGTTCTGCTGTTCGACCCCTGGGTGGAGGTTGCCCCGCCGGTGGTGAAGATGCTGTGCACGAAAGCCCATCGGCCGTTGGCGCGCCCCGGCTTTGACGTACTGTCATCACAGATGGACAGCGAACCTCAACCACTGCCCACACCGTCGTCCGCCGTTGAGGCGGGCGCAAAGGACCGATCGACCGACCGTCCCGCCCACACCCCCCGGGCCGCACGGCGCGGCGATCGCCTTGGCCGCCCCGGAGCTCTCCCCCCTGCTCCGGGGCGGCCTGTTTTTGCTGTCCTGCCCATGACACTCGCGGTGCTGCTGGTGGTGATCTCCTGGCAGGTGGCGGTGGACGGCCCGCTGCTGGGGATCGATCCGGCGGTGCGGGACGCGGTTCGGCACCTCCGCCGTTCGCTGCACTCCGCGCCGCTGAACCACCTGGGTGTGGCGCTGTCCGACCTGGGCGGCGGGGTGCCGGCCGTCCCGGTGCTGCTGGGCTGTGCGGGCCTGGCGGCCTGGCTGGCCCGGCGCGGCGGCCGGCCGCGCTGGTGGACGCCGGCGCCGGTGGCCGCGCTGGCGGCGGTGCTGATCCCGCTGCTGGTGGTGCCGGCCAAGGCCTGGTTCGCCCGGCCCGGCCCGTTCGGTGCGCCGCTCGCCCAGGGCCAGTGGGGCTGGTACCCGTCGGGACACACCGCGACCTCGGCGATCGCGTACGGAACGGCGGCGCTGCTGCTGGCCCGGGTGCTGCCCTCGCGGCGGGCCCGGCAGGTCGGGTGGGCCGCTGCGGCGCTCTGCCTGGGGGTGGGTGCCGGGCTGGTGTGGAGCGACTTCCACTGGCTGCTGGACGTGATCGCCAGCTGGTGCCTCTCGGGCCTGCTGCTGCTCGCCCTGCACCGGATGCTGCCGCGCCTGCTGCCCAGGGCTCCCGCCTGACACCACGTCGGTTCGCGGTCCGGTCCGGACCATTGACGGCCCCCCGGCTCGCGCGCACGCTGCAGCGCGGCAGAGCCGAGCGGGCGGCACTCGCGCGGGGCCGGTCAGCCCTCCTCGCCGGTCAGGCGCTGGACGGTGCCGGCCTCGCCGCCCTCGCGCTGCCAGGCGACCACCAGCTCGTCGCGGGTGCCGAAGCGGACCAGGTGGCGGCCGACCACGTCCTCCAGCTGGGGCAGGTTCTCCTCGGCGCCCTCGACGGCGAGCAGCAAGGCGCCGTCCTCGGCGGCGAGTTCGGCCCGACCGGCGCCGAAGACGAGCGAGCCGCGGCCGGTCTCCTCGGACCACTCGGCGGGGACCTTGCGGCCCATGTGGGCGGCGAGCTGCTTGGCGTAGCGGCCGGGGCGGTCGGTGGTGACACGGGCGGTGGAGCGGGCCATGGCGGAACTCCTCGACGCATAGTGACTTAGGCTGACCTAAGTTACTCGATTGCTGAGCCAAGCTCAACATATTTCGGGGATGGAACCTGCCGCCCTCCGGGCGGTGACGGGCCGACCGCTACCCTGTGCCCATGACCTCCCCCGGCCCGGCCGACACCGCCGCGGAACTCGCCGACGCCCTCACCCGGGCGATGAAGCGGATCCGCCGACGGACCATGCAGCGGCTGGAGCCGTACGGCATCACCCCGGCCCAGGCCCGGGCGCTGCGCACGCTCGCCCACGCGCCCGGCTGCGAGAGCGCCGAGACCATGCGGCTGAGCGAGCTCGCCGAGCGTCTGCACATCGCGCCGCGTTCGGCGACCACCGTGGTCGACGCCCTGGAGGAGGCCGGCCTGGTCGCCCGCACCCCGGACCCGGCCGACCGCCGGGCGGTGCGCCTGGTCCTGACCGCCGCCGGGCACGGCGCGCTGGAGCGGATCTCCCAGGTCCGGCACGAGGTCGCCCAGCAGTACTTCGGCCCGGTCAGCCCTACCGAGCAGGACGCCCTGCTGCGGGCGCTGCGTCACGCCGAGGAGGCGTACGAAACCGGGCCCAGGCCGTAGCGGGCACCGCCCCCAGCCCGATCCCCGCGATCACCAGCACCGTCGCCGCCCCCGCCAGCAGGCTGAACCGCTCCCCCAGCAGCAGCGCCGCCGAGGACATCCCGAACATCGGCACCAGCAGCGAGTACGGGGCGACCACCGAGGCGTCGTAGCGGCGCAGCAGGTGGCTCCAGGCGACGAAGCCGAGCAGCGTCGAGACCAGCCCGACGTACAGCACCACGCCGCCGCCCGCCCAGCTGATGCCGCGCAGCGCGGCCCAGTCCGCGGCGGGGCCTTCGACCAGCAGGGACAGGCCGAGCAGCGGCAGCGGCGGCACCGCGGAGACCCACACCATCCAGCGCAGTGCGTCCGGCGGGGCGGCCTTGCGGGTCAGCACGTTGGCCAGTCCCCAGGCCGCGGCCGAGCCGATCAGCAGCGCGAAGGCGCCGACCGGGCCGTGCACGCCGCGGTCGACGGCGGCCAGCGCGATGCCGGCGAAGGCCAGCGCCAGGCCGGCGGTCCGCACCAGGGCGGGCCGTTCGCGCAGCAGCGCGGCGGCGAACAGCGCGGTGAACCCGGCCTGGCCCTGCAGCACCAGCGAGGACAGTCCGGCCGGCATCCCGGCGTGCATGCCGAGGAACAGCAGCCCGAACTTCACCACGCCGAGCGTCACTCCGACCCCGAGCACCCAGCGCCACGCCACCCGGGGCGGGCCGACGAAGAACACCGCGGGCAGCGCCACCACGGTGAAACGCAGCGCGCAGAACAGCAGCGGCGGGAAGTCGTGCAGGCCGACCTCGATCAGCACGAAGTTCAGGCCCCAGACGGCGGCGATCAGCACGGCCAGCGCGATGTGACGGGGCGCCATGGAGGCAGAAGCGGAGGGTGGCATGACTCCGAGGATCGCCCACGCGGAATGTTCAGCACCAGCGACAGTTTCTCAAGACCATCGTTTAGCATCGCTGCATGATGGATCTGGGACGCCTGCGCGCCCTGCACGCGGTCGCGGTGCACGGCTCGGTCGGCGGCGCCGCCGCGGCGCTCGGCTTCACCCCGTCCGCGATCTCCCAGCAGATCGCCAAACTCGAACGCGAGACCCGCACCGTCCTGTTGGAGCGCCACGGCCGGGGCATCCAACTCACGGACGCCGCACGCGGGTTGGCGGAGACCGCGCAGCGGGTGCTGGCGCTGGTCGAGCAGGCCGAGGTGACGCTGGAGGAGCAGCGCGGCCGGGCCACCGGGCGACTGCTGGTCGCCGCCTTCGCCACCGCCTCGCGCGGCCTGCTGCCCGGCGTGCTCGCCGAACTCCACGCCGACCACCCCGAGTTGGAGGTCAGGCTGCTGGAGAGCGACCCGTACCCGGCGGCCGAGCTGGTGGCCCGCGGCGAGGTGGACCTGGCGGTGGTGCAGGACTGGGTCTCCGTGCCACTGCCGGTGCAGGACGGCATCGACCGGCTCGACCTCGGCACCGACCCGGTCGATCTGCTGTTGCCCGCCGCCCACCCGCTGGCGGCCCTCGACGCCGTCCCGATGACGGAGCTGCGCGGGCAGCGCTGGACCAGCGTGCCGCCGGGCAACATCTGCCACGACTGGCTGCTGCACACCATGCGCGAGATCGGCGAGGAGCCGGACGTGCGCTACCAGGTCGGCGAGTTCGAGAGCCAGATCGCGCTGATCGCGGCCGGCCTCGGCCTCGGCCTGGTCCCCCGCCTGGGCCGCGGCCCGCTGCCGCCCGGGGTCGCTGCCCGCCCCGTCACCCCGCGGCCGTTCCGCCGGGTGTACGCCCTGTGGCGCGCGCAGACCTCGCGACGCCCGGCCGTCACCGCCGCCCTGGACGCGCTGCGCCGACACTGGGCCGCCCTGGAGCTCTGAGCCGCAGGTCAGGTCAGCCCGACCACCAGCCACATGAACCCGACGCCCAGCAGGGTGCAGACGAGGGTGGTGCGCGAGGGGTGCGGGCTGTGCGCCTCGGGCAGGATGTCGGAGGTCGCCAGGTACATCAGGAACCCGGCGAAGAACCCGAGGTACAGCCCGAGCAGATGCTCGGGGATGGTGAACAGCAGCGTGATCGCGGCGCCGGTGACGGGCGCGACGGCATCGGCGGTCAGCAGCGCGACGGCCCGCCGCCGGTTGTTCCCGTACAGCCGGGTGATCGTGTAGGTGTTGAAGCCGTCCGCGAAGTCGTGCGCGACGACGGCGACGGCGACCACCGCGCCGACCGTGGTGCCGGCCTGGAAGGCGGCGCCGATCGCGAAGCCGTCCATCATGCTGTGCAGCACCAGCGCGGACGCGGCGGCCAGCCCGACGCCCTGCTCGCGGTGCCGGTGCCCGGGCCCGTGGCCGTGTCCGTGTCCGTGGGCGTGGCTGTGTGCGGCGTACTCGCCCTCGTGGCCGCGGTGGATGGCGACGGCCCGCTCCACCACGTGGATCAGCAGGAAGCCGGTGGCGAACATCAGCAGCGCCTCGGGCACGCCGTGGAGCTTCTCGGGGGCCTGTTCCATCGCCTCGGGGAGCAGGTCGAAGGCGACCACGCCGAGCATCAGTCCGGCGGCGAAGCCGAGCACCAGGTGGCGGCGGTCGCCGGTGCGTTGCGCGACGAAGCCGCCGATCAGCGTCATCAGGAAGGCGCCCGCGGCGACCAGCACGGCGGTCAGTTTCGGCCTCCCCCGACTCGCGCCAGGGGCCGGACGGCTGCGCGGACCGCTGCCCACGGCTGCCCAGTCGTCCGGCCCGGGCCGGACGGCGCCGGGCCCTGGGCACCACTGTGCGGGCCGCTCCGCCGCCGCGCCGCCCGGCGGACCCGCCGGGGTGAGCGGCCGTCAGCCGTCCCCGGCGGCCCGGTAGACGGCGGCGAGCTGCGGGGCGCCCTGCTCGGCCCAGCTGGCGCCGAGGGCGGTGACGTCGAGCTCGAAGCCGGTGGCCAGCACCATCAGCGGGCGGCCGTCGGAGGCGAGCCGCCAGGCCGAGCCGGGGATCCGGCGGCGGATCACCGTGCCGAGGTAGAGGCCGGCGTCGATGCCCAGCCACTGGGAGACCTGCGGGTCGTCGCGCCAGCGCGGCAGCAGTTGGTCGAGCGCGGTGAGCGAGTCGACGGTGTCGTCGAGTCGCACCCCGGCGGCGTCCGCGAGTTCGCGCAGCAGGCCGCACTCGGCGTACATCCCGGCCATCGCCTGTTCGCGGGCCTCGGCGGTGTGCCGTTCTGCGTTCTCGGCCGGGTGCCGGCCGGGCCGGCGGCCGAGGTGTCCGTTCTCCACGGCCCAAGCCTGTCACCTCGAACGGCGGAACGGGAGTACGCCGGACAGGACCCGCCGGGGTTTCCGGCGGGCCGTCAGCCGGCCAGTGGCAGCGCCAGGTGGGTGAGGGCGAGTTCGCGGATTCCCTGGCCGTCGACCAGGTGGATCCGCTGGTGGCGCTCCTCGCTGGTCAGGTCCACCGCTTCGTCGGTGAACTGACCGCAGGTCATCCGCAGGCCCCGGTCGGCGCCCTCCTCGCGGACGGCCTCGGACAGGGTGGCGATCTCCTCGGCGGTGACGGGTGCGGGGCCGCGGGAGGCCCACACCACCCAGCGTCCGGGCAGCCGGCTGCCGGGCCGGCCTTCGGCGGTGGCGACCAGTCCGGCCGGGCCGCGCAGCCGCACGCTCCAGTCCTCCAGGCCGCCCGCGGTGAGCACCGCCTTGACCAGCACGGCGAATTCGCCGGGCGAGAGTTCGCCGAGCGCGGGGACCGCCGCGTCGGCGGTACCCCAGGGCACCACCGCCTCGTCCGCGTACGGGTCGGGGGTGATCACGGCGGCCAGTGCGCGCAGCCGCAGCAGCGACTCGTCGTGCTCGGCGTCCGCGTACACGCCGTCGTCGCCGAGGTGCCCGGAGTCGGGGACCAGCCGGGTGCGGGCCAGCGCGTCGCGGTCGGCGTCCACGCTGAGCAGGCAGCGCGGGGGCCGGCCGGGCAGTCGCAGCCAGCCGTTCAACACGACACCGGCCAGCACGTCGTCGGTGTCGACGGCGTCGGCGGCCTGGAGTGCGCGCAGCGCGAGGCGGGCGGCCAGCCGCAGGTAGTCCGCGCGGATGTCGGCGTCGGGGCGGTGGACCGGCTCGACGGTGCCGTCCTCGGCGAGCCGGTAGCCGGACAGCGCGGGGACGGTGTCCAGCGGCGGCAGGTCGAGGTCGAGGACGGCGGTGCGGGTGAGCGCCCGGAACACCGCGTGGCAGGGGGCCGGCAGGTCGCGGGTGGAGCCCTCGGCGGCGGCCAGGGCACGTTCCAGCAGCGATTCGACGGCGGCCGGTTCGGCCTGCCGGTAGGCGCGGCGGCACTCCTCCAGGCTGTCGTTGTACTCCTGGACGGCCCGGGCCCGGGCCTGTTCGGCCTCCTCGTGGGCCTGCCGGGCGGCGACCGCGCCGCTGTCGGCCAGGTCGGCCTGCCGGGTGCGCCACTCGCGCAGCGCGCGCTGGTGGCGCAGCCGGGCCTGGGCGAGTTCGCGCTGGTAGCCGGAGTCGAGCAGGCGGCGCGAACGGGGCTGGTCGGGGTCGGTGTCGGCGGGCTCCGGCGGGGCGAAGTCGGCCCAGGCGGGCTCGGGTTCGGCGTCCGGCGCGGCCTCCGGGTACGGCTTGGGGCGGTAACTGCGCAGCTGGCTCTCGAAGTCCATCGCGGAAACCGGCTGGGCGGCCCGGCGCAGCAGGTCGGCGAGGCGCTCGTGGTCGGCCTGCACGGCGAGGGTGCGGTGGTGGGTGAGCGCGGCGGCCCGGCCGTGCGCGGCGACCGGGTCGGCTGCCTCACCCGGCGCGGGAACGGCGCCCGGCGCGGGAACGGCGCCCGGCGCGGGGACGGCGGCGGGTTCGGGGACGGCGGCGGGTTCCGGTGCCGCTGCGACGACGGGACGGGGTGCGGGGACGGCGGGCACGGGCGGCTCGTCCTCGTCGGCGCCGAGTTCGCGGAACAGCGAGGCGAGGAACCCGGGCTGGAGCACCGAGGCGGTGCCGTCGGCGCGGCCCTCGGATGGATGCTGCATCGGCGGTCGTTCCCCCTGCTCGTCCGGCGCACGTCGGAGGGCCGCCGTCGGCGGGGCCCGATCAGCATTGTCCCCCGTCCGGCGCTCCGGGTCAGCCAACCTTTGGGGTTTGGCTGACCGTTGACGCGGGATCAGCCGCCCGCACCCGCTCCGGACGGGGGCGAAGCGGGGTCGGCCCCCGGGAAGCCGGATCGGGCGCGGCGCGTCAGCGGCGGGTCGGGCGGGTCGGGCGGGTCAGTTGGTGCGGGTGTTGGTCAGGTGCAGTCCGATGTAGCCGACGTAGATCCGGCCACTGCCGGAACAGTCGTCCAGGTAGTGCACCCGGGGTGCGGTGCCACCGCCGCCGATCCGCAGGTGGGCGCCCATGAAGGCGCGGCAGGAGGAGTCGACGACGGGGGGGACCGGCAGCATCCGCTGGCGCTTCCACTTGCCGTGGCTGGCGACGGTCCGGGACTCGCCGCGCACCGCCTTGCGCGGCGGGAAGCGGTGGCAGCCGGGCGGGGTGTGCTCGCACCACTGCTTGAAGTCGCCGCCGGCCTCGCCGCGCACGGCGGCGTCCGCGTACTCCTGGAGCGCGGTCAGGCCGTCCCAGGTGAGCCGGGCCCAGCCGGGGCCGTCGGCCTGGCCGTCCAGGGCGAGGGTCTCCTTGCTGTCGCCGGTGAACTCCAGCAACGGGAACTCGCCGAAACGGTCGACCAGTTCGCCGAAGCTGACCGGGTCGGTGCCGCACCGGGGGCGGCGCGGTGGGCGGGGCTGCTCGACCCGCAGGCGGCAGCGTTCCAGCCGGACCGCCGGGTGGGCGGGGCGCTCGGGGGCCTTGCGCGCCTCGGGCGGCAGCCACAGCTGCGGTACCGCGTCCAGCGGGGCGGGGAGCGCGAGTTCGGCGGCCACCCGGCGCGGCTCGCGGGCCAGCAGGGCGGCGGCGCGGCGCAGGTTCTCGTCGATCCGCTGGCGCGGCAGGACGGGGTGCCGGGCGGCGTCGGCGCGGGACGCCGGGTCGACCTCGGGCAGGAAGGTGCGGACGGCGCCGCCGTACACCTTGTGGTACTCCAGGGCCAGGTTGAACCGCGGCAGCGCGGTGTGCCCGAGCACGTACATCGAGGCCAGGCCCGGGAGTTGACGCAGCAGCGGGCCGAGCACCTGTTCCTGCCACTGCTCGACCGGCACGGCGGGCGGCACGCTGGCCACCACGGTCGGCAACTGCCGTTCCGGGTCGCACAGTTCATCGATCAGGTCGTCCAGGTCGGCCGGCCCGAGCAGCCGCGGGGCGACCGCCAGCGGCACCGGGCCCTCGGTGGCGTCCAGCAGCGGCAGCAGCCGGCGGACGAGCTCCGGGACGGGGACCCGGCCGTGACCGGCCAACGCGGGCCCGGCGGACAGGTGTTCGGCCTCGACGCGCAGCCGGGTCGGGCCGTCGGCGTCCTCGGCGGCGAGAGTGAAGGTCAGTTGGTCGGTACCGTGCGGAGCGGGGGTGCGCAGCCTGCGGCGGCTGTAGCGGGCTTCGGGGCCGCGACCGGGCAGCGGTCCGCCGTCGCGGTCCAGCAGCACCCGGTCGCCGAGCCGTAGTCGCTCCGGCGGGGCCCCGTGGTCGCGGGGCGGGGGCTCGTCGTGGCCTTCCGCCTTCAGCCAGGCGGCGAGCAGGTGGTCGACGAGGGCGATCGTGTCGTGGTGCGGGCGGGGTGTCGCGGCCGTCAGCCGATAGGGCGGCTGGGCGTGGTCGGTGGGCATACGCGGAACCTCCCGAGGTACGGTGCTGCGGTCTGCGAGTCCTCCTTCCGATGCCGTGCCGGACCGTGGTGTCCTGTCTAGGAGACGAAGTGACCCGGAGCGGAAGTTCCTTCTTCCGTCCCGTTTCCTTCGTTCGAGTGTCATCGGACGGCAACCGGAACTCCGCCCGCGCCGCCTCTGCTACCTGCCCGCCCGCGGTTGCCGCGGTCTTCTCGACGGCCGTACCGGGCCTGGAAATTGGCCGAAAACCGCCCGCGGTTCGAGCCCCCGCCGTGCGCCCTGACCGCGCAGGCCGCTCGGACCTCTCAGATCTCTCGGACCCCTCAGACCCTCCGGTCTCTCAGACCTCGACCTCGACGAAGGTCCGCCCGGCGGACTGCGCGCTCGCCGAACCGCCGGTCGCCTCGGCCAGCCAGGTGTGGAACTCCGTCACCTCCGGCTCGGGGACGCCGACTTCGATCCGCACCCCGTCCGCCAGGTACTCCAGCCCCGCCACCGTGTATCCGGCCGCCCGCAGGTCGTTCTCCAGCCGCCCGGCCCGGGTGTGGTCCGCGGCCACCGACAGCAGCGCGACCGGCCGCCGCTCCAGCAGCCCGATCTCGTCCAGCGCCTCCGACACCGCCGACCCGTACGCCCGGACCAGGCCGCCCGCGCCCAGCTTGATCCCGCCGAAGTACCGGGTCACCACCGCGACGGTGTCGGTCACCCCGCGCCGCCGCAGCACCTCCAGCATCGGCACCCCCGCCGTCCCGGCCGGCTCCCCGTCGTCACTGGAGCGCTCGCGCGGCTGCTCCTCCCCCACCACGAACGCCGTGCAGTTGTGCCGGGCGTCCCAGTACTGCTTGCGGATCGCCGCGATGAACGCCTGCGCCGCATCCTCGTCCGCGACCCGGGCCAGGTGGCAGATGAACCGGGACTTCTTGATCTCCAACTCGTGGCTGCCATCGCCCCGGACGGTCAGGTACGGCTTCGGGCTCGGCTCGGCCATGACGCTGGTGTTCTCCGCTGTCGCTCTCCACCCGGCGCCGCCTCGAACAGCGACCACCGGTCTCGCCGTCCAGCCTAGGGCCTGTCCGGATCACGCGGGGCCGTGCCTGCTCGGCGGCCCGCCAGGGCGTGCAGGGCGACGCGGTCCAGGCCGGTGCGGGCGGTGATCTCGGCGGGGTCGAGGGCGCCGCAGTCCAGACCGCGCAGCAGCTGGCCGCTGAGGGCGCGGGCGGTGGCGGGTTCGTCCAGCACCGCGCCGCCGGACTTGGCGAGGTACCCGGCGAGCCGGGCACACGCCGCGTCCAGGCCCTCCCGGTGGAAGGCGTACACGGCGGCGTAGCGGGTGGGCAGTTGGGCGGGGTGCAGGTCCCAGCCCTGGTAGTAGGCGCGGGTCAGCGCTCGGCGGACCAGGCCGTGGTGCAGCCGCCAGGCGGCGTGCACCTGCTCGGCGGGGCCGGTGGGGAGCACGTTGGTGGAACCGTCGGAGAGCCGGACGCCGGTGCCGGCCGCGGCGACCTGCATGACGGCCTTGGCGTGGTCGGCGACCGGGTGGTCCGGGCTCTGCTGCGCCGCGCCGACTCCGCAGGCGGCGCTGTAGTCGAAGGTGCCGTAGTGCAGCCCGGTGGCCCGGCCCTCGGCGACCTCGATCAGCAGGGCGACGGTGGCCCGGCCGTCCGGGCCGAGAATGGCCTGGGTGGTCTCGATCTGGATCTCGAACCCGAGCCGCCCGGCGGGCAGCCCCGCCCGCCGTTCGAAATCCGCCAACAGCCGCGCCAGCGCGGTGACCTGCGCGGCGTGGCTGACCTTCGGCAGGGTGAGCTGCAGGCCGTCGGGCAGCCCGCCCTCGGCCAGCAGGGTGCCGAGGAACACCTCCAGGGTGCGGATGCCGCGGGCCCGGACGGCGGCCTCCAGGCACTTGGCCCGGATGCCGATGTACGGCGGTGCGCTGCCGTCGGCCACCGTCGCGGCCACCAGTTTCGCCGCCCGCACCGCCGCGGCGTCCTCCTCGGCGTCGGGGCGCGGCCCGTAGCCGTCCTCGAAGTCGATCCGCAGGTCCTCGATCGGCTCGCGCGCCAGCTTGGCCCGCACCCGGGCGTGCACCTCCGCGAGCAGCGCGTCGTCGGCCACGCCGAGTGCCCGCGCCAGCCGGGCGGGCGTCCCGGCGTGCCGGTCGAACACGTCGAGCGCCTGCGCACCCCACTCGCGGACGGTGTGCGCCCCGTACGCGTCGGCCGGCACGTACATGGTGTGGACGGGCTGCCGGCCGGGCCGCTCGCCCGGGTAGCGGTGCGTCAGTTCGGCGTCCACCGGCGCCAGTAGCGCCTCCACGTCGGCCCGGGCGGCGTCCGAGAACGAGACGGGCCGGGCGGGTCCGGCCTGAGCGGGCTGCGGCATCCGGGGCTCCTTCACTCACCGCACGGCTCAACGAAACGGTCCGGCGAAGGTAGTGCGGCCCCGTAGAGGCGTCAATGGCCACCTGCCGGGAGAACCGGCGGGTGGCCATGGCATGAGGTGCGGTGCGGCGACGAGTTGGGACGGCGCCGGCACCGCACGGATTACTCCCGGCCCGACTCCATGTACCGCTCCTGGAGCTGGTCCCAGATCTTCGCGACATCCTTCACCGCCACGCCCCCGTCCGGGCGCGAACCCGGGACGCCGCGCTGCGACAGGTATTCGGCGAAGCGGCGCTCGTCGGGGTGGCGCTGGTTCTCCTCCATGTAGCCGACCAGCGCGGCGAAGCACTCGTCCGCGTCCAGCGGCTCCGCCCCGCCTGCGAACGGACGGCGCGCCGGAACCTCCGCGCCCGCACCCTCGTCGAAGGGCAGCGTCTCCGCCTCCATCATCGCGTCCAGCCGCAGCGGTCGGACGCCCAGCCGGATCGGCTCGGCCTCCTGGTCCTGCGCCGGCTGACGGCCGCTCGGGTCCACCGGAACCGGCTGCGGCTGCTGCGGCGCCTGCGCGGACTGCGGCCCGTACGGCCCCTGCGGACGGACCGGGCCGCGCCCGTTCGCCGCCACCCGCTCCTGCTCCGCCCCGGTCGGACGGTAGCCCTCGTCGTAGCCGGACCGCTCTGGGTAGCCCTGCTCGTCGTAACCCTGGTCCGCGTAGTCCTGCTCCGGGTAGTCCTGCTCCGGGTACCCGTCGGCCGGCTGGTAACCCGACTGCGGACGCCCCTGCTCCACCGCGTCCTGCGGACGCGGGGCCTTGAACCACGGCGACGCCTGGCCCGGCACCCGCGCCGTGTGCACCTGGTCGGGCTCCGCCAGGTGCGAGCGCACCGGACGGGCCGTCCACACGTTCAGCTCCGCGGACCGGTCCACCACCGGCGCGGCCTGCGCCGCCTCCGGGTCCTGCTGGTCCCGCAGCCGCACCGCGGCCAGCTTCGCCAGCGTCGGCACCGCGACCGCCGCCGACACCGGCGGCACCGCCGACTGCGAGGACGCCTGCTGCGGCTGAGGCTTCGGCTGCGCGGCAGCAGGCGCGGCAGCAGGCGCGGGCGCGGGCGCGGGCGCGGGCGCGGCAGCAGCCTGGCCCTGGTCCGGCGCCGCCGCACCGATCGCCGCCGGCTGACCCTGCGTCACCTGACCGGCAGCCGGCACCGAACGGTCCGCCTGCACCGTCTCCTCGGCCTCGACCGCCGCGCCGCCGTGCACCTGGAGCGGGCCGTCGATCCGGTCCAGGATCGTCGGGTCCAGCGGCACACCGTACTTCGCCAGCTTCAACGGCAGCAGCGCCTGGAACGGCGCCGACCGCCGCCAGCCCCGCCCGTACCGGAACCGCAGCTGCGCGCGGTACACCAGCCGGTTCTGCTCCAGCCGCACCGTCTCGTCGTACGAGCGCAGCTCCCACAGCTTCATCCGCCGCCACAGCCGGAACGTCGGCACCGGCGACAGCACCCAGCGCATCAGCCGCACCGACTCCATGTGCCGGTCCGCGGTGATCGCCGCGATCCGCCCCACCGCGTGCCGGGACGCCTCGACCACCACCACGAACAGCACCGGGATCACCGCGTGCATCGCCATGCCCAGCGCGTCGCCCCAGGACGCCGCCGCGTTGAACGCGATGGTCGCCGCCGTCAGCAGCCACGCCGTCTGCCGCAGCAGCGGGAACGGGATCCGCAGCCAGGTCAGCACCAGGTCCAGCGAGAGCAGCACCACGATGCCCGCGTCGACGCCTATCGGGAACGCGTAGGCGAAGGCACCGAAGCCCTTGTCGATCGCCAAGTCCCGCACCGAGTTGTACGACCCCGCGAAACCGATGCCCGAGATCACACACGCGCCGACGGCCACCACGCCCAGCAGAGCACGGTGTGCGCGGGTAAGGGAAGGACGTGCCATTCGAATGATCAACCCCTGGGACTCGGCAGCTGCCGTAGGACCTGTAGCCGCCGAGTACACGTCCCCGCCCCGGGGCGCACGACCGCGGGACAACGCGGTACTGATGCGCCGTTGACAGACTCGGCCCACCGGATACTACTCGCACGGCCGTTCGCCCCTGCCGTCAGGCCGGACCGGCACCACTCCTCCACTGGTCCACACCATCGCGCACACCACTCCGCCGGATGCGCTACCCGGCGGCCGACCGCTCCGCCGCACCATTCAGGTACGCCAGCACGGCCAGCACCCGGCGGTTGCCGTCCTCCGTCGGTACCAGCTCCAACTTCCCGAAGATGTTGGCGATGTGCTTGGCCACCGCGCCGTCACTGATCGTCAGCCGCGCACCGATCGCCGAGTTCGAACAGCCCTCCGCCATCAGCCCCAGCACCTCCCGCTCGCGCGGCGACAGCCGCTGCAACGGCTCCGAACCCGCGTTGTGCTGCAACAGCCGACCGATCACGTCCGGGTCCATCGCCGTTCCACCGGCCGCCACCCGACGCACCGCGTCCACGAACTGGTCCGCGTTGAACACCCGGTCCTTCAGCAGATAGCCCACCCCGCCGGTGCCGTCCGCCAGCAACTCCCGCGCGTACAACTGCTGGACGTGCTGCGACAGCACCAGCACCGGCAGCCCCGGTATCTCCCGACGCGCCGCCAAGGCCGCCTGCAGCCCCTCGTCCGTCAGCGTCGGCGGCAGCCGGACGTCCACCACCGCGACGTCCGGCCGCTCCGACAACAGCGCGGCCAGCAGATCGGGCCCGGTCTCCACAGCGGCCGCAATGGTGAACCCGTGGACCTCCAACAGCCGTGTCAGGCCTTGGCGAAGGAGGTAGAGATCCTCGGCGAGGACAACGCGCACGGCAGCTCCATCGTGATGGTGGTCGGCCCGCCCGCAGGACTGTCGAGCGAGATCACTCCGTCGAACGTACCCAACCGCTTCTCGATCCCCCGCAATCCACCGCCCGTCTCCATCCGCGCACCCCCGTGCCCGTCGTCCGTCACCACCACCCGCAGCCGGCCCGCCCGGTGCAGCACATCCACCCACACCTGCCGGGCCCGCGCGTGCTTCGCCGCATTCGCCAGCAGCTCACTGACACTGAAGTACACCGCCGTCTCCAACGACGCCTCCGGACGCCCCGACAGACTCACCGTCACCTCCGTCGGCACCACCGCCGTCAGCGCCAACTCCCGTACCGCATCGGGCAGTCCACGCTCCGCCAGCACCGGCGGATGAATGCCCCGGACCAGATCCCGCAGCTCCTGCAACGCCTTCGCCGAGGACTCCCGCGCCTCCGCCAGCAATTCCCGGGCCGCCGTCTGATCGCTCGTCATCAGGTGCTCGATCGTCCCCAGCGTCAGCCCGATCGCCACCAGCCGCGCCTGCGCCCCGTCGTGCAGATCCCGCTCGATCCGCCGCAACTCCGCCGCCTGGGCGTCCACCGCATCGGCCCGGGTCTCCGTCAAATGAGCCACCCGCTCGGTCAGTTGGGCCCGGCTCTGCTGCGGCCCGCCGCCCAGCACCCGGCACGCCAACTCGTTGTGCATCCGCACCGCCCACGGCATCGCGAGCAGGCCGGCCGCCGCGATGACGCCGCCGATGAGCGCGGAGAACAGCAGGTTCACCGTGTGGTTGTTGAGCCCGAAGAAGTGCCGCGAGTCGACCGTAGCCGAGGCCATGAACACCAGCCCGCCCCACACCAGCACCATCGGCACACCCAGCAGCACCACGACCCCCACCGGGTTCGCCAGCAGCCACAGCCCCTCCCGCTGCACCTGTCGATCCCGCACCGCCCACTGCACGAGCTGCACCAGCCGCGCCACCTCCAGCCTCCGGTGGTACGACACCCCCGTCCACCAGAACCCGCGCGCGTCCTGCTCCAACGCCTCCCGCGGCGAATACGCCACCCGCCAGGCCTCCCCCGACGACCGCTCCACCCGCTGCCGCGTCCACCCCGCACCGTGCCGCACGAACCAGTACAGCGCCGACGCCCCCACCACGATCGCACTGGGCGCGGCCACGAACGGCGCCAACGGCCCGCCGTCGAACAGCTGCACCGCAGCCAATGCCGTGAACACAGCCGCCAACACCGGGACCACCGGCCCTGCGACGGCCGCCGCCGCCATCACCAGGCCCTGCCCGAAGGCCCGCGCCCCCGCACCCGCCCGCTCCACCGCAACGGACCTGACGGCCCCACCGTCGAACCATGCTGTCGTCGCCAAGGCCTACTCCCCGAGAGTTGATCGCCGTCCCCAAGAACGCTCTCAGTCTCTCTCCGACCCCCAGGCCGGCACATTGGCCCAGCCACCCATCTTTCGGGTGGACCTAACACCACCCTGCCGGCTGGTGCCCGGTACCCGAAAATGCGAAAAAGCCCCCCGCCGTGAGGCGGGGGGCTTTCCCTGAATAATTGTTCGGCGGCGTCCTACTCTCCCACAGGGTCCCCCCTGCAGTACCATCGGCGCTGTGAGGCTTAGCTTCCGGGTTCGGAATGTAA
>NZ_JBHWEN010000033.1:0-75873 GCF_042734215.1 Kitasatospora sp. NPDC059673 | reverse complement strand
CCGCGGACACACCGCACTCGCAGGCAAACCACCCGCCAGCCGCGTCCCCAACCTCACAGGACAGAACACCTAGCGGGCCGGGAGGTACCCCCACGAGCCCCTGAAGGCAAAACAGCGAAAGCCGACCATGACCCCCGGAGGGGATGGTCGGCTTTCGCCGTAGCAAGAAGGTGACCGGCGTACCGGTCTGCGCGTCAGCGCGAGACCTTACCGGCCTTGATGCACGAGGTGCAGACGTTGAGCCGCTTCGGCGTGCGCCCAACCACAGCGCGCACCGTCTGGATGTTGGGGTTCCAACGACGGGGGGTGCGGCGGTGCGAGTGGGAGATGCTGTTGCCGAAGCCCGGGCCCTTGCCGCAGACGTCGCAGTTGGCAGCCACAGGAGTCACTCCAAGACTTCAGATCAGGAACTTGAACAGCCCGGGGTGTTCCAGGCAACCGGGAGAGCATACAACGGTGACTCCCGCTCAACGAAACTACCACGGCTGCCGGGGTGATCGTTCCCCCGACCTGGGCCGGAGGGTGCCGTCGGTGGCGTCGCGGGGGCCGATAACCTGCCAGCATCGCCCCTCGCCACCGCGTCCCGTCGCGTTCTCGTGGCGTTCACCCGGAGGAGACCTGGTGCTGGACACCCTCGACGCCCCGGCCGTCCGCACCTGGTGCCGGCTCGCGCTGGCGGCTCTCGGCCAGGCCCGCGAGGAGATCGACGCGCTGAACGTCTACCCGGTTCCGGACGGCGACACCGGCACCAACCTGTACCTGACCGTGGAGTCCGCCGCCGAGGCGCTGGACGCGCTGTTCGTGGCGGAGGAGGGGCCGGCGCTGGCCGCCGCCGCGAACGCGGCGGCTCGCGGGGCGCTGATCGGGGCGCGCGGCAATTCCGGGGTGATCCTCGCGCAGTGGCTGCGCGGCCTCGCCGAGGTGCTGGCCGAGGGCGGTGAGCTGAGGGAGGCGCTCGACAATGGCGCGCGCTCCGCCTACCTGGCCGTCGCGGAGCCCGTCGAGGGCACCCTGCTGACCGTCGCCGCGGCCGCCGCCGACGCCGCGAAGGCCGCGGACGGCCTGACCGGCCAGGCCAAGGAGGCGTACCGGGCAGCCCGGCAGGCGCTGCTGCTCACCCCGGACCAGCTGACGGTGCTCGCCGAGGCGGGCGTGGTGGACGCGGGCGGGCGGGGTCTGGTCGCCGTTTTGGGCGCGCTGGTGGACGCGGTGTCCGGGCAGCAGCCGATGGGGCCGGTGGCGCTGCGTCGCGAGGTGGACCCGGTGGTGGTGGCCGGCTGCGAGGGCCACGAGCGTCCGCCGGGGCCCGGCCACCCCGCGTTCGAGGTGATCTACCTGCTGGAGGCCGAGGACGGGCAGCTGCCGCGGCTGCGCGAGCGGCTCGGGCGGCTCGGTGACTCGCTGGTGATCGGCGGCGGCGACGGCCTGTGGAACGTCCATGTGCACGTGGACGACGCGGGCGCGGCCGTGGAGGCGGGCGTCGAGGCGGGCCGGCCGTACCGGATCCGGATCACCCACTTCGCCGAGGCGGCGGCCCGCGCGGGCGAGCGCGAGGAGACCGTCTCGCACGGGCGGGCGGTGCTCAGCGTGGTGTCCGGCAGCGGACTGGCCCAGCTGTGCGAGCAGGCCGGCTCGGTGGTGCTCGCCGCCGACCCGGACCGCGCCCCCGCCAGCGCCGAACTGGTCGCCGCCGTGCACCGCTGCGCGGCCCGCGAGGTGATCCTGCTGCTCAACGACCCCGAACTGCGGGCCGCCGCCGGCGCCGCCGCCGACCAGCTGCGCGAGGAGGGCGTGCGGATCGCCGTGCTGCCCACCCGCTCCCCGGTGCAGGGCCTGGCCGCGCTCGCCGTGCACGACGCCGGCCGCCGCTTCGACGAGGACGTGGTCGCCATGACCTCCGCCGCCGGCGCCACCCGGTACGCCGAACTCGCCGTCGCCGAGGGCGAGTCCTGGACGATGGCCGGCGTCTGCCAGGCCGGTGACGTGCTCGGCCTGATCGACGGCGACGTCGCGGTGATCGGCCACGACCTCACCGAGACCGCGCTCACCGTGCTGGACCGGATGATCGCGGCGTCCGGCGAACTCGTCACCCTGGTGCTCGGCGAGGACGCCCCCGCCGAGCTCGCCGACCGCCTGATCGCGCACGCCAGGCGTACCCGTCCCGAGGTCGACACCGTCGCCTACCGGGGCGGCCAGGAGGCCGCGCCGCTGCTGATCGGCGTCGAGTGAGCCGCAGCGTCGGTCCCGTGGTGTGAAATGGGACCCGATGGGCGCTCTCGATGAACCACTGAAGGACCTGGTCGGCGACCGCACCGCGAAGGTGCTGGCCGACTCCCTCAAGCTGCGCACGGTCGGCGACCTGCTGCACCACTACCCGCGCCGGTACGTCGAGCGCGGCCAACTCACCAGCCTGGACGAGCTGGAGGTGGACGAGCACGTCACCGTGCTGGCCCGGATCGAGAAGGTCACGCTGATCCCGTTCCGCGGCCGCAAGGGCGACCGGCTGGAAGTGGTGGTCACCGACGGCCGCTCCCGGCTCTCCCTGGTGTTCTTCAACCAGGGCTGGCGGCAGAAGGAACTCAAGCCCGGCCAGCAGGGCCTGTTCGCCGGCAAGGTCGGCATGTTCAACCGCACCCGCCAACTCGCCTCGCCCGACTACCAGTTGATCGAGGAGGAGGAAGGCTCCTCGGCGGCGAAGCAGTTCGCCGGGCGGCTCATCCCGGTCTACCCGGCCAGCGCCCAACTGCCCAGCTGGAAGCTGTCGCTCTGCGTCGAACTCGCCCTCACCAAGCACCTCGCGGACGTCGGCGAACCGCTGCCCGCCGAACTGCGCGCCGAGCACGACCTGATCCCGCTGCCCGAGGCGCTCGAACTGATCCACCGCCCGCGCAACCAGGCCGAGAAGGAACGCGCCCAGAACCGGCTGCGCTGGGACGAGGCGTTCGTCCTCCAGGTCGCCCTCGCCCAGCGCCGGGCCGCCGACTCCGCACTTCCCGCCGTCCCGCGCCGCGCCGTCCCCGGCCGCGTGCTGGACGCCTTCGACGACCGGCTGCCGTTCACCCTGACCGACGGCCAGCAGAAGGTGTGCGCCGAGATCTTCGCCGACCTCGCCACCGAACACCCCATGCACCGGCTGCTGCAGGGCGAGGTCGGTTCCGGCAAGACGCTCGTCGCGCTGCGCGCCATGCTCGCCGTGGTCGACACCGGCGGCCAGGCCGTGCTGCTCGCGCCCACCGAGGTGCTCGCCCAGCAGCACCACCGCTCCATCGTCGAGATGATGGGCGACCTCGCCGAGGCCGGCATGATCGGCGGCTCCGAGATCGGCACCCGGGTGGCCCTGCTCACCGGCTCGATGGGCGCCGCCGCCCGCCGCGGCGCGATGCTCGACATGGCCTCCGGCAAGGCCGGCATCACCATCGGCACGCACGCGCTGATCGAGGACAAGGTGCAGTTCGCCGACCTCGGCCTGGTGGTGGTCGACGAGCAGCACCGGTTCGGCGTCGAACAGCGCGACGCGCTGCGCGCCAAGGGCGAGCAGCCCCCGCACCTGCTGGTGATGACCGCCACCCCGATCCCGCGCACCGTCGCCATGACGGTCTTCGGCGACCTGGAGACCTCCGTCCTCGACCAGCTGCCGTCCGGCCGCTCGCCGATCTCCACCCACGTCGTCCCCGCCCTGGAGAAGCCCAACTTCCTCACCCGCGCCTGGGAACGCGTCCGCGAGGAGGTCGGCAAGGGCCACCAGGCGTACGTGGTCTGCCCGCGGATCGGCGACGAGGAGGACGCGCCGAAGGGGAAGAAGAAGCGCAAGGAGGACCCAGAAGAGGTGGGCGGGGGAGCGGACAGCGAGGAACGCCGGCCGCCGCTCGCCGTGGTCGAGACCGCCGAGAAGCTCGCCAAGGGACCGCTCGCCGGACTGCGGGTGGAGATCCTGCACGGCCGGCTCGCCCCCGACGCCAAGGACGAGGTGATGCGCCGCTTCGCCGCCGGCGAGGTCGATGTGCTGGTCGCCACCACCGTCATCGAGGTCGGCGTCAACGTCCCCAACTCCACCGTCATGGTGATCATGGACGCGGACCGGTTCGGCGTCTCCCAGCTGCACCAGCTGCGCGGCCGGGTCGGCCGGGGCTCCGCCGCCGGACTCTGCCTGCTGGTCAGCGACATGCCCGCCGCCAGCGCCGCCCGCGCCCGGCTCGACGCGGTGGCCGGCACCCTGGACGGCTTCGCGCTCTCCCGGATCGACCTCGAACAGCGCCGCGAGGGCGACGTCCTCGGCCAGGCCCAGTCCGGCGTGAAGTCCTCGCTCAAGGTGCTCTCCGTCCTCGACGACGAGGACGTCATCGCCACCGCCCGCGCCGAGGCCACCCGGCTGGTCGCCGCCGACCCCGAACTCGCCGCCCACCCCGAACTGCGCACAGCCCTGGAGAGCCTGCTCGACGAGGACCGCGCGGAGTACCTGGAGAAGGGCTGACAGACGGTGTGATCAGGCCGGATTGTCAGTGCCCCGGGAGAGAATGGAGTTGTTCGGGGCGCTCCTCAAGTCGCGCTCCCGGCACGAGATTTGGGGGTCATTGCATGGCATTCCGTCACCTCAACGAGCTCCCGCTCGGCGACAAGGTCTTCCGGATCGAGGTCGCCAGCGAAGACGACCGCGAAGTCACCCTCACCCTGACCGGCTGGCGCGAGGGCAACTCCGCCAACCCGGTCGCCTCCGGCAAGCTCCGCCTCCCGGTGGAGGACGTCGCCTCGCTGCGCATCGCGCTCAACCGCGCCCTGCGCGCCCTGGCGATCGTCGCCGACATCTCCGAGCCCATCCCCGACCGGGACGTGCTGCGCGAGCTCTACCCCGGCCACGGCTCCCCCTGGGTGCCGCAGCACGAGGAGGAGCTGGTCCGGCGCTTCCACGACGGCGACACCATCGCCCGGATCGCCGCCCGCTACGGGCGCACGCCCGACTCCGTCCGCACCAAGCTGCGCGAGCTCGGTCACGACCCGCGCCGCCCGGAGTACTGCCCGCCGGACGGCTGCCTGTCCTGGTCGCGCTACGCCTCGCCCACACTGTTGGGCGCGGCGTCCAATGAGTGACCGCCTGCGCTGAGGCACCAGGGCGCGAGGGGCTGCTCCGATCTGCCGTGCACTATTTGTCGGCTATGGTCGGGCGCGCAGTTCCTCGCGCCCCTGTTTTTGCTGACCCCCTGCCCAAAGGAACAAGCCCCATGCCCCGCGTCATCGCCGGCCGTGCCGGAGGCCGCCGTCTCGCCGTGCCGCCCGGCCGGAACACCCGTCCGACCTCCGACAAGGCGCGGGAGGCGATGTTCTCCACCGTCGAGTCGCTGTTCGGGCCGATCGCCGGGGCGCGGATGCTGGACCTGTTCGCGGGCAGTGGCGCGGTCGGGCTGGAGGCGCTGTCCCGGGGCGCGGCGCACGCGCTGCTGGTGGAGGCCGACGCGAGCGCGGTGAAGACGGTGCGGGAGAACGTCCGGACGCTGGGGCTGCCGGGCGCGGAGGTGCGGGCGGACAAGGCGGAGAAGGTGATCGCGGGCGCCCCGCCGGCCGAACCGTACGACCTGGTGTTCCTGGACCCGCCGTACGCGGTGGAGGACGCCGTGCTGCGGGAGATGCTGGTCACACTCCGCTCGGGGGGCTGGCTGTCCGAGCATGTTCTCGTCACCGTGGAACGCAGCACCCGAGGGGGCGAGTTCGGCTGGCCGGACGGCTTCGAAGGGCTGCGCTCGCGCCGTTACGGCGAGGGCACGCTCTGGTACGGTCGCGCCGCTACCGGGGCTGACCAAGACTCGTAGCAGAACATCCCGCCCCACAAGGGAGCACACCCATGCGCCGCGCCGTCTGCCCGGGGTCCTTCGACCCCATCACCAACGGACACCTCGACATCATCGAGCGGGCCTCGAAGCTGTACGACGTGGTGCACGTGGCGGTGGCGGTGAACCGCAACAAGCAGGGGATGTTCTCGATCGAGGAGCGGCTCGCCCTGATCGAGGAGACCACCGCCCACCTGGGCAACATCCAGGCGGAGTCGCACAGCGGCCTGCTGGTGGACTTCTGCACCCAGCGCGGCATCCCGGCGATCATCAAGGGCCTGCGCGCGGTCAGCGACTTCGACTACGAACTGCAGATGGCGCAGATGAACCACGGCCTGACCGGCGTCGAGACGCTGTTCGTGCCGACCTCGCCGACGTACAGCTTCCTGTCCTCCAGCCTGGTCAAGGAGGTGGCCTCGCTGGGCGGCGACGTGTCCCACCTGCTGCCCGAGGTGGTGAACCGGCGACTGGTCGAGCGGATCGCCGAACGCCGCAAGTGACACAGGCGTTGTGAGCGGCGGGGTAGGTGGCCGTACAGTCTGTACTCCCGGCCCCGGGGCGCAGTCCGCGACCTCGTGGCACTGCCTCCGCCGCACCTCGGCGGCACACGGAAAGACTGAAGACGCCCGTGGACGTGCAGCAGAAACTCGACGAGATCATCGCCATGGTCGAGAAGGCCAAGGCGATGCCGATGTCGGCCTCCTGCGTGGTCAACCGTGCCGAACTGACCGGCCTGCTGCGCGAGCTGCGCGACACCATGCCCGCCGAACTCGCCCAGGCGCAGTCGGTGGTGGCAGATCATCAGCAACTGGTCGCCGACGCCCAGGCGCAGGCCGACCAGATCATCCGCGGCGCGCACGACGAGCGCGGCTCGCTGATCTCCGACACCGAGGTGGTCCGCCAGGCCCAGGCCGAGGCGGACCGGATCCTCGCCGAGGCCCGCGCCGAGGAGCGCACCAAGCTCGCCGAGGCGGACGACTACGTCGACTCCAAGCTCGCCAACTTCGAGGTGGTGCTCACCAAGACGCTTGGCGCGGTCGGCCGCGGCCGGCAGAAGCTGCGCGGCGAGGCCGGGGTGTACCAGCCGGAGGGCGAGGGCACCGAGGACGGCGAGGAGTTCCAGCCGCAGCGGATCAGCCTCAGCCCGGAGGCCGACGAGTACGTCGATGTGAAGCTCGCCACCCTGGAGGCGGTGCTCTCGGCGACCCTGGAGGCGGTCGGCAAGGGCCGCGACAAGCTGCTCGGCAAGGCCCCGATCGACGAGCTGGGCGCCTACCTGGCCGCCGCCGACGAGGCCCAGCAGCTCAAGGACCGCGCCGAGGCGGTGGCGGCCGGCTTCGCCACCACCGACGGCGAGCAGTCCTGGTACGCGGACGTCCCGCAGCAGCAGAGCTGGCCCGAGCCGGCTCCGGCCGCCGCCGGCTGGCAGAACCCCGCCGAGGACCAGTACGGCCAGCCGCAGACCCCGCAGTACGCCGAGGTCTACGGCGGCGGCTACGACCCCGCGGCGGCCCCGCAGACCGACCCGTACGGGCAGCCCTACGGCTACCAGCAGCCGGGCGACCCGGCGTACTACCAGCAGCAGCCGTACCAGCAGCCCGGCTACGACCAGTGGGGCAACCCGCTGCCCGCCGACCCGCAGGGCTACCAGCAGCAGCCGCAGCAGGCCCAGCTGCCGCAGCAGCAGGCCGGACTGGACGAGACCAGCTTCTTCGACACCAGCATGATCGACATGACCCGGCTGCGGGAGCTCGGCGGCCGGTGAACGGCGACGAGTTGGGTTCGGCCCGGACTCTCGGGTAGTCTGACCACTCCGGCCTGCTCGTGCCGGGTTCGCCGCGTGCCCGCAGCCGGGCCGCGCACCGCAGGAACCACAGTCCGCGCCACGCAGGGATGCGTGCCGCCGCCAGGAAGTCAGGAAACCTTGAACCGCCTCGACCACCGCGACCCGCTCGTGTTCGACACGCATGAGCTCGGCCGTCGCCCCGGCTCGTTGCGCAAGGTCTCCCGCACCCTGGAGGCCCCGGCGGACCTGGGTGTCGCGGATGTGATCGGTGTCCCGGAGAAGAGCGAGATCAAGCTGGAGCTCCGCCTGGAGTCCGTGGTCGAGGGCGTGCTGGTCACCGGCACCGCCGAGGCCCACGTGACCGGCGAGTGCTCCCGCTGCCTGGAGCCGGTGGAGGACGACCTGGAGGTCGACTTCCAGGAGCTGTACTACTACCCGGAGTCCGAGGAGCGTCACCGCGCGATCGCGGGAGACGACTTCGACGAGGAGTCCGAGGACGAGACTTACCGCCTGGAGGGCGAGCTGTTCGACCTCCAGCCGGTGCTGCGTGATGCGGTGGTGCTCGCACTGCCGCTGCAGCCGGTGTGCCAGGACGACTGCCTGGGCCTGTGCTCCGAATGCGGAGCTCGCCTGAGCGACGACCCGTCGCACCACCACGACGCCGCCGACCCCCGGTGGGCGGCTCTGCAGGGACTCTCCGCCGCCCCCGGCGACGAGGGTGACGAGGAATAAGACACAGCGGTACCCGTGAGGGTCTCGCCGAGAACCAGGAGATTTAGCCGTGGCTGTTCCGAAGCGGAAGATGTCGCGCAGCAACACGCGTCACCGGCGTTCCAACTGGAAGGCCGTCGTGCCCGCGCTCGTCGCGTGCGACCGCTGCCACGAGCCGAAGCTTGCGCACATCGCGTGCCCGAGCTGCGGCACGTACAACCGTCGCCAGGTCCTCTCGGTCTGATCGGCGGGGTGCACGGATCGATGTCGGACGGCAGCAATTCTTCTCGCAAGCCGAACCCCGGTTCCCACGGGGGTAAGGGCGGCGGGCCGGCTTCGACCGAATACGACGTCCTGGAAGGGCGCCTCGGGTATCCACTTGAGCGCGCCCTTCTGGTACGTGCCCTGACCCACCGCTCGTACGCGTACGAGAACGGCGGGCTGCCCACCAACGAGCGCCTGGAGTTCCTCGGCGACTCGGTGCTGGGCCTGGTGGTGACCGACACCCTCTACCGCCTCCACCCGGAGGTCGCCGAGGGGACGCTCGCCAAACTCCGTGCCGCGGTGGTCAACTCCCGCGCGCTCGCCGAGGTCGGCCGCGGCCTGGACCTCGGAGCCTTCATCCGGCTCGGCAAGGGTGAGGAAGGAACCGGCGGCCGCGACAAGTCGTCGATCCTCGCCGACACCGTCGAAGCCGTGATCGGCGCCATCTACCTCGACCAGGGCCTGGACTCGGCCACGGACTTCGTCCACCGGCTGTTCGACCCGCTGATCGCGGAATCCGCGCTGCTCGGCGCCGGACTCGACTGGAAGACCAGCCTCCAGGAACTCACCGCCGCCGTCGGCATCGGTGTTCCCGAGTACGTGGTCACCGAGTCCGGACCGGACCACGAGAAGACCTTCACCGCCGCCGCCCGGGTGGCCGGCCAGGACTACGGCTCCGGAAGCGGACGCTCCAAGAAGGAAGCCGAGCAGAAGGCCGCCGAATCCGCCTGGCGCGCCATCAAGGCCAAGCAGGACGGCGCCGACGGCGACCGGCCGACCGCCTGACCTCCGGTGCCCGAACTCCCCGAAGTCGAAGTCGTCCGCCGCGGCCTGGCCCGCTGGGCCGCCGGGCGGACCGTCAGCGACATCGAGGTGCTGCACCCGCGCGCCGTCCGCCGACAGGCCGGCGGCGCCGAGGAGTTCACCGCGCTGCTGCGCGGCCGCACCTTCGGGAAACCGCAACGCCGCGGCAAGTACCTGTGGGTGCCGCTCGGCGACGGACTGTCGATGCTCGGCCACCTCGGCATGAGCGGCCAACTGCTCGTCCAGGAAGCCGACATGGCCGACTCGGTGCACCTGCGGGTGCGGCTCCGGTTCGCCGACGGCGGCACCGAACTGCGCTTCGTCGACCAGCGCACCTTCGGCGGCCTCGCCATCGAGGAGACCGAGCCGGACGACCCCGAATCCACCCCGCTCTCGCTCGCCCACATCGCCCGCGACCCGCTCGACGCCCGCTTCGACGACGCCGCGTTCGTCACCGCACTGAAGGCCAAGCGCACCACCGTCAAGCGGGCCCTGCTCGACCAGTCGCTGATCAGCGGCGTCGGCAACATCTACGCCGACGAGGCCCTCTGGCGCAGCCGCCTCCACTACGACCGCGCCACCGCCACCCTCACCCGCCCCGCCGCACTCGAACTGCTCGGCCACGCACGGGACGTGATGAACGCGGCGCTGGCCGTCGGCGGCACCAGCTTCGACTCGCTGTACGTCAACGTCAACGGCGAGAGCGGCTACTTCTCCCGCGCCCTCGACGCCTACGGCCGCGAGGGGCAGCCGTGCCGCCGCTGCGGCACGGCGATGCGGCGCGACGCCTGGATGAACCGCTCCAGCCACTACTGCCCGAAGTGCCAGCGCCGCCCGCGCTGATCAGCTGTACGCGATCCGCTCGATCTCCAGTGCGTCGAGCGGATCGGCGTGAGGGTTGTGCGCGCCGTCAGCTCGATTTCCCGGCGGCGGCCTTCTCCTCCTCGGCCGCGGCCTGCAGCGCTCCGCCGTCCTCGCCGAAGTAGGCGACGCCGACGGCGCTGGCCACGGCCAGGACGAAGCCGAGGACGGCCAGCCAGGCCAGGCCGGGGCGGGAGGAGTCGCCGAGCCAGAGGACGCCGACCGCGCCGGGGACGACGGTCTCGCCGACCACCAGGGCGGCGGTCGCGCCGTTGACGGAGCCGACCTGGAGGGCGACGGTGTGCAGGTACATGCCGCCGATGCCGCCGATCAGGATGGCGTAGAGCGCCGGGTCGGCGAGCAGCGCGGTGATCGAGAACGGCTCGATGCCGTCCAGGACGCGCACGCCGATGCCCAGCGCGCCGAAGCCGAGGCCGGACAGCAGACCGGCCACGATCGCCCCGTTGGAGCCCATCCGGCGAACGATCAGCGAACCGCCGGCGATCAGCACCGCGGAGCCGATCAGCAGCCCCCAGTGGAATGCCCGGGAGGCGTGGTGGCCGCCCTCCGGCCCGGCGGCGATCGCCAGCAGCACCAGGGCGCTGCACAGGATGCCGATGGACAGCCACTCCAGCTGGCGCAGCCTCAGCCCGAGCAGCTTGACCGACAGCAGCGCGGTGATCACCAGGTTGGCGCTGATGATGGTCTGCGACAGGAACAGCGGCAGCAGCCGCGCGGCCAGCGCGCCGAGCCCGAAGCCGATGAAGTCCAGCACCGTGCCGAGGATGAACTCCCAGGTGACGGCGGCCTTCGCGGTGGAGGCGAGGCTGGGCCCGCCGTGCTCGGTGACGGTCCCGTCGGCCGCCTCCTGCCGGGCCGACCTTCGGGCACCGACGGCTTGCAGCACGGACCCGGTGCCGTAACAGACGGACGCGGCGACGGCGGTGACGAGGCCGAGGATCACGCTGGGGGCTCCTGTCGGGGGAGGGAAGATCGTCACCACTATGCCTGCTCATTACCCGGCCGCGCCGGGTCGGGGCCCAACTCCGGCCGGTCGGCGGGGGTCGGGAGGGGCGGAGTCGTCCCCGGGTAGGGGCGATCTCAGGGTCGGACCGTCCCGGGGGAGGGCGTGGATCCGCCCCCCCTACCGGTACGGTCTGGGTATGAGAACTGTGCTTCGACGCTCCCGAGCCACCGGGCCGGCCGCCGTGCTGGCAGCTCTGCTCGGCCTGCTGATGGTCCTCGGACTGTCCGCACCCGCTCAGGCGGCCGGGCTGAACGACGCGGCCGACTCGTTGAAGAAGACCCAGGTCTACGTCGACCCGGCGATGACCAGCCGGTTCTCCCAGGACCAGGCCGACGCGCTGGCGAAGAAGCTGAAGAAGGCCGACAAGCCGATCTTCGTCGCGGTGCTGCCGGACAGCCAGGCCTACGCCCCGAAGACCCTGGTGAGCGACCTGCGCACCAAGGTCGGCGTCGTCGGTGTCTACGCGGTGTGGCGCGGCAACGAGTTCGACGCCGGCGCCGACGCCAAGGCCCTGCCGAAGGACTCCGCCGGCAAGATCGCCGGTGCGTCCTTCCGCTCGAACAACGGCGACATCAACGGCACCGTCAACGACTTCGTCGACCAGGCCGTCAAGCAGACCAAGGGCGACGGCCCGCAGCACAGCATCTCCGCGGCCTGGATCGTCGTCCCGATCGTGCTGGTGGCGCTGGCCGGCGGCGGCGTGTTCCTGCTGTTCCGCCGCGCCAAGAAGCGCAAGGAGGAGAAGGTCCGCGCCGAACTCGCCCAGCTGCGCACCGTGGTGGACGAGGACATCACCGCGTTCGGCGAGGAACTCGACCGGCTCGACTTCAACCCCGGTGCCCCCGGTGCGGACGACACCCAGCGCGCCGACTACAGCCGGGCGCTGGACTCCTACGACCGTGCCAAGCGGACCATGGACGAGGCCAAGAAGCCCGAGGACGTCCGCCCGGTCACCGAGGCGCTGGAGGACGGCCGGTTCGCGCTGGCCACCCTGGCCGCCCGCCGCGAGGGCCGCGCGCTGCCCGAGCGCCGCGTCCCGTGCTTCTTCGACCCGCGGCACGGCCCCTCCACCACCGACGTCCAGTGGGCGCCGGCCGGCGGTGCGCCGCGTTCCGTCCCGGCCTGCGCCGACGACGCGAACCGCCTGGCCATCGGCCAGGACCCGTACATCCGCACCGTGGAGACCGAGCACGGCCACCAGCCGTACTGGAACGCCGGCCCGGCCTACAGTCCGTGGGCGGGCGGCTACTTCGGCGGCGGCATGCTCCCCGGCCTGCTGGTCGGCACCATGCTCGGCTCGATGATCTCCAGCCCCGGCTACGCCTACGCGGGCGGCTACCACGACTACGGCGACGGCGGTGGCGGCGTCGACTACACCGACGGCGCGGACGCCGGCGAGTACTCGGGCGCGGCCTTCGACTCCTCCGACTTCTCCGGTGCCGACTTCGGCGGCGGGGACTTCGGCGGCGACAGTGGCTTCGGCGACTTCGGCGGTGGCGACTTCGGCGACTGACGCCGACGTGCCCGGCCCCCGGCCCCCGGTTCCGTTCGCGGACCGGGGGCCGCTGTCATGCCCGGGCGGGGGAGGGCGCCTCGGCGGTGGCGCCGGGCCCGACGGGGTCGGCCGGCTCCCGGCGGCCCAGGACCAGCAGGGTCAGCGCGCACGACGCCAACTGCCAGGCCGCGCCGAAGCCCAGCACCGAGCCGGTACCGACCCGGTCCGCGACCGGCCCGGCCAGCGCCAGTCCGACCGGCCCGAAGGCGAACGCGCCGAGCGTCCCGTACGCGCTGACCCGGCCCAGTGCCTGCGCCGGAATGTGGCGCTGCGTCAGCGTGGCGAACAGGGTCGTGCAGACGATCGAGGTCACCCCCGCGCCGGCCGCCGCGAGCGCCACCAACGGCAGCGACCAGCCCAGCGCCAGCGCGCCCGAGGGCAGCGCCCAGCCCGCCGTCGCCGCGACCGCCAAGCGCAGCGGACGGCCCGGTCGGCGGCCGAGCAGCAGCAGCCCGCCGAGCACCGCGCCGGCCCCGTACGCGCCCATCACCAGGCCCCAGCCGCCCGCCCCGCCGAGGCGCTCGTTCGCCACCACCGGGCCGAGGATCAGGAACGGCGCCCACACCAGCAGGTTGAACAGGCAGGCCTGCAGGGTGCTCACCCACTGCCACCGCCGGGAGCTGAACTCGCCCCAGCCGGCCCGCAGTTCGGACAGCAGCGAGGCCCCGTCGGCCGGCTGCCGGGTGGCCCTGGGCAGCCGGAGCAGGGCCAGTGCCAGGCCGCCGACCGCGTACGACAGGGCGTCCACCAGCAGCACCCAGCCGGGGCCCGCGACGGCGGTCAGCCCGCCCGCGAGGGCCGGGCCGGCCACCGCGACGCCGTTCCGGGCGATCCCCAACAGGGCGTTCGCGTCGGAGAGTTCACCGGCCGGGACGAGCCTGGGCAGCAGCGCGTCCAGGGCCGGCATGAACACCGCCTCGGCCAGGCCCCAGAACACCATCAGCGCCGCCATCGTCCACACCCGGTCGTGCGCGGTGAACATCAGCACCGCCATCGCCGCCTGGGTCACGAAACGCAGCCCGTCCGAGCCGAGCATCACCGGACGCGGGCCCAGCCGGTCCGCGGCCGCGCCGCCGAGCACCAGCAGCAGCACGATCGGCAGGATCCGCGCGGTCATCACCACACCGAGCCCGGAGCCGCCGCCACCGCTGTCGAGCACCGCGAACGCCACGGCCACCGAGGCCATCGAGGATCCGAGCAGGGAGACGGCGAAGCCGATGAAGAAGAGCCGGAACTCCCGCCTGCGCAGGACGGCGAGCCGCCGTAAGGTCAGCACCATGCCCGGCAGACTGCCCCGCCGCCGAGGCGCCGGGCAAGGGCTTCCGGCGAAAAACTTGAGCGTTGTGGCATCAATTTCACGGGGCGTGCCCTGTGCCGCAGTAAATCGCACATTTACCGCAGCTGGAGGTGGTGTTGACTGTGCATCAGGGGAGCGATTTACTGCGGCTATGACACCTGTGGAGTTCGCCGTCGCAGCCGAGCGCTACCTGACGGAGGCCCGACTCTCGGACGGCTCCCGGCGGGTCTATCGGATCGCCCTGCACACCTGGGCCTGGTTGCTGGTCGGGCGCACCCCGCCGGTCGGCGCCGAGCGGCGGCGGGCCGCGCCACCGGTACTGCCGCTCGGCATGCTGGACGGGCCGGACGCGCCCCGGCGGGTGGCCGAGGCGTTCGCCGCCCGGGCCGGGGCGGTCGGCGCGCGCACCGCCAACCGCGAACTGTCCGCGCTGCGGGCCGCCGTCCGCTGGTGGTGCGGGCAGGGCTGGCTGGCCGCCGACCCCGCCGAGAACCTGCGCCCGCTGCCTGTGGGCTCGCCCGCACCCGCGCTCACCGACGCCCAGGTGCGGGCCGTGCTCGCACTGCGGGTGCCGCTGCGCGAGAAGGTGCTGTGGCACCTGGTGCGGGAGACCGGCGCGCCGATCGAACAGCTGCTGGCACTGGACGTGGACCGGCTCGACCCGGCCGACCGGCAGGCCCGGCCCGCCGCCGGCGGGAGCCCGCTGCGCTGGCGCGGCGGCACCGCCCGGCTGCTGCCGCTGCTGATCGCCGGGCGCAGCGCGGGCCCGCTGTTCCTCACCGACCGGCGCGCCCCGGTCGGCACCCCGGAGCGCGACCGCTGCCCGCTCACCGGCCGGGCCCGGCTCTCCTACCGCCGGGCCGCCGAACTGTTCACCGCCGCCACCGCTCCGCTGGACCCGGCCGGCCGCGGCTGGACGCTGCACCGGCTCGCCGAGCCGCGCCCCTGAGTGCTGCTCGGCGAGTGCTGCTCGGTCGAGCGCGGATGCCGACGCTGTAAATGCGCGCGGGCCGGTGAGGAGGCACGGTAGAAGAGGCGTGAAGTCCGCCCCATGCGCCCCTGAAGTGCCCGACTATGGTCGACGCATGCAAGGTCACGACAGTCACCGTCCCGTCCGCGCCACCATCTGGGTGCGTGGACGCGTCCAGCAGGTGGGGTTCCGCTGGTGGACCAGGGCCAGGGCCCTGGAGATCGGGCTGACGGGCTACACGAGCAACCTCGGGGACGGCCGCGTTCAGGTGGTGGCCGAGGGGTCGCGGGCGGACTGCGAGCGGCTGCTCGCCGCGCTGCGCGGGCCCGGAACGCCAGGTCGGGTCAGCGGAGTCACCGAGATCTGGAGCGCCGTGGGCCAGGGGTACGAGGGCTTCGCGATCCGATGAACGCACCGCGTCTGTCGGTCGGAGGAGAGCCGCCGGCAACTGCCGGTGTCATACGGTTGCCATCCGGGCAGACTCGTGGTTGACTCCGCAAGCGAAGTGATCCACTACCCCGGCCGACGGCGTGACAATCCCGCCATGCAGGTGACAGGGGCGCGGTAGCGTGCGGTGATCGTGTTGACCCGTACGGTCTTTGGTGAGACGCTGGAAACCCGCGCACAGGTCTGAGTTTACCGGCGAAGCTCCGCCGCGTGAGCATGCCACTCACCAGCGGCTGTTTCGTAGTGCCCAGCCAGCACATCCGGCGCGCAGGCGCGTGCGTATCCCTTCCCCCAAGACCCACACCGTACACGGTTCGGTCACTCAGCGTGGAGGACCATACATCATGGCAAAGGCGCTTCTCGGGTACGTCGGCGGCCCCGACCCGCGAATGCTCTCCGAGATGCGACGGCTTCAGCAGCGCGTCCAGGACCTGGAGAACGAGCTCGTGAAGCTCCAGGCCGAGAACGATGCCCTGACCGCTGTCGCTGACGAGCATTCGCTGCTCAACAGCATCGACCTGGACCAGCGCGAGCCGGCCCTCACCTGATCGGCACGATGGCCTGATCCACCTGATGGCCAGATCGCTCGTGGTCCTCACGATCGACGCTGTGACGCACTGAGCTTCCCCGATAAGGGGATGGCAGCCTGCAAGGGACGTCCGGGACGGGCGTCCCTTCGTCGTGTCCGTGGCGTTCTTGTGCCCGAACATGCCCAGCCTGCGGCGTGGCCAAACCCCCACCTGGGGGCAGCTCGGCGGCCCGGCCGGATACAGTCGCCAGCGGAGCCGGACAGCGGGTCGCGGCCGGGCGAGGAGGACGGGCGGGTGCACCTGAAGAGCCTGACCCTGCGCGGGTTCAAGTCCTTCGCCTCGGCGACCACGCTGCGCTTCGAACCCGGCATCACCTGCGTGGTCGGCCCCAACGGCTCCGGCAAGTCCAACGTCGTCGACGCACTGTCCTGGGTGATGGGCGAACAGGGCGCCAAGTCGCTGCGCGGCGGCAAGATGGAGGACGTGATCTTCGCCGGTACCAGCGGGCGCCCCCCGCTCGGCCGCGCCGAAGTCAGCCTCACCATCGACAACACCGACGGCGCGCTGCCCATCGACTACACCGAAGTCACCATCACCCGGACCATGTTCCGCAACGGCGGCAGCGAGTACGCGCTCAACGGCACCGGCTGCCGGCTCCTCGACATCCAGGAACTACTCTCCGACTCCGGCATCGGCCGCGAGATGCACGTCATCGTCGGCCAGGGCCAGCTCGACTCCGTGCTGCACGCCGACCCGATGGGACGGCGCGCCTTCATCGAGGAGGCGGCCGGCGTCCTCAAGCACCGCAAGCGCAAGGAGAAGGCGCTGCGGAAGATCGACTCGATGCAGGCCAACCTGAACCGCGTGCAGGACCTGGTCGCCGAACTGCGCCGCCAGCTCGGCCCGTTGGGGCGGCAGGCGAAGATCGCCCGGCGGGCGGCCGGCATCCAGGCCGAACTGCGCGACGCCCGGCTGCGGTTGCTCGCCGACGACGTGCTCACCCTGCGCCGCGCCGTCGAGGCCGAGATCGCCGACGAGCTGGCGCTGAAACTGCGCCGCACCACCGTCGAACAGCAACTCGCCGCCGCCGTCCAGCGCGAGGCCGTCCTGCAGGCCCAGGTCGAGCAGCTCGGGCCGGCCCTGGAAGCCGCCCGGCAGACCTGGTACCGGCTCTCCGGGCTCGCCGAACGCACCCGCGGCACCATCGGACTCGCCGAAGCCCGGGTCCGGTCCGCCGCCACCGCAGGGCAGTTGGAGGAACGGCGCGGCCGCGACCCCGAGGAGCTGGAACGGGAGGCCGCCCGGGTCCGCGAGGAGGAAGCCGCCCTCGAAGAAGCCCTGGAACAGGCCCAGTACGCGCTCGCCGAAATTGTCGAGGAACGCGCCGAACTCGAACGCGCCCTCGCCGCCGAGGAGTTGCGGCTCAAGGCGGCCGCCCGGGCGATCGCCGACCGGCGCGAGGGCCTGGCCCGGCTGCAGGGCCAGGCGGCCGCCGCCCGCTCCCGGGCCGGCGCCGCCGAGGCTGAGATCGAACGGCTCGCCGTCGCCCGCGACGAAGCCCTGCTGCGCGCCGAAGCCGCCCAGGCCGAGTACGAGGAACTCCGGGAACGCAGCGAGCAGAGCGCGGCGGGCGACGAGGAGACCGAAAGCCGTCACGACCGGGCCCGCGCCGCGCTGGCCGACGCCGAACGGGCCGCCGGCGCCGCCCGCGAGGCACTCGCCGGCGCCGAGAAGGAACGCGCCGCGCTCACCGCCCGGCACGACACCCTCGCCCTCGCCCTGCGCCGCAAGGACGGCAGCGTCGGCCTGCTCGGCCGGCCCGGCGTGCTCGGCCCCGCCGCCGAACTGCTGCACGTCGAGCCGGGGTTCGAACTCGCGATCGCCGCCGGACTGGGCGCCGCCGCGGACGCCGTCGCGGTCGAGGACATGGCCACCGCCGTCGCGGCACTCACCCGGCTCCGGACCGAGGACGGCGGCCGAGCGGCGCTGCTGATCGCCGCCGGGGCCACGGACGTTGACGACCTGCTGCCCGAAGGCGCCCGCTGGGCAGGGGAGTTGATCGACGGCCCGATGCGCGCCGCCGCCCGGCAGTTGCTGCGCCGCACCGCCGTGGTCGAAGACCTCGACGCCGCACGGCAGTTGATCGACCGCCACCCGCACTGGACGGCCGTCACCCGGGACGGCGACCTGCTGTCCGCCACCCTCGCGCACGGCGGCTCGGCCGGCGCCCCCAGTCCGCTGGAGACTCAGGCCGCCGTCGCCGAGGCCGCCCGTGGCATCGAGGAACTCGACGGCCGCTGCGAAGAGTTGACCCACCGGCTGGCCGAGGCGCGGGAACAGCTGCGCGAACGTGCCGCCGAAGTCGAACAGTTGGCCGTGCTGCGCCGACAGGGCGAGAAGCAGCGCGCCGAACTCGCCGGAGCGCTCGGGCGATCGGGCGGGGCCGCGCGCGCCGCCGCCGGTGAGGCCGAACGCACCGCCACCGCCGCCGCCAAGGCCGAGAGCGGCCTCGCCGAGGCCCGCGCCGCCGCCGAGGAACTCGCCGAACGCCTGGCCACCGTCCAGGAGTTGGCCGACAGCGGCGAGGACGAACCCGACAGCGCCGAACGCGACCGGACGGCCGCCGCCGGTGCCGCCGCCCGGCAGACCGAGATGGAAGCCCGGCTCACCGTCCGCACCCACGAAGAACGGGTCCGTGGACTGGCCGGCCGCGCCGACCAGTTGGACCGCGCCGCCCGCGCCGAACGCGAAGCCCGGGCCCGCGCCGCCGAACGCCGCGCCCGCGCCCGCCGGGAATCCGCCGTCGCCGGGGCCGTCGCCACCGCCGCCCGCCACCTGCTCGGCCGGATCGAGGAGACCCTCGCCGCCGCCGAGACCGACCGCGCCGCCGTCGAGGCCGACCGGGCCGCCCGCGAGAGCGAACTGCGCCAGTTCCGCGAACACGGCCGCGAACTCCAGGCCGAACTCGACCGGTTGGTCGACGCCGGCCACCGCGACGAGGTGCTGCGAGCGGAGAAGCGGCTGCGGATCGAGCAGTTGGAGGCCAGGGCACTGGAGGAGTTCGGCATCGAGGCCGCCGAACTGCTCAACGGCTACGGCCCCGACCGGCCCGTTCCCGCGCCGGCCTCCGAGGACGGCGAGAGCGTGGGCGAGGAACGCCCGTACGTCCGGGCCGAGGTGGAGAAGCGGCTCAAGGCCGCCGAACGCGCCTACCAGCAGCTCGGCAAGGTCAACCCGCTCGCGCTGGAGGAATTCGCCGCCCTGGAGGCCCGCCACCAGTTCCTCGGCGAACAGCTTGACGACCTGCGCAAGAGCCGACGAGACCTGCTCGACATCGTCCGCGACGTCGACGCCAGGGTCGAGCAGCTGTTCACCGCCGCCTACCACGACACCGCCGCCCAGTTCGTGGACGTCTTCGCCCGGCTGTTCCCGGGCGGCGAGGGCCGGCTCGTCCTCACCGACCCCGAGAACATGCTCACCACCGGCGTCGAGGTCGAAGCCCGCCCACCCGGCAAGAAGGTCAAGCGGCTCTCGCTGCTCTCCGGAGGCGAACGCTCACTGACCGCCGTGGCACTGCTGGTGTCGATCTTCAAGGCCCGGCCCAGCCCGTTCTACGTCATGGACGAGGTCGAGGCCGCGCTGGACGAAACCAATCTGCGCCGACTGATCGCGATCATGGAAGAACTGCGGGAAAGCTCCCAATTGATCGTCATCACCCACCAGAAGCTCACCATGGAATCCGCCGACGCCCTGTACGGCGTGACCATGAAGGGGGACGGCATCTCCCAGGTGATCAGCCAGCGCCTGCGGATGCCCGAGAGACCGCCACAGCACAGGACGAAAAGGCTGGAGCCCGCACAACCCGGGCCGGCATAGGCGCTAAGTGATACTGGACGGGTTATGGAATACGTGATCCTTGCCGTTGTCATCGCGGTGGTCGCCATCGGCGCGATCACCGGACTCGTCGTTTCCGGCAAACGACGCAAAGAGCTCGACAAGCCGAGCCAGACCCCGACGATCACCGCGCCGCCCACCGCGGACACCACGAGCGCGCCCGCCAAGCCGGCCGAGACCGCCGCCCCGCCGACCGCCGAGCAGCCTGCGGCCGCAGAGCCGACGGTCGAGAAGCCCGCGGCAGAGACGCCGGCGGCGCAGAAGCCGGCGGCGCAGAAGCCGGCGGTCGAGGAACCGGCGGTCGAGAAGCCCGCCGAGGAGGTGCGGATCGAGGAGGCGGAGGCCGCCCCCGCGATCGAGGTCCCCGAACCCACCGCCGGCCGCCTGGTGCGCCTGCGCTCGCGGCTCTCCCGCTCGCAGTCCACGCTCGGCAAGGGCCTGCTCACCCTGCTCTCCCGCGACCGCCTCGACGAGGACACCTGGGAAGAGATCGAGGAGACCCTCCTCACCGCCGACGTCGGCGTCGGCGCCACCCAGGAGCTCGTCGACAACCTGCGCACCCGGGTCAAGGTGCTCGGCACCCGCACCCCCGACGAGCTGCGCGGACTGCTCCGCGAAGAGCTGGTCAAGCTGATCGGCCCCGACACGGACCGCACCGTCCACTCCGTCAAGACCGACGGCGGCCCCGCCGTGGTCCTGGTGGTCGGCGTCAACGGCGTCGGCAAGACCACCACCACCGGCAAGCTCGCCCGCGTCCTGGTCGCCGACGGCCGCAGGGTCGTGCTCGGCGCCGCCGACACCTTCCGCGCCGCCGCCGCCGACCAGCTCCAGACCTGGGGCGAACGGGTCGGCGCGCACACCGTCCGCGGCCCCGAGGGCGGCGACCCGGCCTCCGTCGCGTTCGACGCCGTCAAGCAGGGCATCACCGAGAAGGTCGACACCGTCCTGGTGGACACCGCCGGGCGACTGCACACCAAGACCGGCCTGATGGACGAACTCGGCAAGGTCAAGCGAGTCGTCGAGAAGCACGGCCCGGTGGACGAGGTCCTGCTGGTGCTCGACGCCACCACCGGCCAGAACGGCCTGGTGCAGGCCCGGGTGTTCGCCGAGGTCGTGGACATCACCGGCATCGCCCTCACCAAGCTGGACGGCACCGCGAAGGGCGGCATCGTGATCTCGGTGCAGCGCGAACTCGGCGTGCCCGTCAAGCTGATCGGCCTCGGCGAAGGCGCGGACGACCTGGCTCCGTTCGAGCCGGGAGCGTTCGTGGACGCGCTGCTCGGCTAGCCGCCCGGCTGATCCACCCGCAAGGTCCGTTCGAGGAGGGACGTTCTCTCCTGGAACGGGCCTTGCTGTGTGTGAGTCTCCGGACGGGCCCTAGCTCGCGAGCAGCGTCGCCCGGTCGCGGGCGCGGTGGCAGGCGTACGCCAGGGTGCCCAGCAGCAGGCGGGCCTCCGGCGGGGGGTTGTCCGCGGTGGGGCGGCGCAGCCATCGCATGGGGCCGAGGGTGCCGAGGGCGACCGGGGGCGCGGCCAGGTAGGAGCCGAGGCCGTGGCAGGTGAGGTCGAGCGAGGCGTCGTCCCAGCCCATCCGGTAGAGCAGGTCGGGCAGGCGCTCGGCGGTGCGCGGGGCGACGAAGAGCAGCAGCCGGCCGGTGGGGGAGGCGAGGACGGGGCCGACCTGGGTGCCCATCCGTTCGAGCCGGACCAGGGCCTGGAGGCCGGGCCGGGCCGGTACGTCCAGCACGTCGAACTGGTGGCCGGTGGGGAGCAGCAGCGGCGCGTCCGCCGGACAGCTCGCGGCGAGTTCGGCGGCGCCGGTGCCGGGGGCGATCAGCGGGCCGACCTCGTGGTGCAGGTTGGGCGCGGCGCAGAGCGGGACGGCGCACTCGCAGCGGACCGAGGGGTGCGGGGGCGGGCTGCCGGCGGCGAGCGTCCAGCCCCAGCGCCCGGAGTACTCGGTGGCGGCCCGGAGCGCGGTGGGCCGGGTGCGGCGACGGGCGCCGAGGGGCGCGAGTCGCAGGGTGCCGAACAGCTTGTCCATGCCTCCTCCAACAGGCTCCGGTTGCCGGTGGTTACGGGATGGTGACAGTGCGTCGCCCGGTGGGCGTGTGCTGCGTGGTGCGCCGGAGGCGCGCGCGGACCGGCGCACACCGATTCGGGCGGCTTGGGCGAGCAAGCGCCTTGCCCCGCTGGTTCGGATGCCGGATCGTCGTTGCCGCACGCGTGCCTCCGTCGGGTCCGGGCATGTGCCGTGGTCATGCCGGGCTGACACCCAGTGAATCGTGGCTCCACGCCCGGTAGTTCACTCGTGGGGGTGGCGAAAGGTGGCGTTTCCGCGACGTTGCTCCCTCGGATGGCGGAGGGACGCTACGTTCTGGATACGGAATGCAGCGGACCGGTCACAGCGGTGCCGCGGAATGACGAGTCGTCAAGGCGAGCGGGAGCCCCGGTCCGGGGCGGGATGGGGACGGTCCCATGGGTGAGAAGCAGCCGAACGAGAAGCTGGGCTCCTGGTTCGCGCGCAGTGGCTGGTCGAAGGGCGAGCTGGCGCGCCAAGTGAACCGGCGGGCACGCCAGATCGGCGCGCACCACGTCTCCACGGACACCTCGCGGGTGCGCCGTTGGCTGGACGGCGAGCAGCCGCGCGAGCCGATCCCGAAGATCATGTCCGAGCTGTTCTCCGAGCGCTTCGGCTCGGTGGTGTCGATCGAGGATCTCGGCCTGCGCGCCGCCATCCCGGTGACCACCGTCGGCGCCGGGGTGGATCTGCCGTGGAGCCCGCAGCAGACCGTGCAGGCGATCAGCGAGTACTCACGCAGCGACCTGATGCTCAACCGCCGTGGTTTTCTGGGCACTTCACTGGCACTGACGGCGGGCGCGGCACTGATCGAGCCGATGCAGCGCTGGCTGACGCCGGGCCCGAACGGTGAGCCCACCCCGATCCTGGCGGCGGCCAACGGCGGCGAGCAGTTCTCCGGGCGGCTGTCCGAGCCGGAGATGCAACTGCTGGAGCAGACCACCGAGATGTTCCGGAAGTGGGACGCCCAGAACGGCGGCGGCCTGCGCCGCAAGGCCGTGGTGGGCCAACTGCACGAGGTCACCGACCTGCTGCAGGAGACCTACCCGGAGGCCACCACCAAGCGGCTGTTCCGGCTCACCGCCGAACTCGCCCACCTGGCGGGCTTCATGTCCTACGACGTGGGCATGCACCCGAGCGCGCAGAAGTACTACGTGCTGGCGCTGCACGCCGCCAAGGAGGCCGGGGACCGGCCGTTCGGCGCGCACGTGCTGACCGACATGTGCCGGCAGATGATCCACCTGAACCGCGGCGAGGACGCACTGGAGCTGATCCACCTCGCCCAGTACGGCAGCCGGGACACCGCCAGCACCCGCCAGCAGTCGCTGCTGTACGCGATGGAGGCCCGCGCGTACGCCACCATCGGCGAGGTCAACCGCTGCGCCCGGGCGATCCGGCTCTCGGAGGACACCTTCAGCGACATCAACACCGGTGACGAGACGCCGAATTGGCTGCGGTTCTTCTCGGCGGCCGAGCTCAACGCGGAGAACGGGCACTCCTACCGGGACTTGGCGTACACCTCGGACCGGAGCACCGCGATGGCGAAGGCCGCCGAGCCGATGATCACCAAGGCGGTCGACCTGTTCCGCAAGGACGGCGACCACGTCCGCACCTACGCGTTCAACCTGGTCGGCATGGCCTCGGTGCGGCTGCTCCAGCGGGAGCCGGAGGAGGCCGCGGAGTACTGCGAGGCGGCGGTGGACATCGCCCGCAAGGTCCGCTCGGAGCGCCTGAACACCCGGGTCCGCAAGACCTCCGAGGCGGCCACCAGGGACTTCCGCGGCGTGCCCGGGGTGGACCGGCTGGCCGAGCGGGTGGTTCAGGACATCCCGGAGTTCGTCTCGGTGATCTGATCCCGCCCTCCCGGTTCACGCGCTCGTAACGGACGCGTCAACCACGTCACTGCGGTGAAACACCAGGCCGCATCGGCGGAAACCCGCCTTCGGCACGCTCCTCCCATCGCCGCCATGCCGGGACAGGCACACGTCCCGGCACGGAGCGGCTTCCAGCTGGGAGGAGACGCCGATGCCGGACGGCTTCAGCGCGGGCGACACCGCCTTCGTGTTCATCAGTGCGGCCCTGGTCATGGTGATGACCCCGGGTCTGGCCTTCTTCTACGGCGGCATGGTCAGGGTCCGGAGCACCCTCAACATGCTCGCCATGAGCTTCGTCTCGCTCGCGATCGTCAGCGTGCTCTGGGTGCTCTACGGGTACTCGTTGGCCTTCGGGCCGGACGCCGGCGCCGGGCTGATCGGCAACCTCGACTTCGTGGGGCTGCGCGGCATCGACCTGAACGCGCTCACCGGCAGCATCCCGGTCACCGCGTTCGCCGCGTTCCAGCTGATGTTCGCGGTCATCACCCCGGCGCTGATCAGCGGCGCGATCGCGGACCGGGCCAGGTTCGCGTCCTGGAGCCTGTTCGTGGCGCTCTGGGTGACGATCGTCTACTTCCCGGTCGCGCACTGGGTGTTCTTCTTCGACGGCGGCCACGGCGGCTGGCTCGGCGACCGGGCCGGCGTGATCGACTTCGCCGGCGGCACCGCCGTGCACATCAACGCCGGAGCGGCGGGCCTGGCCCTGGTGCTGGTGCTGGGCCCGCGGATCGGCTTCCGGAAGGATCCGATGCGCCCGCACAGCCTGCCGCTGGTGATGCTCGGCTCCGGCCTGCTGTGGTTCGGCTGGTTCGGCTTCAACGCGGGCTCGGCGCTGGCCGCCAACGGCGTCGCCGGGATGGCGTTCATGAACACCCAGGTCGCCACCGCCGCCGCGATGCTCGGCTGGCTCGCGTACGAGCGGCTGCGGCACGGCGCGTTCACCACCCTGGGCGCGGCGTCCGGCGCGGTGGCCGGGCTGGTCGCCATCACCCCGGCCTGCGGTTCGGTGTCGCCGCTCGGCGCGATCGCCCTCGGCCTGGTCGCGGGCGCGGTGTGCGCCGCCGCGATCGGCCTCAAGTACCGCTTCGGGCTCGACGATTCGCTCGACGTGGTCGGCGTCCACCTGGTCGGCGGCGTGATCGGCTCGCTGCTGGTCGGCCTGTTCGCCACCGGCCACGTCGGGCAGCAGGCGGCCGGCCTGTTCTACGGCGGCGGGTTCGGCCAGCTCGGCCGGCAGGCGCTCGGCGTGGCCGCCGTGCTGGTGTACTCGTTCGTGCTCTCCTGGCTGCTGGGCACGGCGATCCAGAAGACGATCGGCTTCCGGGTCGCCGCGGACGTCGAGGTGGCCGGCATCGACCAGGCCGAACACGCCGAGTCCGCCTACGACTTCACCACCCTCGGGGCCGGCCCGGCCCGCCTTGCCGCCAGCTTCACCACCACCGAGAAGACCGAGGTCGACGCCCGATGAAGCTCATCACCGCCGTCATCAAGCCGCACCGCCTGGACGAGGTCAAGGAGGCCCTGCAGGCGTTCGGGGTGCACGGGCTGACCGTCACCGAGGCCAGCGGGTACGGGCGGCAGCGCGGCCACACCGAGGTCTACCGGGGCGCCGAATACACCGTCGACCTGGTGCCCAAGGTCCGGGTCGAGATACTGGTCGAGGACGAGGACGCCGAGCAGCTGATCGACGTGGTGGTCAGGGCCGCCCGCACGGGGAAGATCGGCGACGGCAAGGTCTGGTCGGTCCCGGTGGAGACCGTGGTGCGGGTCCGGACCGGCGAACGCGGTCCCGACGCGCTCTGACCATGACGACCGACCCCGGCGACCGCGGCCACCTCGCCGAACGCGCCCGGCTGCTGGCCGATTCCGCCGGCACCGGCCGCGACCGGCGCACCGCCCTGGCCCGGCTCACCGACCACTGGCTGACCGGCCTCCACCGGACGGCCGGTGCCCCCGCCCGCACCGCCCTGGTCGCGGTCGGCGGCTACGGCCGCGGCGAACTCTCCCCGCGCAGCGACCTGGACGTGCTGCTGCTGCACGACGGCCCGCTCGACCCCGAGGTCGCCGAACGGATCTGGTACCCCGTCTGGGACAGCGGCATCGCCCTCGACCACGCCGTCCGCACCCCCGCCGAGGCCCGCCAGGTCGCCGCCGAGGACCTCAAGGCCGCCCTCGGCCTGCTGGACGCCCGCCACCTGGCCGGAGACGGGCAGCTGACCGCCGGGCTGCGCACCCAGGTGCTCGCCGACTGGCGCGCCGCCGCCCCCGCCCGGCTGCCCGAGCTGCGGGCCCTCGGCCGGGCCCGGGCCGAACGCCACGGCGAACTCTCCTTCCTGCTCGAACCCGACCTCAAGGAGTCCCGCGGCGGCCTGCGCGACCTCGCCGCACTCGACGCGATCGCCGCCAGCTGGCTCGCCGACGCCCCCCGCGACGGCCTGGACGCCGCCGCCCGCACCCTCGCCGACGTCCGCGACGCCCTGCACCTCAGCACCGGCCGGGCCACCGAACGGCTCGCCCTGCAGGACCACGACCAGGTCGCCGAACAGCTCGGCGTCCCGGACGCCGACACCCTGCTGCGCCGGGTCTACGAGGCCGCCCGCACCGTCGCCTACGCCTCCGACGTCACCTGGCGGGCCGTCGACCGGGTGCTCGCCGCCCGCACCCGGCGCGGCCGCCTCTTCCGCGGAGCGCGCCGAGGCACGCCCGTCGAACGCCGCCCGCTGGCCGAGGGCGTGGTCGAGCAGGACGGCGAGGCGGTGCTCGCACCGGCCGCCCGGCCCGCCACCGACCCGGTGCTGCCGCTGCGCGCCGCCGCCGCGGCCGCCCAGGCCGGGCTGCCCATTGCCCACGCCACGGTGCGTCGGCTGGCCGCCGAGACCGGACCGCTGCCGGTTCCCTGGCCCGACGAGGCCCGGGACAGGCTGGTCGGCCTGCTCGGCGCCGGCGAGGCCTGCCTGCCGGTGTGGGAGGCACTGGACACCGAGGGGCTGATCGCCCGGCTGCTGCCCGACTGGGAACGGGTCCGCTGCCGCCCCCAGCGCAACGCCGTGCACTGCTGGACCGTCGACCGGCACCTGATCGAGACCGCGGTGCGGGCCGCCGCACTGACCCGCCGCACCGCCCGCCCCGACCTGCTGCTGGTGGCCGCCCTGCTGCACGACCTCGGCAAGGGCCTGCCCGGCGACCACTCCGAGGCCGGCGAGGCGATCGTCCGCGAGCTGGCCGCCCGGATGGGCTTCGACCGGGCCGACACCGACACCCTGGCGCTGCTGGTGCGCCACCACCTGACGCTGGTGGACACCGCCACCCGCCGCGACCCCGACGACCCGGCCACCGCCGACCTGATCGCGAAGACCGTCGGCGACCGGACCCACCTGGAGCTGCTGCACGCGCTCACCGAGGCCGACGCCACCGCCACCGGCCCCGCCGCCTGGTCCGCGTGGCGGGCCTCGCTGGTCGACCAGCTGGTCGACCGCACCGCCGCCCGCCTGGCCGGCGCCCCCCGGCCGCCCGCCACCGGCACCCCGACCGCCGAACAGGAACGCCTCGCCGTCGAGGCCGCCCGCACCGGCGGCCCCGCGCTCGCCCTGCGCGCCGAACTCGACGCCGACGGAACCGAGTCCGTCGGCGTCGAGCTCACCCTCGCCGTCCCCGACCGCCCCGGCCTGCTCGGCACCGTGGCCGGCCTGCTCGCCGTGCACCGCCTGACCGTCCGCAAGGCCGTCCTGCGCGAACTCGACCCGGCCGGCGCCGGCCCCGTCCTGCTGATCTCCTGGACAGTGGCCGCCGAGTACGGCGACGTCCCCGAGACGGCCCGGCTGCGCGCCGACCTGCGCCGCGCCCTGGACGGCTCGCTGGACGTGGCCCGCCGACTCGCCGAGCGCGACGCCGCCGCCCCGCGCCGTCCCGGTATCCGCACCCCGCCGCCGGTGGTCACCGTCGCCCCCGGCACGGCGTCCCACTCCGCGACCGTCCTGGAGGTGCGCGCCCACGACGCGCCCGGCCTGCTGCACCGGATCGGCCGGGCCCTGGACGCCGCGGGCGTACGGGTCCGCACCGCGCAGGTGTCCACCCTGGGCGCGGAGGCGGTGGACGCGTTCTACCTGACCACCGAGGACGGCCGGCCGCTGGAGCCGGAGCGCGCACAGCAGGTGGCACAGGCCGTGCGGGACGCTCTGAAGACCGGCTGAGAGCCCGTTCACGCAGGGGCGCAGACCGTCCATCGGGCGTACGGCTACCCTTGGGGGCGACGACAGTACCCGTACTCGATGCCGCAAGGGACCCGCGACCGACGTGTTCGACACTCTCTCCGACCGCCTCGCAGCGACGTTCAAGAACCTCCGGGGCAAGGGCCGTCTCAGCGAGGCGGACATCGACGCCACCGCGCGTGAGATCCGGATCGCCCTGCTGGAGGCGGACGTCGCGCTCCCCGTGGTCCGCGCCTTCATCAAGCAGGTCAAGGACCGCGCCCTCGGCTCCGAGGTCTCCGGCGCGCTGAACCCCGCCCAGCAGATCATCAAGATCGTCAACGAGGAGCTGATCGGCATCCTCGGTGGCGAGACCCGCCGCCTGAAGTACGCCAAGACCGGCCCGACGGTGATCATGCTGGCCGGTCTCCAGGGCGCCGGTAAGACCACCCTGGCCGGAAAGCTCGGCCACTGGCTCAAGGCACAGAAGCACACCCCGCTGCTGGTCGCCTGCGACCTCCAGCGCCCCAACGCCGTCACCCAGCTCGGCGTCGTGGCGGAACGGGCCGGCGTCGCCTTCTACGGCCCGCAGCCCGGCAACGGCGTCGGCGACCCGGTGCAGGTCGCCCGCGACTCCATCGAGTACGCCAAGCAGAAGCAGTACGACGTCGTGATCGTCGACACCGCCGGCCGCCTCGGCATCGATGCCGAACTGATGCAGCAGGCCGCGGACATCCGCGCCGCCGTCAACCCGGACGAGGTCCTGTTCGTGGTCGACGCCATGGTCGGCCAGGACGCGGTCACCACCGCGCAGGCCTTCCTCGAAGGTGTCGACTTCACCGGCGTGGTGCTCTCGAAGCTCGACGGCGACGCCCGCGGCGGTGCCGCGCTCTCCGTCGCGCACGTCACCGGCCGCCAGATCATGTTCGCCTCCAACGGCGAGAAGGTCGACGACTTCGACGCCTTCCACCCCGACCGGATGGCCTCGCGCATCCTCGGCATGGGCGACGTCCTCTCGCTGATCGAGAAGGCCGAGCAGACCTTCTCGCAGGCCGAGGCCGAGAAGATGGCCGCCAAGCTGCAGGGCGGCGGCAAGGAATTCACGCTCGACGACTTCCTGTCGCAGCTGGAGCAGGTCCAGAAGATGGGCTCGATCTCCAAGCTGCTCGGCATGCTCCCCGGCATGGGCCAGATCCGGGACCAGATCAACAACATCGACGACAAGGACGTCAACCGGGTCGGCGCGATCATCAAGTCGATGACCCCGGCCGAGCGCACCGACCCGAAGCTCATCAACGGCTCGCGCCGCCTGCGCATCGCCAAGGGTGCCGGCGTCCAGGTCGGCGAGGTCTCCAGCCTGGTCGAGCGGTTCTTCGACGCCCGCAAGATGATGTCCGCGATGGCCTCCGGCAAGGGCATCCCGGGCATGCCCGGCATCCCCGGCATGGGTGGCGGCGGCAAGCGCTCCGGCAAGAAGGCCCCGGTCGCCAAGGGCAAGCGCAAGAGCGGCAACCCGCTCAAGCGGGCCCAGGAGGAGGCGGCGGCCGCCGAGCGCAAGGCCCTCGGGCCGGGCCAGGCCGACGGCAACGCGTTCGGCCTCCCGGCGGGCAAGGGGCCGGCGGACTTCGAGCTGCCCAAGGAGTTCAAGGACCTGCTGTAAGGCGGGTGCCGGACCAGGCAGAGCGCACCCGGGGCGCGGGGGAGACTTGCGCGAATAGTTGGGTGCGAAAGGAGGGGCGCGGGGAGACTTGCGCGAGCGGTTGGGATGCGAAGACAGGGGTGCGGGGAGACCTGCACGAGCGGTTGGGTGCACAAACAGGGGCGCGGGGAACTGCGCGACCAGCCATGCACCGGTCCGCAAGGTCGCGATCAATGGCAAGTCATTGCCCGCGTCGCGATCTTGCTGGTGGGTGCCTTCCGCTTCGCGCAGTTCCCCGCGCCCCTGTTTTCGCACCCGCCTGCGCAATGATGGCTGGCATGCGCGTAACCATCCGAGCCCCTCGCCCCGATGATGTCGTTCCCTATGCCGATGCGGTGCGGCGCTCCGCCGAACACATCGGGCGGTGGAACCCGGTGGAGCCGGACGGTCTGCCGGATTTGCTGAGCCGTCAGGGGGCGGGCCTGCGGACGTTCCTGATTTTCGATCAGGAGACCGGCGGCATGGTCGGCAAGTGCAATGTGGCGAACATCGTGATGGCCCGGTTCCGCAACGGCGTGCTGGGCTACGACTCGTACGTGCCGTTCGCCGGGACGGGCCGGATGTCGGAGGGGATGCGGCTGGTGGTGGAGCGGTGCTTCACGCCGGCCGAGCAGGGCGGGCTGGGGCTGCACCGGCTGGAGATCAACGTGCAGCCGGACAACGAGCGTTCGGTGGCGATGGCGCGCCGGCTGGGCTTCCGGCACGAGGGGTTCACGCCGCGGATGCTGTTCCTGCAGGGCGCCTGGCGGGATCACGAGCGGTTCGCGCTGACGGCGGAGGAGTGGCCGACCCCCGTGCGCTGACGGGCGGCGTCGCGGCGTCGCGGCGTTGCGCGCCGACCAGCGGACGGAATGTCCGTATCGTCCGGCTGGTGAGCAACCCCGTGCCGCCGCGTCAGACCCCCGACCAGCCCTGGCGCTCCGAGGGGGCGCCGCCGCCCGCGCCGCCGAAGAAGAAGATGCCGGGCGGGTGGACGGGCCTGATTCTCACCGCCCTGGTGGTGTTCCTGCTGTCCGACCTGCTGCTGAGCTTCTTCGGTGGCGGTGGTTCCACCACCATCTCGTACACCGAGTTCAGCAAGCAGCTCAACAGCGGCAACATCACCAAGATCTACTCCAAGGGCGACTCCATCGAGGGCACCCTGAGGAACAAGCAGCCCAAGCCGGACGGCGGCAAGGGCGACTACAGCGAATTCACCACCCAGCGCCCGGCGTTCGCCACCGACAACCTCTGGGGCACCCTCCAGGCGCAGAACGTCGAGGTGATCGCCCGCCCGGTGGTGCAGCAGCGCAGCTTCCTGGCCAACCTGCTGATCTCGCTCGCCCCGATGCTGCTGCTGATCGCGGTCTGGGTGTTCCTGGCCCGCCGGATGGCCGGCGGGCTCGGCGGTGGCGCACTCGGCCGCAAGGCCCCGCCGAAGCCGGTGGACACCAGCCAGGGCCGCCGCAGCACCTTCCAGGACGTGGCCGGCATCGACGAGGTGGAGGCCGAACTCAGCGAGGTCGTCGACTTCCTGAAGAACCCGCAGGCCTACCGCCGACTGGGCGCGAAGATGCCGCGCGGCGTCCTGCTGTCCGGTCCGCCCGGCACCGGCAAGACCCTGCTCGCCCGCGCGGTCGCCGGGGAGGCGGACGTCCCGTTCTTCTCCGCCTCGGCGTCCGAGTTCATCGAGATGATCGTCGGCGTCGGTGCCAGCCGGGTCCGCGACCTGTTCGCCGAGGCCCGCAAGGTCGCCCCCGCGATCATCTTCATCGACGAGATCGACACCATCGGCCGCCAGCGCGGCGGCGGTGGCGGCATGGGCGGCCACGACGAACGCGAGCAGACGCTCAACCAGATCCTCACCGAGATGGACGGCTTCTCCGGCTCCGAGGGCGTCATCGTGATCGCCGCGACCAACCGGGCCGAGATCCTCGACCCCGCGCTGCTGCGTCCCGGCCGCTTCGACCGGCGGATCACCGTCAGCCCGCCCGACCGGGCCGGCCGCGAACAGATCCTGCGGATCCACAGCCGCGAAGTCCCGCTGGCCGAGGGCACCGACCTCGACATCGTCGCCCGCACCACCCCCGGCATGACCGGCGCCGACCTGGCCAACCTGGTCAACGAGGCCGCGCTGCTGGCGGTCAAGCGCCAGCAGGACGCGGTCGACCAGGAGAACCTGTCCGAGGCCCTGGAGAAGGTCCAACTCGGTGCGGTGCGACCGCTGGTGATGCCCCAACAGGAACGCGAACGCACTGCCTACCACGAGTCCGGGCACGCCCTGCTCGGCATGCTCCAGCCCGGCGCCGACCCCGTCCGCAAGGTCACCATCGTGCCGCGCGGCCGCGCCCTCGGCGTCACGCTCTCCACCCCCGACACCGACCGCTACTCCTACACCGAGCCCTACCTGCGCGGCCGGATCATCGGCGCGCTCGGCGGGATGGCCGCCGAGCAGGTGGTGTACGGCGTGGTCACCACCGGCGCCGAGAGCGACCTCGAACAGCTCACCACCATCGCTCGCTCGATGGCCGGCCGCTGGGGCATGAGCAGCCTGGTCGGCCGGGTCACCGCCATCCCCAACGACGGCCAGTCCCCGTACGGCCTGTCCGCCGCCCCCACCACCCTGGACGCGGTCGACGAGGAGGCCCGCCGGATCGTCGCCGAATGCTGGGAGGAGGCGATCGTCCTGCTGAACCGGCACCGCCACCGCCTCGACGCCCTCGCCACCGCCCTGCTGGAGGCCGAGACCCTGGACGAGGACGCCGCCTACGCCGCCGCCGGACTCAGCCGCGACTAGGGCCGCTCCGGCCCAGGTTCTCGTCATCCGGATCCGGCCGGGCGCCCGCCACCCAGCGGTACTCGTTCACCATCCGCACCGAGCCGTCCGGGCACCGGTACGGATGCAGTGCCTCCTCCAGCTCCTTGGCCACCAGCGCCGCCCCGGCCTGCTGCTCCGCCCGGTCGAACAGGCCGGTGGCCAGCAGACCGCGGATCGCCGAGTCCAGGTCCGCGTACGCGAACGGGCAGACCACCCGGCCGGCCATCGACGGGCGCAGACCGGCGGAGACCAGCAGCGACTCCAGTGCTGCGGGCGCGGGTTCCTCCCGGTCCTCCGACGGGGTGTGCCGGTGCGCCACCTCCAGCACCGCCGTGCTCTCGCAGCACTCCGCCGGGCCCCGGTCCGCGAGCACCAGCAGCCCACCGGGGAGCGTGCGCTGCGCCGACCAGGCGACCAGCGCGGGCGTCGGCGACTGCTCGAAAACCGTCACCAGGGAGTGCGCCGGCCGGGGGACGGAGTGCGCCGAACGGGCGAGGCTCCCACCGGGCGCCACCTCCAGCCCGCGGGCCACCGCCAGCTCCCGCAGCTCCTCGTCCCACTCCACCCCCGCGACCTGCGCCCCGCGCCCCTCGGCGAGCAGCAGCGCCAGCCCGGACCGGCACCCCACCCCGAGCAGGCTGGTCGCCGCGCCGACCTCAAGCCGCCGGTAAACGTCCTGGTAGAGGGGGACGAGCATGCGCTCCTGGATCTCCGCCCAGTCCCGCGCCCGACCGCGCCGCTCCGCCGGACCGTCCGCCCGGACCCGGTCCACGGTGCTGCCGGTCACTCGCGCTGAAGCCATCACGGCCTCCCAATCGGTCCACGTCGGTCCTCGGAATCGGCTGCGTGTGCCGCAGCCCGGCACCCCCCCGGCCCCTCTCAGCGAACAGCGGGTCGCCGCCGTCGTCCAGAGGGGTGCGAGCAGGTCTCCGCGCGCCACAGGTGTGCGCCCCGGGGTGTGCGCGGGCGTGCTCCCCGCCCCGTCTGCGGGCCGGGGCGGCGAAACGGATTCACGGTCCGGCCGCCGCTCCCCGTACCATTCGGCCCATGGCTAAGGCACCCGTTCTCACCCCCCAGGCGGAAGATTTCCCGCGCTGGTACCAGGACCTCATCAACAAGGCAGAGCTGGCCGACAACGGTCCGGTGCGGGGCACCATGGTCATCCGACCGTACGGCTACGGCCTGTGGGAGCGGATGCAGCAGGAGATGGACGCCCGGATCAAGAAGGCCGGCGCCCAGAACGCGTACTTCCCGATGTTCATCCCGCAGTCCTACCTGACCAAGGAAGCCGAGCACGTGGAGGGCTTCGCCCCCGAGCTCGCGGTGGTCACCCACGGCGGCGGCAAGGAGCTCGAGGAGCCGGTGGTCGTCCGGCCCACCTCCGAGACGATCATCAACGAGTACTTCTCCAAGTGGGTGCAGAGCCACCGCGACCTGCCGCTGCTGATCAACCAGTGGGCCAACGTGGTCCGTTGGGAGCTGCGCCCGCGCGTCTTCCTGCGCACCACCGAGTTCCTCTGGCAGGAGGGCCACACCGCCCACGCCACCTACGAGGACGCCCGCGACTACGCCTCGCGCATCCACACGGAGGTCTACGGCGACTTCATGACCAACGTGCTCGGCATCGACGTGGTGCTCGGCCGCAAGACCGCCCGCGAGCGTTTCGCCGGTGCCATCAACACCCTCACGCTCGAAGGCATGATGCGTGACGGCAAGGCCCTGCAGATGGGCACCAGCCACGAGCTGGGCCAGAACTTCGCCAAGGCCTTCAACACCACCTACCAGCTCCAGGGCGCCGAGCGCGAGTTCGTCTGGCAGACCTCCTGGGGCGTCTCGACCCGCATGGTCGGCGGCCTGATCATGTCCCACGGCGACGACAACGGTCTGCGGGTCCCGCCGCGGCTGGCCGCCGTCCAGGTCGTGGTCCTGGCCATCAAGGGCGAGGACGCGGTGCTGGCCAAGGTCCGCGAGATCGGTGCCCAGCTGGAGGCCGCGGGCGTCCGGGTGGTCGTCGACGACCGCACCGACACCCCGTTCGGCCGCCGCGCCGTGGACTGGGAGCTCAAGGGCGTGCCGCTGCGCATCGAGGTCGGCCCGCGCGACCTGGAGGCCGGCACCGCGATGCTGGCCCGCCGGATCGCCGGCGGCAAGTCGCCGGTCCAGGTCGACTCCCTGGCCGCGATCGTCCCCGGCATCCTGGAGGAGGACCAGGCGCAGCTGCTGCGTGAGTCCCGCGAGCGCCGCGAGGCCCGCACGGTGGACGTCAAGACCATCGACGAGGCCGTCGAGGCCGCCGCCACCGGCTGGGGCCGGATCTCCTGGGCCGACCTCGGCCCCGAGGGCGAGGCCAAGTTGGCCGAGCAGGGTGTGTCGGTGCGCTGCATCGTCGCTGCGGACGGCACCGTGCCGGCCGCCGACGACCAGGAAGGCAACCTCGCCCTGGTGGCCCGCGCGTACTGATCCGACCGCCGCAGGCGTCCCGGGGCTCCGGCCCGGGGACCCTGTGCGGAGCGTGATCACCGCGATGAGCTGCGGGTGTCCCGGTCGGCCGCTGCCGAACCCGAACCCCGGCTCGGGTGTTGGTAGTTGAGACTACTGACCAGTCAACTCCCGGGAGTACCTGACAAGCGGTACGGTATACGGCCCGTGGCCCTGTCAATTTTCGGACAGGTCGCGGGCCGTCCGCCGTGGGGATGTTGGGCTCCGCGACGGGTGCCGAGAGCCCGGCGAAGGCGCCGGGCCCAAACGTGCAGGGGGTTGGTCTTGCGTCAGTTCGGAACCGCGCAATTCGCGTGCGAAAGTACATTCCTGAGAGTTCGCTGGGAATTCCCGAACCACCGGGTCCAGCGGAACATCGGCTCTCTCCCCATCGTTGGTACAGCGTGAGCACGACACAGCCCCTCGTCCTTGCGGCCGAACTGGCCGCCGCCTGGAGCGACATCCAGGCCCACCACCGGGACCTGCCCGACCTGGCGTCTCCCGAGGCGCTGATCGGCGAGTCCTCGTCGGCCTGCGGCACCCGGCTCAACTTCGAGCGCCTGCTGCACGAGGCCGCGCACGGCCTGGCCGCTGCCCGGGAGATCCGCGACACCTCGCGGGCCGGGCGCTACCACAACCGCCGCTTCCTGCTGCTCGCCTCCGAGCTGGGCCTGGCCCACCCGGTCGAGCCGCACGCCAGCAGCGGCTTCTCCCAGGTGACGATGGGCCACGAGACCCGCGAACGCTACGCCGAGACCATCGAGCGTCTCGACCGCGCGCTCGGGGCTCATCAGCTCGCCGTCGCCGGCGAGGGCAACCACCGCGCCTTCCGCGGACCGGCCGCCCGGCACGGTTCCTCGGGCGGCGGCGTGCGGGTCAAGGCGGTGTGCGGCTGTGGCCGCAACGTCCGCGTCGTCCCGTCCGTGCTGGCGCAGGCCTCGATCGTCTGCGGCGCCTGCCAGCAGCCTTTCAAGATCGCTTGACAGCCGTTGAAGAACGCTTGATCCGGGCCGCGGGCGGGGTGTCCGCGGACCGGCCACGAGTCGGCCGGCCCCTTCGGGGGGCGGTCGACACAGCTTTTTCCGGCCCTGATGGTGCTCGGGGGCGTGCGGGGGCGCGGTTCGGGGGGCCTCGGCAATGTGGCAGAATGGACAGCTGAGTACTCGGCAGCCAGGCAGGACCCTCTCTCCTAACGGCTGGCGTGTCCCTTGAACGGCACCTCGCGCCGCAGCCCCACGCGGCGGAGCGCTGCTCACCCACGTCAAGACCAGGAGAATCCACAACCGTGGCTGTCAAGATCAAGCTGAAGCGTCTGGGCAAGATCCGCTCCCCGCACTACCGCATCGTCGTCGCCGACTCGCGCACCAAGCGTGACGGCCGCGCGATCGAGGAGATCGGCATCTACCAGCCGACCTACAACCCCTCGAAGATCGAGGTCGACAGCGACCGCGCCCAGTACTGGCTGTCCGTCGGCGCCCAGCCGACCGAGCCGGTGCTCGCCATCCTCAAGCTGACCGGCGACTGGCAGAAGTTCAAGGGCCTGCCGGCTCCGGCGCCGCTGAAGGTCGCCGAGCCCAAGGTCGAGGACTTCTCGCACCTGTTCGCCAAGGCCGTCGCCGGCTTCGAGGACGCCACCACCGGTGTCGCCATCACCCCGAAGGCCAAGAAGTCGGACAAGGCTGACGAGGCCGAGGCCGCTTCCACCGAGGCCTGAGCATGATCGAGGAAGCCCTCGACCACCTGGTGAAGGGCATCGTCGAGCACCCGGACGAGGTGCAGGTCCGCTCGCGGAACCTGCGCCGCGGCCACACCATCGAGGTGCGGGTGCACCCCGACGACCTCGGCAAGGTGATCGGCCGGGGCGGCCGCACGGCACGCGCACTGCGCACCGTGGTCGGCGCCCTCGGCGGTCGCAACGTCCGGGTCGACCTGGTCGACGTGGACAGCATTCGCTGACCTCCTCGATCGACCGGCAACGTCAACCGACAGGTCGACCACCGGGTTTCCGGACCGGCCGGGACGCATCCGTCCCGGCCGGTCCTTCCCGTTTTCCGGCTTTTTGTACCTCACCACCTCGCTCGCCTCACCCAGGCTCATCTCAGGAGAACGATCACCGTGCAGCTCGTCGTCGGCAAGATCGGCCGCGCCCACGGCATCCGAGGGGACGTCAGTGTCGAGGTCCGCACCGACGAGCCGGAACTGCGGCTCGGCCCCGGCGCGGTCCTCCTCACCGACCCGGCCGGCATCGGACCACTGACCGTCGAGTCCGGCAAGGTGCACAGCGGACGCCTGCTGCTGCGCTTCGCCGGAGTCAAGGACCGCACCGCCGCCGAGGCGCTGCGCGGCACCTTCCTGATCGCCGAGGTCGACCCGGACGAGACCCCCGAGGACCCCGACGAGTACTACGACCACCAGCTGATCGGCCTGGACGTCGTCCTCACCGACGGCACCTTGATCGGCGAACTCACCGAGGTGGTCCACCTCCCCTACCAGGACCTGCTCACCGTCCAGCGCCCCGACGGTACCGAGGTGCTCATTCCGTTCGTCGAGCAGATCGTCCCCACCATCGACCTGGACGAGCAGCGCGCCGTGATCACCCCGCCGCCCGGCCTGATCGACCCCGCCGACGCGGTGGTCGCCTCCTCGCGCAAGGACGCGGGGAGTGCTGCTGCCGACGACGCCGAAGGCGCTGACGGCTCCGAGGGCTCGGACGATTCCGAGGGACCAGCCGACGCCGAGGGCTTGGACTCCGGGGGCTCCGACTCCGAAGGCCCCGGCGCCGAGGGCTCTGACGGCTCCGAGGGACCGGCCGCCGCCGAGGGCTCGGACTCTGAGGGATCGGACTCTGAGGGCTCTGACGACTCGACCGGGGGTGCGGCGTGACCGACATGCGGATCGACGTCGTCACGATCTTCCCCGAGTACCTGGAACCGCTGAACGTCTCGCTGGTCGGCAAGGCCCGTGCTCGCGGCCAGCTCGACGTGCACCTGCACGACCTGCGGCAGTGGACCACCGACATTCACCGCACCGTGGACGACACCCCCTACGGCGGTGGCCCCGGCATGGTGATGAAGCCCGAGCCCTGGGGCGCGGCGCTGGACGCCGTCCTCGCGGCCGGACCCGAGGGCGAGGTGCCGACCCTGGTGGTGCCCACCCCCAGCGGCCGGCCGTTCACCCAGGAACTCGCCCAGGACCTGGCCGCCCGCAACTGGTTGGCCTTCGCGCCCGCCCGTTACGAGGGCATCGACCGCCGAGTCATCGAGGAGGCCGCGACCCGGATGCCCGTGGTCGAAGCCTCCATCGGCGACTACGTCCTGGCCGGTGGCGAGGTCGCCGTCCTGGTGATGGTCGAGGCGATCGCCCGGCTGCTGCCCGGCGTGCTCGGCAACGCCGAGTCGCACCGGGACGACTCCTTCGCCCCCGGCGCCATGGCCGACCTGCTGGAGGGCCCGGTGTACACCAAGCCCGCCGAGTGGCGCGGCCGCGAGGTGCCGGAGATCCTGCTCAGCGGCCACCACGGGAAGATCGCCCAGTGGCGGCGCGAGCAGGCCTTCGCCCGCACGCTTGCCAACCGGCCCGACCTGGTGGCCCGTTGGCAGCGTGACGCGTTCACCAAAAAGGAACGTGAAGCACTCAGCGTCCTCGGCCTGGCCTGGGACGACGCCGCCGGCCGATTTCGGTCTGCGGTAGAGCCTGTGGAAGAATAGGCGACTGCTGTCTGTCGCCCGGCTCCCCTCGTGGGGGTCAGTGGACCGGTGCCTCCGCCACGGGGGGTTCATCGTCAACCGAAGCGGCCCGCAGCATCACCCAGTTGAGACGAATTTCCGTGGGCGGCCCGTGGCGCCTGCGATGGAGAGCAACGATGAGCAACAAGCTCGCTGCTGTCGACGCGGCCTCGCTGCGCACCGACATCCCCGCCTTCCGCCCCGGCGACACCCTGAAGGTGCACGTCCGAGTCATCGAAGGCAACCGCTCGCGCGTCCAGGTCTTCCAGGGCGTTGTCATCCGTCGTCACGGCGCCGGCATCGGTGAGACCTTCACCGTCCGCAAGGTCAGCTTCAACGTCGGTGTCGAGCGCACCTTCCCGGTGCACACCCCGGTCGTCGAGAAGATCGAGGTCGTGACCCGCGGTGCGGTTCGCCGCGCCAAGCTGTACTACCTGCGTGACCTCCGCGGCAAGGCCGCGAAGATCAAGGAGAAGCGCGACGCGTGATCGCGCAGGCTCGACGGGGTAAGGTCTTCCGACCGGTTTAGACCGGGAGGATAAGCTCACCCCCGATGAGCACGCACGAGCCACCGACGGACCGCGACGGCAGTCCCGCACCCACGGGTACGGACACACCGGCGCGGTCCGTTGCCGTTTCCGGGGCCGCACCCGGCAGCGGGGCCGTACCCGGCAGCGGGGCCACAGCCGACAGCGGCGCGGCAGCCACTGCCGGTGGCGGCGCGGGGCCCGTGGTGGACTCCGCTGCGGCTGCGGCTGCTGGTGACGGTGCTGGTGGTGGCGCCGACAGCGATACCGATGCCGACTCTGTGGCCGTGGCCGGGGCCGTGACCGTGGCCGGTTCTGGGGCCGTGATCGACGCCGAGGCAGAGGGTGACGCCGCGAGTAGGGGCCGGGCCGACGACCCGGACGCCGGAGGCGACGCAGAGGGCGAGGGCGAGGGTGACGCCGCCGCCGCCGCCGAGTCCGAGTCCGAGTCCGAGGACGGCGGTGGGCGGCGGTGGTCGCGGGACCTGCTGTGGATCGGCGCGGTGTGCGTGGCGGCGCTGCTGTTGGTGAACGCCTTCGTGGCCCGGCCCTTCGCGGTGCCGTCCGGCTCCATGGAAGGCACCCTGCGGCCGGGCGACCGCGTGCTGGTCAACCAACTCGCCTACGCCTTCGGTGGGCACCCGCAGCGGGGCGATGTGGTGGTCTTCGACGGCATCGGCTCCTTTCTGCCGTACCAGGACGAACCGTCCGGCGTGAAGCACCTGCTGACCAAAGCCGGACTGGCCCCGGCCGGCGACACGGTCTACGTGAAGCGGGTGATCGGCGTGGGCGGCGACAGGATCACCTGCTGCGGCTCCGACGGCCGCCTCCGGATCAATGGAGTGCCGCTGGATGAGAGCGGCTATTTGCTCCCCGGTGACGCACCGTCGGCGGTGCCGTTCGACATCGTGGTTCCTTCCGGCAAGTTGTGGGTGATGGGCGACCATCGCAGCGCGTCCCGCGACTCCCGGGACCACCTCGGCGAACCCGGCGGCGGCACCGTGCCCGTGGATCGCGTGATCGGACGCGCCGACTGGCTGCTGTTCCCCCTTGGCCGGACGACCTCGCTCGACCGGCCGGCGGCATTCGCCGCGATTGAGGGGACCGGTGGCCATGGGGAGCAGAGGTAGACCCAGGGCCGTCCCCGACGGAGCGGGCAGCGTGGCCAAGGCCGATGGCGCCGAGGCTGCTGACACTGCAGGCGTGCCTGGCGTAGCCGAGGGGGCCGAAGAGGTCGAGGGGACGGCCGAAGGCGGTGGGGACGGTGCCGCGGGCAGCCGGCCTGCGAGGGGCCGCGCCGAGCGCCGGCGGACCGCCAAGCGGGCTGAGCGCCGTGGCCGTCGCCCCTTTCTGCGTGAACTCCCGGTGATCGTGCTGGTGGCATTGGTCATTGCCCTGGTACTGAAGACCTTCCTGGTCCAGGTGTTTGTCATTCCTTCCGGTTCGATGGAGCCGACCCTGCAGGTCGGCGACCGGGTCGTGGTCGACAAGCTCACCCCGTGGTTCGGCTCGGAGCCGGAGCGCGGCGAGGTGGTGGTGTTCAAGGACCCGGGCGACTGGCTGGAGAAGGACCACAAGCCGTCCACGGACGGGTCCGTGCTGCACAAGGTCACGTCGGTGTTCTCCGCGGTGGGCCTCCTTCCTTCCGATGACGAGCGGGACTTGATCAAGCGGGTGATCGGTGTCGCCGGCGACACCGTGGAGTGTTGTGACGCCCAGGGCCGGCTGAGCGTGAACGGCACCCCGCTGGACGAGCCGTACGTTGCGCCCGGCAACGTGCCCTCGCGGATCACCTTCAAGGTGACAGTCCCTCAGGGGCGGTTGTGGGTGATGGGGGATCATCGCGACCTGTCCGCGGACTCCCGCTACCACATGGCCAATTCGGGCGCCGGGACCGTCCCGGTGGCGAACGTGGTCGGTCGTGCGTTCGTGATTGCGTGGCCGCTCTCCCACTTCGGTCAACTGGGTGTTCCCGATTCACTCTCCTCCGTGCCGGTGCAGGTGGCAGGATCATCGGCCGTTGGGCCGATTCCTGCGGAACCCCCGCTCGTTATGGGTGTGTTGGGCGTCCTCCCGGTCGTTGTGCGGCGGTGGAGAACGAACCGGTGGGCCGGGCCGACGTCCGACTGACGGTTCGGTCGGCGCGTGGGAACACGGGTCGGCTGACCGGGAGTGATAGAGAAGTGCTGAAGTGCTCGGTTCCGGCCTGGTGTCGGGCGTGCCCGGGTAGGGCAAGCCAGAGGCGGGTTGTCGGTCGATCGCAGAGTGTGGTGCCCGCTGTGCGGCACTGGTGAGCGCGGACGCGCAGGCGTCCGCACAGCAGGGAGGAGATGTCGTGGGGGATCTGGTGATCGGTGCCCGCTCAGGTGCTCCGGAGCCTGACGGGGAGCCTTCGGGCAACTCCGAGGGGCGGCACGTGGAGGACGGTGACGCCCTGCGGGCGGCCGAGTCCGACGCGGCAGAGGAGAGCGATTCGGCGGCGCCGGCCGGGGCCAAGAAGGCTCCCAAACAGCGTTCCTTCTGGAAGGAACTGCCGATCCTGGTCGGCATCGCCCTGATCCTGGCTCTGGTGATCAAGACCTTCTTCGTCCAGGCGTTCTCGATTCCGTCGGGTTCGATGGAGAACACGCTCCAGGTCGGTGACCGCGTACTGGTCGACAAGCTCACCCCGTGGTTCGGCGCGGAGCCGGAGCGCGGCGAGGTGGTGGTCTTCAAGGACCCGGGCGGCTGGCTGAACGACGAGCCTGCCCAGCGCAGCAGCAACTCCTTCGTACGCGGCATCCAGGATGTCTTCAGCTTCATCGGGCTGATGCCGTCCAGCGACGAGAAGGACCTGATCAAGCGCGTCATCGCGGTCGGCGGTGACACCGTCGAGTGCCAGGGCACCGGCCCGGTCAAGGTGAACGGCATCGCACTCGACGAGCCGTACATCTTTCCTGGCAACACCCCGTGCGGGGAGAAGCCGTTCGGTCCGGTGAAGGTGCCGGAGGGTCGGATCTGGGTGATGGGCGACCACCGCGCCAACTCCCTGGACTCCCGGTTCCACATGGACCAGCCGGGCGGCGGCACCGTGCCGGTCGGGAACGTTGTCGGCCGCGCGTTCGTGGTGGCCTGGCCGATCGGCGACTGGGCGACGTTGCCCGTCCCCGACACCTTCGACCAGAAGGGTCTGGCCGTCGGCGGGCCGCTCGCTCCGCCGCTGGCCGGTGCGGCCCTGGCGGCCCCCGCCGTGTGGTGGGTGCGCAAGCGCCGTCGCTGACCGGTCGCAGACCGTCCGCGACTGACTCTTGCGCGGGCCGTGGTACTCGTGAGTAATCTGCTCGCACGTGCCACGGCCCGCAGTGCTGTCCAGCCCAGGACAGCGAGGCCCAGGTAGGTAGCGAGCGCTCGCCCGGAGCGCGTGAGCGCTAGGAGAGGGCGAAGCCGATGAGCAGCGTCGCGGAACGGACACCGCCCACCGAAGTCCAACCGGCCCGCCGTCGGAGCGCGGCGTCGATCGTGCAGGGCGTGGTGATCGCGATCGGATTCGTGATGCTGATCGGGGGCTTCGCGATGCTCGCCATCCAGTACCGGCCCTACAAGATCCCCACCGGATCGATGAGTCCCACCCTGGAGATCGGCGACACCGTCCTCGCCCACACCGCTGACGAGAAGTCGATCGGACGCGGCGACATCGTGGTCTTCCAGGACCCGGATTGGGGCAACGCCACCTTGGTCAAGCGGGTGGCCGCCGTCGGTGGCGACACCGTCTCCGGCGACCGCGAGGGGCGGATCACCGTCAACGGCCACCAGGTGGAGGAGCCCTACCTGGCGAAGGCCACGGTGGTCGCCACGACATTCTCGGTGACGGTGCCCGAGGGACGGCTGTTCCTGCTCGGCGACTTCCGCGGGAACTCGATAGACTCGCGCAGCCACCTGGATGTGGCCTTCGGCTCCGTTCCTGCCTCCGGAGTGAAGGCGAGGGTCGAGGCGGTGATCCTGCCGCTGTCCCGCGCAGGGTTGGAGGGGCGCACTGCGACCTTCGACGAACTGGGTGCGCCGCGTGCGCACCAAGCGGGTGTGTTGGTGCCCGCCAGCTGGACGGCGGTCGGCGGGGCAGCCCTGATCGTCCTCGCTTCGGCGGCGGGTTGGGCGGTCTCGCTGGGCCGCAAACTGCAGAGGCGGCGGAAGGCCTGAATCGGGGGCCGGCCAGACCTCGGGTCCGGCCCGGAAACGTGCGCAGAACCTCAGGACGGAGCTGAACCAGGTGGCGGTCGAGCGTCGCAAGGCTGTTCGCGTGCTGCTGCTGGACCCGGAGGGGCGCGTCCTGCTGCTGCAGGGGACCGATCCGGCCGCGCCGGGCGTCGATTGGTGGATCACGCCAGGCGGCGGCATCGAGCCGGGCGAGAGCCCGGCCGAAGCGGCCCGGCGTGAACTGGCCGAGGAGATCGGGCTGACCGAGGTGGAGTGGGGACCGCTGATTGCGTACGGCACGGTGGAGTTCTCCTTCCGGGGCAGGAACTACGAACAGGAGCAGTGGTTCCACCTGGCCCGCATCGGGCGGAGCGAGGTGGCACTTCGGCAGAGCGGGGCGGAGGAGCACGCACTGCTGCTCTCCGCCCGGTGGTGGACGGTGGGGGAGTTGAGGACCACTGAGGAGACCGTGTATCCGCGCGGACTGGCCGCGCTGATGGAGCAGGTTCTGACGGAAGGACCGCCAGAACCGCCAGTACGGCTCTGAGCACGGGCCCGGTGGTCCACAATGGGGTGGACGTGACGAGTGAGGGGACGCTTGGAATGAGTGCCGAAGACCTCGAGAAGTACGAGACCGAGATGGAGCTCAAGCTCTACCGGGAGTACCGGGATGTCGTCGGCCTGTTCAAGTACGTGATCGAGACCGAGCGGCGTTTCTATCTGACGAACGACTACGACCTGCAGGTGCATTCGGTGCAGGGCGAGGTGTTCTTCGAAGTGTCGATGGCGGATGCGTGGGTCTGGGACATGTACCGACCGGCCCGGTTCGTTCGGAAGGTCCGCGTTCTGACTTTCAAGGACGTGAATATCGAGGAACTGGCCAAGAGCGATCTCGAGCTGCCCTCGGACGATTCCGCGTTCGGGAACTGACCGTTCTGCGGCTGAACGGCCGGCCCGGGAGTGCCCCAGGCCCGACTGCCCAGGGTGGGCGGGGAATGGCGCGGCCGACCGCACGCATCCTTCCACCCGAGCAGCCGCACCATGATGACCTGCGGCGATGCCCGGGCCACCGAGACTGGTCGCTGAGATCGCCGGCTGTCCAGCGCATTTCGGGTTTGCCACTCGAACGAGCGATCTAAGTTATCCACAGGCCCGAGTTATCCACAGGTGTGGCGATTTCGCTGGCCCACCTCCCGGCCGTGACGGCAACCTTCCGGCCGGAGGTGATTGCCGTGCAGAATCCCAACAAGATTTCCACCAACGGCCTCGGACGCTACGGCGAGGAGGTCGCCGCCCGCCGGCTCACGGAGGGCGGGCTGTGCATCCTGGAGCGCAACTGGCGCTGCGCCGAGGGCGAGCTCGACATCGTCGCACTGGACGGGGACACCCTCGCGGTGTGCGAGGTGAAGACCAGGTCCGAGCGTGGCTTCCAGCAGCCGTCCGAAGCGATCGACCAGAACAAGGCCGATCGGCTGCGCCACCTCGCCGAACGGTGGCTCGCCGAACGCTGGCCCGTGCACTTCTCCCGACTGGTGCTGGCCGCCGAGCGGGTCGACGGCGGCGAACCGCCGGACGAAGCCTCGGCCGGCGGACCGGCACCCCCGCCGCCGGGCGGAGTCCGCATCGACCTGGTCGCCGTGGTCAACCCCCTCAAGGGCGCCGCTGCGGTCGAGCACCTGCGCGGGGCGGTTTGAGATGGCATTCGCCCGCACCTGCTCGGTCGCCCTGGTCGGAGTGGACGGCGTCGTGGTCGAGGTCCAGGCCGACCTCGAACCCGGACTCGCAGCCTTCAGCCTGGTGGGCCTCGCCGACAAGGCCCTCCTGGAAGCCCGCGACCGGGTCCGCGCAGCCGTCTCCAACAGCGGCGAGAAATGGCCGCTTCGCAAACTCACCGTGGGCCTCACCCCGGCCTCCGTACCCAAGAGCGGCAGCGGGTACGACCTGGCCGTGGCCTGCGCCGTACTGGCGGCCGCCGAACGGCTCGACCCCGCGTCGATCGACGGCCTGCTGATCATCGGCGAGCTCGGACTGGACGGCCGGGTACGCCCGGTGCGAGGCGTCCTGCCCGCAGTACTCGCTGCGGCGGACGCCGGCTACCGACAGATCGTGGTCGCCGAACAGACCGCCGCCGAAGCCGAGTTGGTTCCAGGCGTCTCCGTCCTCGGTGTGCGAAGCCTGCGCCAGCTCATCGCCATCCTCACCAATGCCCCCATTCCCGACGAACCACCTGACCCGTCCATCGGCCGCCCCGACTCCTCGTTCGCCGGACTCATGCTCCCCGGGCTCGGCGTCCGAGACGTCACCTCGGACCAGGCCTGCCGACCCGACCTTGCCGACGTGGCCGGGCAGTACGAAGCCCGGCAAGCCCTGGAGATCGCCGCGGCGGGCGGCCACCACCTGTACCTCAAAGGGCCACCCGGAGCCGGCAAAACCATGCTGGCGGAACGGCTCCCCGCCCTGCTCCCACCACTCACCCAGGCCGAAGCCCTCGAAGTGACCGCGATCCACTCCGTGGCCGGCCTGCTCCCACCCGACCGTCCGCTGATCGACACCCCGCCGTACTGCGCGCCGCACCACTCGACCACCATGCCCGCCATCGTGGGCGGCGGAACGGGACTGCCCCGACCCGGTGCCGTCTCCCTCGCCCACCGTGGCGTGCTCTTCCTCGACGAGGCACCCGAATTCCCGGTCCGGGTCCTCGATGCCCTTCGCCAGCCCTTGGAATCGGGGGAGGTGATGATCGCCAGAGCCGCGGGCTCGATGCGGCTGCCCGCCCGCTTCCTGCTCTGTCTGGCCGCCAACCCCTGCCCCTGCGGCCGCTATTCGTTGAGAGGAGAAGGCTGCGAATGCACACCCGTCATGGTCAACCGCTACCAAGCAAGACTGTCAGGACCATTGCTGGATCGAGTGGACCTCCAAGTACAGGTGGCCGGGGTCAGCAGAGCCGAGTTGATGCAGCAAGGCGGAAAAGTCGAGAGCACGGCCACGGTCGCCGAACGCGTGAGGGAGGCCCGCGAGCGGGCCGCCGCTCGCCTCGCCGACACCCCGTGGCGGACGAACGCCGAAGTGCCTGGGCACGAACTGCGCACGCGCTGGCAACTCGCGCCCGGCTCGCTCATCGACGCCGAGCGTGACCTCGACCGGGGGCTGCTCACCGCGCGAGGCCTCGACCGGATCCTCCGCGTCGCCTGGACGGTCGCCGACCTCGCCCGTCGGCCCCGCCCCACCCGTGCCGACGTCCAGACCGCGCTCACCCTCCGCACCGGAGTTCAGCGCGTTACCCGCCCGAACGACCGCAGATCCGACCCGTACTACGACGTGGATGCCGACCTAGGCGCCGAGCTCTGACCGCCCGTCATCTCGTCGGCGCCCCAACAGCGGCTCGCCGAGTAGGCCCACAGCCCGTCGAACCGTGAAGCCGCCCGCGCACCAACTCAGCCGCCGGACAAGCCATCGCAGGAGGACCTTTCCGTGACCGCAGCACTTCCCATGCCCCATCAGCACGCCGATACCGCCGGCCCAGCGCCGCTCACCTCGGCGCCCGACAGCCAGGTCCGAGACGCCGACACCGCACACCCGCACGGCGTCCCGGCCCGGCAGGGAAGACTCCGAGCGGTGGGCGAGCCCACCCTGCCGGGCCCACCTGACAGCCCCTGCCCTCCCCACCCGCCCGACGACCGTGCGGCAGGTGACGGCCAGGACCGGCTGCGCCACCTGATTCGTGGAGCCGGCCCGCCAGCCGTCCACCGACCGGGCTCGGACGCGGTGGATCCCCGATTGTCGGTACCAGACACTGCGATTACCGCAGGCCATGCCGCCCACAGCGCCGTGACGAGTCGGCACTGCACAGCCGAACGGGCCGCCACAAGCCATTCCACTCAGCGGGTCATCCGTCCCACCTGGTGGGCCGCCGCAGTGACCACGCCGGATCCGCCCGAGCCCGAGCGGGTCGCCAGGGCAGCGCTCACCCGGCTGATCGAACCGGGCGACGCGGCCATCGGCCGGGCGATCCAGCGCCTCGGTGCGGTCGGCCTGGTGCAGGGCTTCTACGGTGGAGCGTCGCCGAGCAGACTTGGGCTAGGAGCGGACCGGATCTCCGCCTACCAGGAGAGGCTGCGAAAGTTCAACCCGGCCACCGACCTTGAACGAATCGCCAAGCTCGGTGGGAAGTTCATCATTCCGGGCGACACGGAGTGGCCTTCTCAGCTGGACGACCTTGGTGACAGCCGCCCGGTCGGGCTGTGGATCCGAGGCCGGCCGCGGACACGCCTTCCCTCGCTGCGCCTACTGGCGCTCAGATCGGTCGCCATCGTCGGATCCCGGGCTTGCACCGCATACGGGCGACACATCGCCGGACAGCTCGGCTCGGAACTGGCCGAGCGTGGCTGGGTGGTGGTCTCCGGAGCCGCATACGGCGTCGACACAGCCGCCCACTCGGGTGCGCTGGCCGTCAACGGGATGACGATCGCGGTTCTGGCCAGTGGGGTCGACATCTGCTACCCGCGCGGGAACGAGGCACTGATTCAGCGGATCGGGGACTCCGGGCTGCTGGTGAGTGAACTGGCGCTCGGGATGAACCCGACCAGGTTCAGATTTGTGCTGCGCAACCGGGTGATAGCGGCGCTCACCCGAGGCACCGTCGTGGTCGAGGCCGCGCCTCGCAGCGGCGCGCTCAGCACCGCACGACGCGCCATGGATCTCAACCGGCACACGATGGCTGTTCCCGGTCAGGTGACGTCCGAACTCTCGGCCGGAGTCCATGCGTTGATCAGAAGCGGAGCCGCGAATCTGGTCACCAACGGTGCCGAAGTGGGCGAACTGATCGGCTCCATCGGCAACGACCTGGCACCGGAACGAGCGGGTCCGATCCTGCCTCGGGACGCGCTGGTGCCGTCGGTGGCCCGAGTCCTGGAAGCGGTGCCGGCGAGCGCGGACGGCGCGCCGGTGCAGCGACTCGCCCAGTACGCCGCGCTCTCCCCGCAGGAGACCGTGCACCACCTGCACGAGCTGAGCTCGCTGGGCTTCGTCGAACGGCACGGAGCGCACTGGAGGTTGGTACGACGCAAGTGATCGGATCTGCGCAACAGCGGACATGGAAGGTTGACCGAACGGAGCATCCCGTCAACAGGAAGGAACCCCAGGTGAGTTGAGAGCACCGCTGAGACGGGTGAGCCCGGGCGGGCGACAGCCGCAAGTGGGGACGTGGCTCAAAGATTCCGACGTGTCGGGGGAAGTCTCCGCTGGTCGGCGGCCCAGCGGAGGCAGGGCGCCCGACAGCCGGCCGGGGCCCGCTCCGCGACGTGCCGGTGGAGCCCGCCACTGCCACCGGATCGGGCGACGCCCGAGTGGCGGTAGCACTGTGCAGCGACTTGGTCACGCTACGCTCCCTTATGGCGTCCCTATCAGCACATGACTCGGCAGAACGGCGCAGACCAACGCATGCCCACTCACATTCCCGGACACAGGGTGACCGGTGACGGTCGGTCCCCGGACGGGACCGGGGCCGAGACCCGCAACGCCGCGGAGCTGCGGGCCAGGCCCTCGGGAGTCGTGGGAATGGCGAGGCCGGGCACGTCCCCGACCGCGACCCCACAGTCCCAGGCCCGTCCCGCCTCGCCCTCGCCCCTTCCCCGTCCCCCCGTCCCGCAGGGGCCGTCGGACCGGCAGCCTCCGGCGCGCCCGTCCATCGAGCGCCCCGGCCAGCGGCTGCCCTGCCCGCAAGTAGTGCCGTCGACTGTGGCCAAACCCCGGCCGCGCGGCGAGGAGACCAGCAGTACCCCGTCGGGTGGGCAGGCGCCGTTCGGTGGTGGGTGCGCCGATCGGTCAGGTGCCGACCGCCCGGGCGACGGGCAGCTTGGCGAAGGCCTGGCCGACGGTGGGCCGCTGTCCGGGCGGGCCGCAGGTGAAGCGCAGGCGGCGGGTGTCACCGCCGCCGACATGTCGCCTGCGAACGTTCGGCCGGTGCGGAGCCAGTCCAGGCGTGGCGCGCGTTCGAAGGTGAAGCCGGGGGAACCTCCCGTCCGGAGCTCGCAGGTTCGCCGGCAGGCCGGTGGGCCGGAGGCGGAACGTTCCTCGGATGAGGCAGCTCACGTATCGGGAACGGCGTCGGAGCCAGGGCAGGGTGAGTCGCAGCCCCAGCCGCCGGCCGAGCCGTCCCCGGCCGAGCCGTCCCCGGCCGAGCCGTCGCCGGCCGGGCCGTCCCCAGTCGGGCCGTCCCCGGCCGGGCCGTCGCCGGTCGCGCTGCCCGGGCCGACCTCGGCGCCGGCGCCCGGGCCCATGCCTGCGACCCCCGTGCCGGTGCTCAGGCTCGCGTCCGCGCCCGCGACACCGGCGACACCCGCGCCCGCGACACCGGCGGTGCCCGCGTCTGCGGCACTCGCGTCCGTGGAGGGTTCGGTGAACGCTGGGCGAAGGCCGGGTGTGCCGGTTGGCGTGGCGGTGCCTGCGCCGACGGTGGCGCCAATGGGGGGTGCTGCTGGGCTGGGAGGCGTGGGGGTTGAGGGGGAGTCGGCGGTCGGTCGGGACGGAGGTGAGCGGGGCGGCGCGAAGGGCGGGGCGGACCAGTCGGCGCTTCAGATGCTGTGGCGTTCGTACAAGGAGACGGGCGACCACGGGCTGCGCGATCAGCTGATCCTGCACTACTCGCCGCTGGTGAAGTACGTCGCGGGCCGGGTCGGGGTCGGGCTGCCGGCCAATGTGGAGCAGGCGGACTTCGTGTCCTCCGGGGTCTTCGGACTGATTGACGCCATCGAGAAGTTCGACATCGATCGGGCGATCAAGTTCGAGACCTACGCGATCAGCCGGATCCGCGGCGCGATCATCGACGAACTGCGGGCGCTGGACTGGATCCCCCGGTCGGTGCGGCAGAAGGCGAAGGCGGTCGAGCGGGCCTACGCCACCTTGGAGGCCAGGTTGCGGCGGACGCCGCACGATCCAGAGGTGGCGGCGGAGATGGGCATCGCGCTGGACGAGCTGCACACCATCTTCAGCCAGCTGTCGCTGGCCAACGTGGTGGCGCTCGACGAACTGCTGCACTCGGCGGGGGAGGGCGGTGACCGGCTGACCCTGATGGAGACGCTGCCGGACCACGGAGCCGACAACCCGGTCGAGATCGCCGAAGATCGCGAGCTGCGCCGCCTGCTGGCCTCGGCGGTCAACACGCTCCCCGAGCGGGAGAAGACGGTGGTGACGCTCTACTACTACGAGGGCCTGACGCTCGCCGAGATCGGTCAGGTGCTCGGGGTGACCGAGAGCCGGGTCAGCCAGATCCACACCAAGTCGGTGCTGCAACTGCGGGCGAAGATGTCCGACGCCCGTTGAGACGGGGGCGTGAAGGCGCGGGACGGCTGCGGGGGCCGGTGGATCGGTGGGTGCGCGGTGTGTGCCCCTCCGGCCGCTGGCGTCCGTAAAGTTGGTGCGTGCCGAAAATCCGGGCGGCCACGGTGGCCGAGCATCGACAGTTGCAGCAGGCAGCACTGTTGGACGCCGCGCGCGTCCTGTTGGCGGAGGGCGGCAGGGAGGCGCTGAGCTTCGGTGCCCTCGCTGCGCGTGCCGGGCTGGCCAGGTCCTCGGTGTACGAGTATTTCCGGTCCAAGTCGGAGCTGGTGGAAGCACTGTGCACGGTGGACCTCCCGCTGTGGGCCGCCGAGATCGAAGCCGGCATGGCGGCCTGCGACGCTCCGGCCGAGCGGATCGAGGCGTACGTCCGGGGACAGGTGGCGCTGGCCACCGATCCGGTGCACCGCGCCCTGGTGGCAGTCGCCGAGTACGAGCTCGACGACGCCGCGCGGGCGCGGATCAGGGCCGCGCACACCGGCCTGACCACGATGGTGGTGCGCACCTTGGAGGAACTCGGCCACCCCGGGCCGGCCGTCGCGGCCTCGCTGCTGCAGGGCGTGGTGGAAGCGGCGGTGCGCCAGATCGAGCGGGCCCGGGAGGCCGCCGAGGTGCCGGCGATCGCCGACGCCGCGGTGCGGTTCGCCCTGGACGGCCTTCGGTCCGCTCGGTCCGCTCGGTCGGCTCGGTCCGGTCGGTCTGGTGGCGCGGGAACCGCCCCGGCCGACGCGGCTTCCGGCCCGGGCGCCGGCTGATCCGGCGTCAGGGGGAATCGAGCGGCAACAGACGGGCCCGGCCGGAGCCGAGCAGGGCGAGTGGGTCGAGATAGCGGGTGCCGCGGAGCAGGCCCCAGTGCAGGCAGTCGACGGGGCAGTGCCCGGAGTCGGCGGTCAGCTCGCCGATCGGGTCGCCCGCCGCGACCGCGGTGCCGACCGGGACGGACCCGGCCACCGGGAGGTAGGTGGTCCGCAGCGGGGGAGTGCCCGATTCGGGGTGGGTGACCACCATGACCGGACGGCCGGCCACCTGCCCGGAGAAGGTCACCACGCCGGGTGCGGCTGCCCGCACCGCCGTCCCGGGCGCTGCCGCCAGGTCCACACCACGATGCCCGGCCGCCCAGCGCACCGGCGGTGGATCGAACCGCCGCAGCAACCCGGACCGGTCACCCACCGGCCACACCCGCCCCGGCCCCGGCCCGACCACCCGCCCAGCCCCCGGCCCCGCCGCCCCGAGCCGCCCCGCCCCCGCCGTTGCGGCGAACCCCGCCGGGACCGCCACTGCCGGACTCCCCGGACCGCCCCCACCCATGGTCACGAACGCAAGACCCGCCACCACCCCCAGCACCACGCTGATTCGTACGGCCACCCGCCCAAACGGCCCCGGCCGGAACGAACCCTGTCCTCGCCCCACGCGAACCTCCCGCAACGCTCCCTCAACGCGATGAAACCGGCACAGCGCCAGCACCTGGTACAAACCACGACAAGCCCGCTCAGCAGGCACGACCCCCACCATGGAGGTCGCGGCGCCAGTGCCGCCCGCCGATTCCGGGGGGCTGTGGACAAACCGGGGGCTGTGGACAACTGCCGTCCCCCGCAGGGGTGAACGGTGGGCGGCGGGCCGCCCGCAGCGGCGCTGAACAGGGCGGCGGGACCGCACGGAGTCGCCCGCCGCTCGGGGCTTCCCGTACACTTCACACGCGACCCGGTCTGCCGGGTCGACTTCGCACGCCCCGCCACCGACGGCCCGCCCCCTCCGGGGAGCGGTCGAACGGTGCGAGTGCCGCTCGGTCCGCCGAGCCTGCCGAGGCCGCAAGCCCCGTGCAGGCCAAGCGGCTTGGCACGTCGGGGCGTCAGGCGTGGCGGTCGCCCGACCGGCACGGACAAACCGAGAGCCCCGGCACCCCGCAGAGCGCACCTGCCTCGCGGCGCGCCGGGCGACACATGAGGAGTACGGCACATGGCCGTCGTCACGATGCGGGAGCTGCTGGAGAGCGGCGTCCACTTCGGTCACCAGACCCGTCGTTGGAACCCGAAGATGAAGCGCTTCATCTTCACGGAGCGCAACGGCATCTACATCATCGACCTCCTGCAGTCGCTGAACTACATCGACCGCGCCTTCGAGTTCGTGAAGGAGACCGTTGCCCACGGCGGCAGCGTCCTCTTCGTCGGCACCAAGAAGCAGGCCCAGGAGGCCATCGCCGAGCAGGCGACCCGCGTGGGCATGCCGTACGTCAACCAGCGCTGGCTGGGTGGCATGCTGACCAACTTCTCGACCGTCTACAAGCGTCTGCAGCGCCTCAAGGAGCTCAGCGAGATCGACTTCACGGATGTGGCCGGCTCCGGCCTCACCAAGAAGGAGCTCCTGGTCCTCCAGCGCGAGTACGACAAGCTGGAGAAGACCCTCGGCGGTATCCGCGACATGCAGCGCGTTCCCAGCGCTGTCTGGATCGTGGACACCAAGAAGGAGCACATCGCGGTCGGCGAGGCCCGGAAGCTCAACATCCCGGTCGTCGCCATCCTCGACACCAACTGTGACCCGGACGAGGTCGACTACAAGATCCCGGGCAACGACGACGCGATCCGCTCCGTCACCCTGCTGACCCGCGTGATCGCCGACGCCGTCGCCGAGGGCCTGAAGTCCCGCGCCGGTGTCGCCAAGGGCGACGCGAAGGCCGAGCCGGGCGCCGACCAGCCGCTGGCCGCCTGGGAGAAGGAGATCCTCGAGGGCGAGAAGGCCGCCGAGGCCCCCGCCGCCGAGGCTGCTGCCGAGGCTCCGGCCGCCGAGGCCGAGCAGGCCTGACGTACCACCAGGGTGAGGGGCACCGGCCGGGCTGAGCCGGTGGGTGCCCCTCTCTCCCGTGCCGGGGTACCGCACCCAGGACCCCGGCACTTTCCCACGCAGACACGCGAGACGTGAGAAGAGATCACACGATGGCGAACTTCACCGCCGCGGACGTCAAGAAGCTCCGTGAGCTCACCGGCGCCGGCATGATGGACTGCAAGAAGGCCCTGGACGAGGCCGAGGGCGACGTCCAGAAGGCCGTCGAGCTCCTGCGCATCAAGGGCCAGAAGGGCGTTGCCAAGCGCGAGGGCCGCGACGCCTCCAACGGCGCCGTCGCCGCGCTGATCGCCGAGGACAAGAAGTCCGGCGTTCTGGTCGAGCTGAACTGCGAGACCGACTTCGTCGCCAAGGGTGGCAAGTTCGTCGAGGTCGCCAACGCGATCGCCACGCACGTTGCCGCCACCTCCCCGGCCGACCTGGACGCCGCCCTGGCCTCCGAGATCAACCCGGGCCAGACCGTCCAGCAGTTCGTGGACGAGGCCAACGCGACCCTGGGCGAGAAGATCGTCTTCCGTCGCTTCGCGCAGTTCGACAACGACGGCTTCGTCGCGGTCTACATGCACAAGTCGGACCCGGACCTGCCGCCGACCATCGGTGTCCTCGTCGAGCTCGACCAGGAGAACGCCGAGACCGCCAAGGACGTCGCGCAGCACATCGCCGCCTTCGCGCCGAAGTACCTCTCCCGCGAGGAGATCCCGGCCGAGGAGCTCGAGAACGAGCGCCGCGTCGCCGAGGCCACCGCTCGCGAGGAGGGCAAGCCCGAGGCTGCCCTGCCGAAGATCGTCGAAGGCCGCGTCACCGGCTTCGTCAAGGAGAACGCCGTCCTGGAGCAGGCGTTCGCCAAGGACAACAAGAAGTCCGTCGCCAAGGTCCTCGACGAGGCCGGCGTCGCCCTCAAGCGCTTCGTTCGCTTCCGCGTCGGCGCCTGAGACCGTTCCGCGCAGTTCTTCCCGCCAGGACCGGCCCCGGGCCGGACATAAGGTAGGAGGAAAGGCCCGTCCGTAAGGACGGAGGAACACGCCGACCACGCCCTCCAGCACACCGTGAGGGCGGCGTCGGCACCATGAACGACGAGGAGGCCATTGCCGTGCAGGAGACCGTACCGGTTCCCGCGGCAGTGGCCTCCTCGCGTATACACGGCACCGGGCCCGCACGCCCGGCGTCGTGAGTAGCACTTGCAGATCTGCTGACCAGCAGGCGGAGAAGGGAAAGTCCATGCAGGAGACGCAGGAGACCGCACCGGACGGCACCCGCCGCCGGGTACTGCTCAAGCTGTCCGGCGAGGCGTTCGCCGGCGGAGGCGGCCTCGGCGTCGACCCGGACGTGGTGCACGCCATCGCCCGTGAGATCGCCACGGTGGTGCGCGCGGGAACCGAGGTCGCCGTCGTGATCGGCGGCGGCAACTTCTTCCGCGGCGCCGAACTCCAGCAGCGCGGCATGGACCGGGCCCGCTCCGACTACATGGGCATGCTGGGCACCGTAATGAACTGCCTCGCCCTCCAGGACTTCCTGATCAAGGAAGGCATGGAGACCCGCGTGCAGACCGCCATCACGATGGGCCAGGTCGCCGAGCCGTACCTGCCGCTGCGCGCCATCCGGCACCTGGAGAAGGGCCGCGTGGTGATCTTCGGCGCGGGTATGGGCATGCCCTACTTCTCCACCGACACCACCGCTGTGCAGCGCGCCCTGGAGATCCACGCCGACGTCCTGCTGATGGGCAAGAACGGCGTCGACGGGGTCTACGACTCCGACCCGCGTTTCAACCCCGCCGCGGTCCGGTTCGACTCGCTGGACTACACCGAGGTGATCTCCCGCGACCTCAAGGTCGCCGACCTGACCGCGATCACCCTGTGCAAGGACAACGGCCTGCCGATCCTGGTCTTCGAGCTGCTCGCCGAGGGCAATATCGCCCGTGCGGTCAAGGGTGAGAAGATCGGCACACTCATCAGCGAGGACTCCGTCCAGGCCTAGGCCGCCGGGGGCACTGAGTAGCAACAGCCGTCCGGGGCACCGGTACGGGACAACAGCAGATGAACCGGACAGGGAGCACACAGTGATTGACGAGACCCTCCTCGAGGCCGAGGAAAAGATGGAGAAGGCCGTCGCGGTCGCCAAGGACGACCTCGCCGCCATCCGCACCGGCCGCGCGCACCCGGCGATGTTCGCCAAGATCGTCGCGGAGTACTACGGCGCCCTGACGCCGATCAACCAGCTGGCCTCGTTCTCCGTGCCGGAGCCGCGGATGGCCATGGTCACGCCGTTCGACAAGACCGCGCTGAAGGCCATCGAGACCGCGATCCGCGACTCGGACCTGGGCGTCAACCCGTCGAACGACGGCTCCGTCATCCGGGTGGTGCTCCCGCAGCTCACCGAGGAGCGCCGCCGCGAGTACATCAAGCAGGCCCGCGGCAAGGGCGAGGACGCCAAGGTCTCGGTCCGCGCCGTCCGCCGCAAGGCGAAGGACGCGATCGACAAGCTGGTCAAGGACAAGGAGATCGGCGAGGACGACGGCCGCCGCGGCGAGAAGGAGCTCGACGACCTGACCGCCAAGTTCGTGGCGCAGATCGACGAGCTGCTCAAGCACAAGGAAGCCGAGCTGCTGGAGGTCTGACCCCAGACCCCCGCGCGTACGCCCCGGACCGGCGGCCCGTCCGCCCGGCCCGGGGCGCGGCTCGACCCGGGCCGGCACCAAACGGGTCACTCGCGGCGGCCTCCGGCATGGCACAGGGGGCGGCGCGGCACAGACTCAGTTCATGCCCCCCGCCCAGGAGACCTCCGTGGCCCAGACCGACCAGCAGCCCCGCAAGCCGCGCGGCGGCCGCAACCTGCCCGCCGCGATAGGTGTGGGAGTCGGCCTCGGGGCGGTGATCGCGGCCTCGCTGTTCGTGGTCAAGGCGGTCTTCATGGTGGTGGTGGCCGCTGCCGTCGCCGTCGGCATCCGGGAGCTCACCAGCCGCCTCGCCGAGCGCAAGGACATTCACGTCCCGCAGATCCCGCTGCTGATCGGCGGCGTCGGCATGGTGGTGGCCGGCTACTTCGAGGGCGGCCAGTGGGCCGCCGCGATCCTGGCACTCACCGGCCTGGCGATGATGGTCGCCCGGATGTCCACGCCGCCGGAGAACTACCTGCGCGACATAACGGCCGGCGTGTTCACCGCGTTCTACGTGCCGTTCCTGGCGACCTTCGTCGCGCTGATGCTGTCCGCCGACGACGGCGCCTGGCGGATCCTGCTGTTCCTGGTCGTCACGATCTGCTCGGACACCGGCGCGTACGCCGTCGGCTACAAGTTCGGACGCACCAAGCTCGCCCCGACCATCAGCCCCGGCAAGACCCGCGAGGGTCTGGCGGGTGGGATCGGCCTGTCGATGATCGCCGGCGCACTGCTGACGCACTTCCTGATCGACGGCGGCGCCTGGTGGCAGGGCCTGATCCTGGGCGGCTGCGCGGCCGTCACCGCGACCCTCGGCGACCTCGCCGAATCCATGATCAAGCGCGACCTCGGCATCAAGGACATGGGCACCCTGCTCCCCGGTCACGGCGGCATCATGGACCGCCTGGACTCGCTGCTCCCGACCGCCCCGGTGGTCTGGCTGCTGCTCACGGTCTTCGTCGGCAACTGACGGGCGCGACCGCCACGGCCCCCGGGTGTCCGGGGGCCGTTTTTCGGTTGTGCCCACAGTCTCGTCCCGGTACCGTCCGCTGCGGCTGAGGGGGCGCGATGAGCAGACGGCGGTACGTGGCGCGCGGCGTCCCGGGCGGGTACCGGATCTGGGACAACCGATCGCGGCGGTGGTGGGGCGACCTGTACGAACTGTGCCCGGACGAGCTGGTGGCGGGCCTGAACGCCGGAGTCGACCACCCGACCCTGACGGCGCTGCTCAGGCGGCATCGAGCAGCGAAGAGGTAGCGAAGAGGTGGCGGCGGGGCGGGGTCCGCGGTCTGCGACACTGGATGAACCATGCCTAAGCCCGGAGAACTGACCTTTGTCGCGCCGCGTGGCGCCAAGCCCCCGCGACACCTTGCCGACCTCAGCCCTGCCGAGCGCAAGGAGGCCGTCGCCGAGCTGGGCGAACAGCCGTTCCGCGCGAAGCAGCTGTCGAACCACTACTTCGGCCGGATGTCGAACGACCCGGAGAGCTGGACGGACATCCCGGCGGCCAGCCGGGGCAAGCTGACCGAGGCGCTGCTGCCCGAGCTGATGTCGGTGGTGCGGCACGTGTCGTGCGACGACGACGCGACCCGCAAGACGCTGTGGAAGCTCTTCGACGGAACGCTGGTCGAGTCGGTGCTGATGCGGTACCCGGACCGGGTGACGATGTGCATCAGCTCGCAGGCCGGCTGCGGCATGAACTGCCCGTTCTGCGCGACCGGCCAGGCCGGGCTGACCCGGAACCTGTCGACCGCCGAGATCGTCGAGCAGATCGCCGCGGGCATGCGCGACCTGAAGTCCGGGACGGTGCCCGGCGGCGAGGCCCGGCTGTCGAACGTGGTGTTCATGGGCATGGGCGAGCCGCTGGCGAACTACAACCGGGTGCTGTCGGCGATCCGTCGCCTCACCGACCCGGCGCCGGACGGCTTCGGGCTCTCCCAGCGCGGCATCACGGTCTCCACGGTCGGCCTGGTCCCGGCCATGCACCGGTTCGCCGACGAGGGCCTGAGCTGCCGTCTGGCGCTGTCGCTGCACGCCCCGGACGACGAGCTGCGCGACGAGCTGGTCCCGGTGAACACCCGGTGGAAGGTCGCCGAGGTGCTGGACGCCGCGTGGAACTACGCGGAGAAGTCGGGCCGCCGGGTGTCGATCGAGTACGCGCTGATCAAGGACATCAACGACCAGGCGTGGCGGGCGGACCTGCTCGGCCGGCTGATCAAGAACCAGCGGGTGCACGTGAACCTGATCCCGCTCAACCCGACGCCCGGTTCGAAGTGGACGGCCTCCCGCCCGGAGGACGAGCGGGAGTTCGTCCGCCGCCTGCAGGCGCACGGCGTGCCGACCACCGTCCGCGACACCCGCGGTCAGGAGATCGACGGCGCCTGCGGTCAGCTGGCCGCGGCGGGCTGAGGCCTCAGCAGCACGAACGCCCCGGTGGTTTCCCGTTCAGGGAGAACCGCCGGGGCGTTCCGCGTTCGTGGGCGCTATGGCAGCGGGCAGAGCGCCAGCGTCAGTCCGCCGGTCACCAGCAGGACGGTGCCGGCGGCGAGGGCGCGCAGGGCGAGGGTGCCGGTGAGCAGGCCGGGCGGGGTGCCGAGGCGGTCCAGGGCGGCGAGGGTGGGGCGGCGGTCGGCGCGCAGTTCCAGCAGGCGGGCGGCGAGTGCGGCGACGGCGCAGGCCAGGATCAGCAGGCCCTCGACCAGGGTGAGCGTGGGGGCCTCGGCGTCGGCGCGGGCCCACTCGCGACCGGCGACCAGCAGCAGCGCGGCGATCGTGGTGAGCACGGCCAGCGGGGTGCCGAGGCGGGGTGCCTGGGCGGTGAGCGCGCGGCCGGCCAGCAGGCGCAGCGGTGCGGGCCGGTGGATCACCATCAGCCGTCCGGCGAGGGCGAGCAGCGGGCCGGTCCACAGGGCGAGCGCGAGGGCGGCGAGCGTCCAGCCGGCCAGCAGGGCGGGGCTGGTGGCGGGCAGGCTGCCGGGCAGGTGCAGGGTGCGTTCGGCGTCGGTGGCGCCGGGCCGCAGTCCGTACAGTTCGAGGCCGATGCCGGCGAGCAGCACGGGGCCGGGCAGGGCGAGCCGCCGGGCGCTCCAGCGGGCCGGGGCGGGCTCGGCGGGGTGGCCGGGCAGGGTGTCGGGGAAGCGGACGGCGCAGGCCGCGGCGACTCCGGCGACCAGCGTGGGGACGGCGAGCAGGGTGACGGGCGCGGCGGTGGGCAGCGGGATGCCCATGCCGATGTCGGCGGCGAGCGAGGGGCCGGCGATGTCGTTGCGCAGCACCAGGAAGAGCACCAGCGTGAGGCCGGAGCCGAGGGCGCAGGCGAGGGCGATCTCGCCGGCGATCAGCAGCCGGATCCGGCGGGGGCCGGCGCCGGCGGCGGTGAGGCCGGTGATCCGCTCGGGGTGCTGGGCGGGGACGGCGCGGGCGGCGACGGCGGCGAACCAGGCGACGGCGGCCAGCGGGGGCAGGCACCACAGCAGCCGGTCGGCGCCGCCGGTGGGTTCGGCCAGGGCCCGGCCGAGCGCGCGCAGCAGGAAGGCGGCGACCACGGCGGCGGCGACTGCGGTGAGCAGCCAGCGGACCAGGTCGAGGGTGCGGTAGCCGCGGGCGAGTCCGAGGTAGTACACGTCGAGGCCCTCTCAGCGCCCGGCGGGGACGGCGGCGGGTTCGGTCGCGATCCGGCCGTCGATCAGGTGGACGTTGCGGTCGGCGTAGCGGGCGAGTTCCGGGTCGTGGGTGGCGAGCACCAGCGTCAGGTGGTGGGAGCGGGTGGCGCTGGTCAGTATCCGCAGGACCTGTTCGCGGGCGTCGTGGTGCAGTGGCGCGGTGGGGTCGTCGGCGAAGACCACGGGCGGTTCGGGGGCGAGGGCCCGGGCGACGGCGATCCGTTGGCGGATGTCCTGCGGAAGGTCGGCGGGCCGGAGCTTGGCGCAGGCGGCGACATCGAGGCGGTCGAGCCATTCAACGGCGGCCCGGTGGGCGGCCCGGTGGCCGGCGCCGGCCAGCAGCAGGGGCAGGGCGACGTTCTCACGGGCCGTCAGTTCCGGTACCAGGTGCGGTTCGGGGCCGACCCAGCCGAAGCGTTCGCGGCGCAGTCGTTCGCGTCCGGCCCGGCCGAGGGTGTGCACGGGGGAGCTGTGGAACCAGACCTCGCCCTCGTCGACCGGGAGTTGCGCGGACAGGCAGCCGAGCAGGGTGGACTTGCCGGAGCCGCGCGGGCCGGTGACGGCGAGCATCTCGCCCTCGCGGACGCGGAGGGAGACGCCGCGCAGTGCGGGGGTGCCGTAGTGGGACTTGACGATCCCTCGGGCCCAGAGCACGTCGTTGTCGGGCGGGGCCGCTGACATGTGATCCATCCAGGTGCCGACGGGGATATGACAGTCGTCAGATTAGAACGATCGGACGGTGGCGCGGGTGCGCCGCACTGGTCCGAACGGGGGCGAATCGGTGCGAAAGCGGCGTGTTGGTCGCAGATTCGGTTCCGGATACGCCGAAGGGCGGTCCCGACGGTGAGGAGTCGGGGCCGCCCTTCGGTGGAGGGTGGGGAAGAAAGCTCAGGTGATCAGATCTTCGCCCACGCGTCGGTCAGGCTGGTCCGCAGGATCTGCTCGATCTCGTCGAAGGTCTTCTGGTCCGAGATCAGCGGCGGGGCCAGCTGGATGACCGGGTCGCCACGGTCGTCGGCGCGGCAGTACAGGCCGTTGTCGAACAGGGCCTTGGACAGGAAGCCGTACAGGACGCGCTCGACCTCTTCGTCGTTGAACGACTCCTTGGTGACCTTGTCCTTGACGAGCTCGATGCCGTAGAAGTAGCCGTTACCGCGAACGTCGCCGACGATCGGCAGGTCGCGCAGCTTGTTCAGGGTGCCCAGGAACGCGGCCTCGTTGTCGAGGACGTGCTGGTTCAGGCCCTCGCGCTCGAAGATGTCGAGGTTGGCCAGCGCCACCGCGGAGGACACCGGGTGGCCACCGAAGGTGTAGCCGTGCAGGAAGGTGTTGTCACCCTTGTAGAACGGCTCGGCCAGGCGGTCCGAGATGATCGTGGCGCCGATCGGGGAGTAACCCGAGGTCATGCCCTTGGCGCAGGTGATCATGTCGGGCTGGTAGTTGAACTTCTCGGCGCCGAACATGGTGCCCAGGCGGCCGAAGGCGCAGATGACCTCGTCCGAGACCAGCAGCACGTCGTGGCGGTCGCAGATCTCGCGCAGGCGCTGGAAGTATCCGGGCGGCGGCGGGAAGCAGCCACCGGCGTTCTGCACCGGCTCGACGAAGACGGCGGCGACGGTCTCGGGGCCCTCGAAGAGGATGGCCTGCTCGACCTCGTCGGCGGCCCAGCGGCCGTAGGCCTCCGGGTCGACGGTGCCGTCGGGGCCCGCCAGGAAGGACGGGGCGCGGTAGATGTTGGTGTTCGGGGCCTTGTGGGTGCCCGGAACCAGCGGCTCGAACGGGGCCTTCAGGCCCGGCAGGCCGGTGATCGACAGGGCGCCCTGCGGGGTGCCGTGGTAGGCGACCGCGCGGGAGATGACCTTGTACTTGGTCGGCTTGCCGGTCAGCTTGAAGTACTGCTTGGCAAGCTTCCACGCGGTCTCGACGGCCTCGCCGCCACCGGTGGAGAAGAAGACCTTGTTCAGGTCGCCCGGGGCGTAGTTGGCCAGGCGCTCGGCCAGCTCGACGGCCTTCGGGTGGGCATAGCTCCACACCGGGAAGAAGGCGAGCTCCTTGGCCTGCTTGGCAGCGGCCTCGGCCAGCTCCTCGCGGCCGTGGCCGGCCTGGACGACGAACAGGCCGGCGAGCCCGTCGAGGTACTTGCGCCCCTTGTCGTCCCAGACGTAGGTGCCCTCGCCCCGGACGATCGTCGGCACGGGGGAGTTCTCGTACGACGACATGCGGGTGAAGTGCATCCACAGGTGGTCGTAGGCGGTCTTGGAAAGGTCCTTCTGCGCCGGCTCGGCTGTCATCGGGTGCCCCAGGTGTAGGTCTGTTTCCGGAGCTTCAGGTAAACGAAGCTCTCGGTGCTCCGCACGCCGGGAAGCGAGCGGATGCGCTTGTTGATCAGTTCGAGGAGGTGCTCGTCGTCCTCGCACACCAGCTCTGCGAGGAGATCGAACGAGCCTGCGGTGCAGACCACGTAGTCGACCTCGTCGAACGCGGCCAGCGCGTCCGCGACCGGCTCGATGTCGCCCTCGACCCGGATGCCCACCATCGCCTGGCGGGTGAAGCCGACGGTGAGGGGATCGGTCACGGCGACGATCTGCATCACGCCCTGGTCGAGCAGCTTCTGGACGCGCTGCCGAACGGCCGCCTCGGACAGGCCGACGGCCTTGCCGATGGCGGCGTACGGACGGCGCCCGTCCTCCTGGAGCTGCTCGATGATCGCCTTGGAGGCGGCGTCGAGGGGAACGCTGGCGTTCCGGTCACGGTTGGCCACGCCGACACTGTGCCCCACGGGCGAAGGATTCGCAAGCGGCAGTGCTGCTGATTTCGTCGTCGTTTTGGTGATCAAGAACGGAATGCGTGGCGGTTCGGGCAGGGTCCTGTCGATTCCGGCAGTGTCGGAGGTAGTCTGGCCACGTACACGCGCGAGCGTGCACACCGCCGATCGTGGCTTGTCGCTGACACGCTGTGTCTGCCCCGGCGCGGAGTAATCTGGCGCCCGGGGATGCAACGAGGCAGGCCCAGACCGAGGAGAGACCCGTGAGCGAGCTTCGTACGCTGCGCAACTACATCAACGGTGAGTTCGTCGACGCGGCGGACGGCCGCACTCTCGACATCGTCGACCCGACCACGGGCGAGGTGTACGCGACCTCCCCGCTGTCCGGTGCCTCCGACGTCGACGCCGCGATGGCCTCCGCGGCCGCCGCCTTCCCGATCTGGCGGGACTCCACCCCGTCCACCCGGCAGAAGCTGCTGCTCAAGATCGCCGACGCGGTCGAGTCCCGGGCCGACGAGATCGTCGACGCCGAGGTCCGCAACACCGGCAAGCCGCGCGCGCTGACCCTCTCCGAGGAGATCGGCCCGATGGTCGACCAGCTGCGCTTCTTCGCCGGCGCCGCCCGCCTGCTGGAGGGCAAGGCCGCGGGCGAGTACATGGACGGGATGACCTCGATCATCCGCCGCGAGCCGGTCGGTGTCTGCGCGCAGGTCGCGCCGTGGAACTACCCGATGATGATGGCCGTGTGGAAGTTCGCCCCGGCGATCGCCGCGGGCAACGCCGTGGTGCTCAAGCCGTCCGACACCACCCCCGCCTCCACCGTGCTGCTGGCCGAGATCATCGGCGGCGTGCTGAAGGACATGGAGCTGCCGGCCGGCATCTTCAACGTGATCTGCGGCGACCGTGAGACCGGCCGCCTGATGGTCGAGCACCGCACCCCGGCGATGGCCTCCATCACCGGCTCGGTCCGGGCCGGCATGCAGGTCGCCGAGTCGGCCGCGAAGGACGTCAAGCGGGTTCACCTGGAGCTCGGCGGCAAGGCCCCCGTGGTGGTCTTCGAGGACGCCGACATCGCCGAGGCCGTCGAGGGCATCTCGGTCGCCGGCTACTTCAACGCCGGCCAGGACTGCACCGCCGCCACCCGCGTGCTGGTGCACGAGTCGATCCACGACGCGTTCGTCGAGGCGCTCGCCAAGGCCGCCAACGACACCAAGACCGGTGGCGTGGACGACGAGGACGTGCTCTACGGCCCGCTCAACAACGCCAACCAGCTGAAGCAGGTCACCGGCTTCATCGAGCGCCTGCCCGCGCACGCCAAGGTCGAGGCCGGCGGCCACCGGGTCGGCGAGGTCGGCTACTTCTACGCGCCGACCGTGGTCTCCGGCCTGAAGCAGGACGACGAGATCATCCAGAACGAGGTCTTCGGCCCGGTCATCACCGTGCAGAAGTTCACCGACGAGGAGCAGGCCGTCGACTACGCGAACGGTGTCGAGTTCGCGCTCGCCTCCTCGGTGTGGACCAAGGACCACGCCCGCGCGATGCGGATGTCCCGCCGTCTGGACTTCGGCGCGGTGTGGATCAACACCCACATCCCGCTGGTCGCCGAGATGCCGCACGGTGGCTTCAAGAAGTCCGGCTACGGCAAGGACCTGTCTTCGTACGGCTTCGAGGACTACACCCGGATCAAGCACGTCATGACGGCCATCTGATCGCACTGAGCCGGTAGGGGCGCGAGGAGACTGTTCCTCGCGCCCCTTCACGTTGTCAGGGTGCGACACGAGCTCCGTGACACGATGCAACTGCCCCGGCCGGGAGTCGCTCCCTACGCTGGGCGCATGAGCACTCCCACCGCTGACTCGGTCGCCGGGCAGGCCGTCAAGGCCGCCGACCGCGCGCACGTCTTCCACTCGTGGTCCGCCCAGGCACTGATCGACCCCCTCGCGGTGGCCGGCGCCGAGGGCTCCTACTTCTGGGACTACGACGGCAACCGCTACCTGGACTTCTCCTCGCAGCTGGTGAACACCAACATCGGCCACCAGCACCCGAAGGTGGTCGCCGCGATCCAGGCGAAGGCCGCCCAGCTGTGCACCATCGCCCCGGGCTTCGCCGAGGAGTCGCGCAGCGAGGCCGCCCGGCTGATCGCCGAGCGCACCCCCGGCGACCTGGACAAGATCTTCTTCACCAACGGCGGCGCCGAGGCGAACGAGAACGCGATCCGGATGGCCCGGCTGCACACCGGCCGGCACAAGGTGCTCTCCACCTACCGCTCGTACCACGGCGCCACCGCCAACGCGATCGCGCTGACCGGCGACCCGCGCCGCTGGGCGAACGAGGCCGGCGTCTCCGGCATCGTGCACTTCTGGGGCCCGTACGCCTACCGCTCGAACTTCCACGCCGAGAACGAGGCGCAGGAGTGCGAGCGTGCGCTCGCGCACCTGGAGCAGACCCTCGCGTTCGAGGGCCCCGGCACCGTCGCGGCGATCATCCTGGAGACCGTCGTCGGCACCGCCGGCATCCTGGTGCCGCCGGCCGGCTACCTGGCGGGCGTGCGGGAGATCTGCGACAAGTACGGGATCGTGTTCATCCTGGACGAGGTGATGGCCGGGTTCGGCCGCACCGGCGAGTGGTTCGCCGCCGACCACTGGGGCATCACCCCCGACCTGCTGACCTTCGCCAAGGGCGTCAACTCCGGCTACCTGCCGCTCGGTGGCGTGGCGATCTCCGGCGCGATCGCCGAGACCTTCGCGCAGAAGGTGTTCCCCGGCGGCCTCACCTACTCCGGCCACCCGCTGGCCTGCGCCTCCGCCGTGGCCACGATCAACGCGATGGCCGAGGAGGGCATCGTGGAGAACGCCAAGCACATCGGCGAGAACGTGCTCGGCCCCGGCCTGCGCGAGCTGGCGGAGCGTCACCCGTCGATCGGCGAGGTCCGTGGCCTCGGCGTGTTCTGGGCGCTCGACCTGGTGAAGAACCGCGAGACCCGCGAGCCGCTGGTGCCCTACAACGCGGCCGGCGCCGACAACGCCCCGATGGCACAGCTCGCCGCGGCCTGCAAGCAGCGCGGCCTGTGGCCGTTCATCAACATGAACCGCTTCCACGTGGTCCCGCCGTGCAACATCAGCGAGGAGGACGCCAAGACCGGCCTCGCCGTGCTGGACGAGGTGCTCACCCTCGCGGACGCGCACACGGTCTGACGGTACGTCGGCGAAGGAGGTCCCCGGGCGGCCGCCCGGGGGCCTTCGTGCTGTCAGCAGCACAGCACGCGGGGTTATGTACGATGATCGGCTGAATCTTGGCGCGATCTTGGGGATGTCATGGGGGAACAGGGCTTTCAGGTCCATCCGGAACAACTGGAGGGCTACGGGCAGTTGATTCGCGAGCAGGTCGCCCGGGTGGAGGCGGTGCGCTCCCGGCTGGCCGCGGTGCCGCTGGTGTCCCGCGACTTCGGCAAGCTGCCCGACGCCGACGAGCTCTACGAGGCATACCGGGAGCACGCCCAGGCCGAGGAGCAGAACTTCGGGGACCTGGCGGAACTGCTGGACGGCGCCGGGGAGGCGCTGCAGTCGGTGGCGGGCAACTACCGGGACCTCGACCACGAAATCGCCGCCGGACTGGGGGGCCACCGATGAGCACCCTCGCGTTCAGCGACTTCAGCCAGGTCGGCGAGGCCTACAAGTGGACCCGCGACCAGGTCGACGCGCTCACCGCGCCACTGCCCGACCTGAGCAACCCGGTGAGCGACGGGCTGGACGCGGGGCTCGACCACATCGTCAAGGCCGCCCTGGACGCCACCGGCATGATGGAGGCGCTGGAGAAGGTCACCGGCAACCTGGCCAAGCTGACCGCCGCCGCCCAGGAGTGGCAGAACCAGGCCAAGGAGATGCACGCCATCGCCGCGGACCTGCGGGGCGGGGCCGCGCCGCTGTCCGACGGCTGGCAGGGCGCCGCCTCCGACTCCTTCGGCACCTACATGGGCCAGGTGGTCGAGGGCATCGACGCGACCGCCAAGGACATGGAGCAGGTCGCGCAGATCATCAGCCAGGCCGCCGCCGAGTGCAAGCTCGCCGAGGACCTGATCATCGGCATCATCCGGGAGGCGATCGAGACCCTGATCGTCAGCCTGGCCGCGATGGTGATCATCGACATCGTCACCGTCGGGCTCGCCACCATCGTGGACGCCCTGGTGGTGGAGGCGGAGATCGCGATCTACATCGCGCGGGTCGAACGGGTCTCGGTCAAACTCGCCGACGCGCTGCGCGACATGATGAAGGCCGTCCGGGAACTGCGCACCGTCAACCGCACCTGGAAGGGCTTCAAGGACGCCAAGGCCGCGGCCAAGGTCGTCCGCAAGATCGGCAAGAAGCCGTGGAAGGCCGGCCTGGGCGTGATCAAGAACCCCGAGAACCTGGCGCTGGAAGAGCGCCTGGTGCAGGCGGGCGTGCAGATCGGCGTCAAGCAGGTGTTCTCCCCGATCAAGGGCGGCACCAAGGCGGTGATCGGCGCCGGCATCGGCGCGGGCGACTACGGCGGCCTGCTCGGCGACACCTTCCGCGACGACAACAACGTCGACACCGTCACCGCCGCGCTGAACGGCCCCGGCCACCAGCAGCCCTACCGGGTGCCGCGGACCCGCATCGAGGAGGCCTTCGGATGAGCCAGTACCACCACCCCTACGGCGCCCCGTCGTTCCCCGGCGCGGTCCAGCACGGCGGCGAGCACCTGCCGAAGATCGCCCACCTGCTGGCCCCCGGCGAGCAGGTGCGCGGCATCGTGGACACCGACCTCTGCGACCTGATCCGCCGCCCCCCGCGCCGCTACCGCAAGGCGCACTCCGGGGGTGTCGCCGAAGCCGGGCTCGGCTGTCTGTACGTGCTGGTCAGCTTCAGCGAGTTCCTCACCGACCTGGTGGAGGACTGCACCTGGGGCGTGATCCGCACCTTCCGCCGGCTCTTCCGCGGCCGCGGCCTGACCGGCGGATGGCAGAGCCAGGCCGGAGGGTTCGTCGTCGCGGTGCGCTCCGCCGACGGCAACTACGAGAACGACGACGTGCTGATGGTCTTCACCGACCGGCGGATCCTGCTGGCCGGCAGCGGCGTCAGCCGCACCCTGCGGGCGCTCGGCGAGCTGCCCTACGCCCATCTGGTCCGGGTCGAGCCCCGGCACACCTGGCTCTCCAACCGCGCCGACCTGCACTTCGCGGACGGCTCGAAGGCCGCGCTGGAGATCACCGAGAAGGAGCTCAACCCGCTGGTCGCCCTCGGCCCGCGCTGACCGCAGAGTGCGCCGCCGACATCGCGTCAGCGGCGCACCGCGTCCAGGGCCAGCAGCGCGACGTGCAGGGACAGGCAGGACTCGACCTGGTCGAGGTCGACGCCGAGGATGCGTTCGACCTTGTGGAGGCGGTCGTAGAAGGACGGGCGGGACAGGTGGGCGGCGTCGGCCGCGGCGGACTTGTTGCGGCCCTGTTCCAGGTAGATCCGCAGCATCTGCACCAACTGGCCGCCGTGTTCGGCGTCGTGGGCGAGCAGCGGGCCGAGTTCGCGTTCGACGTAGGTCTGCAGGCGTTCGTCGTCGCGCAGCAGGTGGAGCAGGCCGCGCAGGCGGACGTCGGGGAGGCGGTAGTAGGCGGCGCGGCTGCCGGGGGCGTCGTGCAGGGCCGCGTCGGCGACCTGGGTGGCCTCCAGCAGGGCGCGGCGGGCGTCGCGGACCGAGCCGACCGAGGAGCCGACCGCTATCACCGGCTCGGCGGCCGCGCCGTCCCGGCCGGCCTCCGTGGACAGCCGGCGCAGCGCCGCGGCGAAGGACTCCAGCGAGGTGTGCTCGTCCTGCTGCGAGCCCAGTGCGATCAAGGCGCCCACGCCTTCGTCGTCCAGCGCGCCGACCAGGGCGGAGAGCCGGGCGGAGCGGATCGCGGTGGCGGCCAGCTCGGTGAAGTCGCGCAGTCGGGCCTGCGCCTCCAGGGCGGCGGGGAGCGGGCCCTGACGCTGCCTCAGTACCACGCCGACCAGTCGGCGGCCCTCCAACGGGACGCCGAGCGCCTGGGCGCGCAGCGAGACCTCGGAGACGGTGAGCGCGTGGGTGAGGATGCCCGACAGCAGGGTGCGATGGGTCTGCCGCTCCAGCGACTCGCGGTCGCGGACCACCAGGCGGTTCAGCGCGAGGGTGGCCGCGCCGCGCTCCAGCAGCATCGCGTGCCGGTGCGGGACGTCCGGGGGGAGCGGCGCCGGTTCGTCGACCAGCACCAGCCGGCCCCAGTCCTGGCCGCGCGCGCCGACGGTGGTGACCAGCCAGCCCGAGCGCGGGTCGTAGCCGGTGCGGCCGGGCGGGTTGACGCCGCGCGAGCGGTGCTCCCAGTTCTCCAGCAGCTCCTGCTCGCCGCGCCCCGCCGTGTCGTGCGCCAGCACCTGGTGCGCCAGGTTCTCCAGCACCACCGGCGCGCCCGCCATCCGGCCGACCTGCCGGACCACCTCGGAGGGCTCCGCGCCCTCGGTGGCCAGCTCGTTGAACACCTGGTGCACCGCCTCGGACACCCGCAGCTGCTCCAGCTGCGCGTTCACCACCAGCGCGTGCACCGCCTCGGTCACCGCGACGAACTTCAGCTCCCGGCGCAGCACCACCAGCGGCAGGTTGTGCCGCTCGGCGGCGGCCACCAGCGCCCGCGGCAGCGAGTCGAAGTAGCGCCGGCCGAACTCGATCACCAGCCCGGCCACCCCGACCTCGGCCAGCTCCCGCACGTACCGGGCCAGGCCGTCCCGGTCCTCCGGGAGCGCGATGCCGGTGGACAGCACCAGCTCGCCGCCGTGCAGCAGGCCCGCCAGGTCCGGCAGCTCGCTGACGTGCACCCAGCGCACCGGCCGCTCCAGCGCGGAGGCGCCGGCCACCACCTGGGGCAGGCCGCGCCGCATCACGTCGAGATCGAGCACGCGGGCGACGGTGGGCAGCATCGCGGACACCTCCAGGGGGTTTCAGGGTGTCAAGTGAATCACGTCTTTCCGCGACGCCCTGTCGCCCTGTCGGGTGCCCGGACGAAGCCTTGCAGCGTGTAAGGACCGTCGAGAGGGCCGTTGCTGAGTGACGCTTGCCGCGGGCACCCGAATCGAGGCATCGTCGGCCGGGTCGAGTAGGCAATGGAGGCAACTCATGGACCTGACCAGCTTCAACGACGGTGCGCAGTACATCGCGGGCCGCCTGACCCGGGGCTCGGGCGGCGAGCCGTTCAGCGTGGTCAACCCCGCCGACGGCAGCACCGTCCAGCAGGTCGAGCTCGCCGGCACCGCCGACGTCGACGCCGCGGTCGCGGCCGCGCGGGCCGCGCTGCCCGAGTGGTCCGGCGCCACCCCCGGCGCCCGCTCCGAGGCGCTGAACCGGCTGGCCGGCATCCTGAGCGAGCGGGCCGGCCAGTTCGCCCGGGTGGAGACCGCGCAGACCGGCAAGCCGATCAAGCTGTCCACCGAGTTCGACGTCCCCGGCACCATCGACAACACCGCGTTCTTCGCCGGCGCCGCCCGCAACCTCGAAGGCAAGGCCGCCGGCGAGTACAGCGGCGACCACACCTCGTACGTGCGCCGCGAGGCGATCGGCGTGGTCGGCAGCATCGCGCCGTGGAACTACCCGCTGCAGATGGCCGCCTGGAAGATCCTCCCGGCCGTCGCGGCCGGCAACACCATCGTCCTCAAGCCCGCCGAGATCACCCCGCTGACCTCGCTGATGTTCGCCCAGGCCTGCACCGACGCCGGCATCCCCGACGGCGTCGTCAACGTCGTCACCGGCGCCGGACGCACCGCCGGCGAACACCTGATCGGCCACCCCGGCGTCGCCATGGTGTCCTTCACCGGCTCCACCGCCGTCGGCAAGCGGGTCGCCGAGATCGCCACCGCCACCGTCAAGCGCACCCACCTCGAACTCGGCGGCAAGGCCCCGTTCGTGGTCTTCGACGACGCCGACCTGGACGCCGCCGTGCACGGCGCCGTCGCCGGCTCACTGATCAACAGCGGCCAGGACTGCACCGCCGCCACCCGCGCCTACGTCCAGCGCCCGCTGTACGACGCCTTCGTGGCCGGCGTCGCCGAGCTGTACGCCGCGATCCGCCTCGGCGACCCGATGAACCCGCAGACCGACCTGGGCCCGCTGGTCTCCTTCACCCACCGCGACCGCGTCGCCGGCTTCGTCGAACGCGCCCGCTCCTACGCCACCGTGGTCACCGGCGGCCCCGCCGACGGCAAGGGCCACGACGGCACCGACCTCACCCTCGGCGCCTACTACCGCCCCACCCTGATCACCGGCGCCACCCAGGACAGCGAGGTCGTCCAGGGCGAGATCTTCGGCCCCGTGCTCGTCGTGCTGCCCTTCGACAGCGACGAGGAGGGCCTGCGACTCGCCAACGACACCCCCTACGGCCTGGCCGCTTCTGCTTGGACCCGCGACATCCACCGCTCGCTGCGCGCCACCCGCGAGATCGCCGCCGGCTGCGTCTGGGTGAACGACCACATCCCGATCATCAGCGAGATGCCGCACGGCGGATACAAGGCCTCCGGGTACGGCAAGGACATGTCGCAGTACTCGCTGGACGAGTACACCCAGGTCAAGCACGTCATGTTCGACACCACCGCGGTCGCCCGCAAGGACTGGCACCGCACCATCTTCGGCGACCGCTGACCCCGCGCCGGCGCAGGTGCGCGACACCTCCGCGCGCCTGCGCCGCCCGCGCTCCCCAGGCCGGGCGGCCCACACTGTCCCCATGGACACCAGCACCGCCGACCCCGGGCCACCCACCCTGGACCCGCACGCCGACCGCACCCGGCTGCTCACCGACGCCCAGCCGTACTGCCTGCAGCACGCCCTCGCACTGGCCGGAGCCGACGCGCTCCGCCTGCACGGCCTGCCCGTCCGCCTGCACGGCACCGACCCGCTGCTGGTCTGCGCCGGCGGCCCGCCACTCGCCGACCTCGCCACCGGACTTGCCGAAACCCTGCGCGCCGCCGGTCACCACGTCGAGGACGCCCCCGGCACCGCCCGCCGCCACCAACTCGCCGTCACCGCAGGCCACACCGCCGGCCTCGGGCTCCCCGGCCCGGCCCGGCCCGCGCTCGGCATCGAACTCCGGCGCGAACCGCTGCGCCACCCGCCCGTGCTGCCCGAGCGCGCCCCGCTCCCGGTCGCCGCGCTGGAGGACACCGCCGCACTCGCCGTCCTCACCCTCTGCGAACGCGCCCTGCCCACCGACCTGTTCGCCCTGCACGCCCTCACCGCCCGGCTGCGCGAAGGCCAACTCCTCGCCCTGGCAGGCGCGTTCGACGAGGAATTCACCCCCGGGACGCTCGCCGACCGGCTGGAGAGCGCCGCCGCGCTGCTCCCGTCCGGCGCCGCCGACACCCGGCAGTGGGCCGAGACCTGGGCCCAGGACCTGCGGCTCGACCTGCTGGAGACCACCGAACTCGCCGACGGCCTGCACGATCCCTATCTGGACGCCGCGGAGGCCGCCGACGACAGATCCGACCAGGATCCCGGCGACGCTCCCGACGACCTGTAAGGGTGAATCGCGCTTCCCCGTCAGGGTGCTCGTTGAGCGGGCCAGGTGCGCGGAGCAGACTGGACAACGAGCGCGGGACATCCGTGGACAGTCGGAGGCAGAGACCTTGAGCAAGCACATCACGCACTGGATCGGCGGCCAGTCCGTCGCCACCGCCGGAACCGCGCCCCGCCGCGGCGACATCTTCGACCCGGCCACCGGCCAGACCACCGGCCAGGTCGACTTCGCCGAGATCGCCGAGGTCGACCAGGCGGTCGCCGCGGCCGCCCAGGCCTTCACCACCTGGCGCAAGGCGTCCATCGCCAAGCGCACCCAGGTGCTCTTCAACTTCCGCGAGCTGTTCAACGCCCGCAAGGACGAACTCGCCGCGATCATCGTCTCCGAGCACGGCAAGGTGCACTCCGACGCCCTCGGCGAGATCGCCCGCGGCCAGGAAGTCGTCGAGTACGCCTGCGGCATCCCGCAGCTGATCAAGGGCGGCTTCACCGAGCAGGCCTCCACCGGCGTGGACGTCTACTCGATCCGCCAGCCGCTCGGCCCGGTCGCCATCATCTCGCCGTTCAACTTCCCGGCCATGGTGCCGATGTGGTTCTTCCCGATCGCCATCGCGGCCGGCAACACGGTCGTCCTCAAGCCGTCCGAGAAGGACCCGTCCGCCGCCAACTTCATCGCCGCCCTGTGGAAGGAAGCCGGCCTCCCCGACGGCGTCTTCAACGTCGTGCACGGCGACAAGGTCGCGGTCGACCGCCTGCTGGAGCACCCCGACATCAAGTCGGTCTCCTTCGTCGGCTCCACCCCCATCGCCCGCTACGTGTACGAGACCGGCACCCGCTACGGCAAGCGCGTGCAGGCCCTCGGCGGCGCCAAGAACCACATGCTGGTGCTCCCCGACGCCGACCTCGACCTGGCCGCCGACGCCGCCATCAACGCCGGCTTCGGCGCGGCCGGCGAGCGCTGCATGGCCGTCTCCGTGCTGGTCGCCGTCGACCCGATCGGCGACGAGCTGGTCGCCAAGATCAAGGAGCGGATGGCCACCCTCAAGGTCGGCCCCGGCTGCAACGGCGACTCCGAGATGGGCCCGCTGGTCACCGGCCAGCACCGCGACAAGGTCACCTCTTACGTCGAGTCCGGCGTCGCCGACGGTGCCGAACTCGCCGTTGACGGCCGCAAGCACGCCATCACCGGCGAGGACGCCTCCGGTGCCCCCACCACCGACGGCTTCTGGCTCGGCCCCACCCTGTTCGACCACGTCAAGCCGGGCATGTCCGTCTACAACGACGAGATCTTCGGCCCGATCCTGTCGATCGTCCGGGTCCCCTCCTACGACGAGGGCCTGGAACTGATCAACAACAACCCGTACGGCAACGGCACCGCCATCTTCACCAACGACGGCGGCGCGGCCCGGCGCTTCCAGAACGAGGTCGAGGTCGGCATGGTCGGCATCAACGTGCCGATCCCCGTCCCCGTCGCCTACTACTCGTTCGGGGGCTGGAAGGCCTCGCTGTTCGGCGACAGCCACGCCTACGGCGCCGACGGCGTCCAGTTCTTCACCCGCGGCAAGGCCGTCACCCAGCGCTGGCTCGACCCCTCGCACGGTGGCATCAACCTCGGCTTCCCCACCAACAGCTGAGAACGCACGGTGATTCGAACGGCCGGCCCCCTGCCCGGGGCCGGCCGTTCGGCGTTCCGCTACTCCGCGCCGCTGTTCCTCACCTGCCGGCGCACCGTCGCCCGTACCGCCCGCGACACCACCGGGCCGAGACCGTCCACCACCTCCACCAGCACCCCCAGCTGGTCCAGCGCCCCGAACGCCCCCGCCGCCCCCGCCGGATCCACGCCCTCGTACAGCTCCAGACCGACGAACCCGGCCGTCACCGCCTGCGCCAGCCCCTTCAGGTCGAGGAACTCCGCCAGCGGATGCCCGGCGAACAGCCGGACCAGGACGGCCTCGATCTCCACCGTCCACAGCCGCAACGCCTCGGCCGTCACCTTCGCGAGCTGCGGATAGCCCGTCGCCCCCGCCAGGAACTGCCCCAGCAGCGCGACGTTCCCCTCCTCCTGCTCCCGCGCGTGCAGTTCCCGGCCGACCGTCAGCAGCTCGCGCAGCGACCCCACCTCCGCGAACCGCTCGCGGTAACGCCCCAGCCGCAGACCCGTCTCGCGCAGCGCCGCCGCCGTGAGCAGCCCCTCCACCGTCTTGAAGTGGTAGAACACCAGCGCCTGACTGGCCCCGATCTCCCCGGCGATGGTCCGCGCCGACACCCCCGCGATCCCCTGCCGCTTGAGCGCACTGATCGCCGCATCCATCAACCGCTCACGTGTGTCGCTCATGCGCCGCAGCGTAGCCGCCGGTGATTGTGCGGGCGCAGGCGCTATATCCGGAAACACTCGCGCACCGGACGGACATGACGCGGAATGCCCTCCGCCCCCACCTGCGGGTACTCCACCGTGAACCACCCCTGGTAGCCCAGCACCAGCCCCACCAGCGGATTGCTCACCCGCACCTTGATCCGGAACCGCCCTGCCTCGTCGTCGAACCACTCGTGCAACTCCGCCCGCCCCGTCAGCAACTCCGGCACCACCGGCGCCCCAACGAGCGACGCCACCCGCTGCGCCGCCGAAGAGATCACCAACCCGCCGCGCGTCGACACCCCCAGCCGCAGATCCACCGCCAGCTGCTGATGCGTCCCCAGATAGTCGAGCACCGTCCTCGGCCGGCCGGGCGCCGCGACCATCGTCGCGTCGAACCGCCGCGGCCGGGTGAACTGGAACGTCCGCACGAAGGTCACCGTCTCCCGGCCGAACCCGTCCCGGTACGCGTAATTGGCGATCGTGAACGGTATGTCCCGTCCCTGGTCCGGAAACAGGACGTTGCGGCGCGCCCCCACGCTTAGAAACGGCACCAGCAGCCGCGAACCCCGCTCGACCCGATCCATCCGCCCGGTTCCGATGCAGGCGATCCCGTCCGCACTGGAGAAACCGAACCGGCGCTGAAGTTCCGGATGCAGGCGCTCGAAGTCCGCGCCGAGCGCTGCGTGGAAGATCGAACGGGTGGGAGTCGCGGCGGCGGGGGAGCCGGCCGGGTCGGGGACGGTGATGGTGTCGGTGGCGGTCATGGCTGCTCCAAGGTGATCGCGCCGAGGTTCCCGCCTGATCTGGTCTGGCAGGGGGTTCCGTGGCTCTGGCTTGTCGAGGGGCGGGCGGACGGCGCGGACGGGCGGGGCGCCGGAGGGTGGGGCGGACGGCAGATGTCCGACAGCTCCACATAGATCGGCTTGGTCGGGTGCCGCCCCTGACCAGGCATGGATGTCCCCCCGCCGCGAGTTTGAGCGATCGCTCAACGCTTGGCGCGTTCATCATGGCAGAGGTTTGAGCGACTGCTCAAGAGTCGCCGCCGTTGGGTGATGGCAAGGCGGGGGAAGGGGGCGTTTGCGCCTGGGGCGGATCCGGCGTAGTGTTCACTGGTCGCTCGGCAGGGAGCACCGGACACGCATCTGTGTGGACGGTCCCGGGGCGGCCAATCCTTGAGAACCATTCGGTTGATCCGTGACGGGTCGCGTCCTTTCGCGTCTCCGTTCGTATTTGCTG
>NZ_JBHWEN010000032.1:28677-80758 GCF_042734215.1 Kitasatospora sp. NPDC059673 | reverse complement strand
GCGCACAGCAAATACGAACGGAGACGCGAAAGGACGCGACCCGTCACGGATCAACTGGGTGGTTCTCAGGGATTGGCCGCCCCGGGACCGTCCACGCAGACGCGTGCTCGGTGCTCCCTGTCAGGCAACTCGAAGAACTCTACACACCTGCGGGGGCTGGATCAAGTGCTGCCGGGAAGTGCCACCTGGAAGACCAGAACGGCGACGTCGTCGTCGTGTTCCGCCGAAACGCCGAGGGCGCGCAGGAGGCGGGAGCAGACGATGTCGGGGGTGGCGACGGGGCCGGTGAGGGTGTGGGCGAGGTGGTCGATGCCCTGGTCGATGTCCTGGTCGCGGCGTTCGACCAGGCCGTCGGTGTAGAGGACGCCGGTGGTGCCGGGGAGCAGGCGGAGGGTGTGGGAGAGGTGGCCGGCGCCGCCGGTGCCGAGGGGTGGGCCGTTCTGTTCCTCGCCGCGCAGGACGGTGCCGTCGGGGGCGCGCAGGAGGAGGGGGAGGTGGCCGGCGGAGGCGTAGACGAGGGTGGTGGTGGCGGGGTCCCAGACGGCGTAGGTGCAGGTGGCGATCTGGTTTGCGTCGATCTCCATGGCGAGGCCGTCGAGCAGGGTCATCACTTCGTGCGGCGGGAGGTCGAGGCGGGCGTAGGCGCGGACGGCGGTGCGGAGCTGCCCCATGACGGCGGCGGCGCGCAGGCCGCGGCCCATGACGTCGCCGATGACGAGGGCGGTGCGTCCGCCGCCGAGGCCGATGACGTCGTACCAGTCGCCTCCGACGGCGGCGTCGGCTCCGCCGGGTTGGTAGGTGGCGGCGACGTGGAGGTCGGCCGGCTGTTCGAGTTTCTGCGGAAGCAGGCTGTGCTGGAGGGTGACGGCGGCTTCGCGTTGGCGGCGTTCGGCGTCGCGGAGGCGACCGGCAGCCTGGACCTGGTCGGTGACTTCGGTGGCGAAGATCAGGACGCCGGAGGGGGTGCTGTGCTCGTCGGGGCCGAGCGGGACGCAGGCGATGTTGTAGTAGCGGTTGCCGCCGAGGCCGAGGATGCAGCGGGCCTTGACGCTACGAGGGCGGGCGCTGCGCAGGACCTGGTCGAGCAGGGGGAGGACGCCGAGCGCGGTGAGTTCGGGGAGGGCTTCGGCGGCGGGGCGGCCGGGGGTGCGGGGGCCGAACAAGTCGTGGTAGGCGCGGTTGGCGTAGCCGAGCAGGTGGTGGGGGCCGTGGGTGAGGGCGACGGGGGCGGGCAGGCGGCGCAGGACGTCGCGGAAGTCGTAGACCTGTTCGGGGTCGCGGGGGTCGGGGCCGGAGGCGGCGGGGTCGCGCTGGCCGGGGACGCTGACGGATTCGTCCGCGGTGGTGGGGGTCGTCCGCCACGCGGCTCCGGTGAGCCGGGCGCTCCAGCGCATGAGGTTCAACGTCGGCCGCTTCCTCGGGGGGGACTAGGGGAACTGAGGTGGGGTGTGCCTGCTCTGTGGGTCGATTGCGGTGTGATCATCACCTTGTGTGCGTGAAGCAGCACGAGGCGTGACGGGTTGGCGGGGTCGATCCTGTCAGGCTCCGGGGTGATTCCGGAAGTCGAGCACCCGGCACGGCGCGTTCCGGTGGGCGTGCGCCGGGACTGTGTTTCCGTGCGACTGCGGTGCGGGCGACGGGGGCGGTCAGCTGCCGGGGGCGGTCAGCTGCCGGGGCCGGACGTGCCGGGGCCGGTGGTGAAGCCGGACTCGAACTCGGCACGGGGGTGCTCGATGGTGCCGAGCGCCACCACCTCACGCGGGAACAGTCCGCCGAACAGCCAGTCCATCAGGACCCGGACCCGGCGTTCCCGGCTGGGCAGGCGGCGTAGCTGGCGGGCGCGGTGCAGCCACCAGGCGCGCCGGCCGGTGAGGCGGGCGCCGCGCCGGGTGTGGGCGACGGCGCGGCGCAGGCCGAGCGAGGTGGAGCAGGCGGGGTCGTCCGGCCGGTAGTCGGTGAGGGGTTGGCCGGCGAACTCGGCGGCGAGGTTCTCGGCGAGGAGTTTGGCCTGGGCGAGGGCGTGCTGGGCGTTGGGCGCGCAGGGTTGCCCGGCCTGGTCGGGGACGGCTGCGCAGTCGCCGGCAGCCCAGGCGCCGGTCAGGGGGGTGCCGTCGGGGTTGGCGATCCGGAGGGTGGGCAGGCAGGTGATCCGACCGGTGCGGTCGAGCGGGAGGTCGGTGAGGGCGAGCACGGGCGCGGGCCGGATGCCGGCCGTCCAGACCAGGGTGCGGGCGGCGAAGCGGCCCCCGTCGGAGAGCACCATGACCTGGTCGACGGCGGACTCCAGGGTGGTGGAGAGCCGGATGTCGATGTTGCGCTCGCGGAGTTCGGCGAGGGTGTGGGTGGCGAGCTCGGGGATCTCCTCGCTGAGGATGCGGTCCCTGGCCTCGACCAGTACCCAGCGCAGGTCCTCCGGGGTGAGGTTGTGGAAGCCCTTGGTGGCGGTGCGGGCCATGTCCTCCAGTTCGGCGAGCGCGCCGACGCCCGCGTAACCGGCACCGACGAAGACAAAGGTGAGGGCGGCCTGGCGGAGGGCCGGATCGCGGGTGGAGGAGGCGAGGTCGAGCTGCTCCAGGACGTGGTTGCGCAGCGCGACGGCCTCGCCGACGGTGGCGAAGCCCATGCCGTGGTCGGCGAGGCCAGGAACGGGTGCGGTGCGGGAGATCGCACCGGGGGCCATCACCAGGACGTCGTACGGGACTTCGGTGGGCAGCCGGAGTTCGCCGCGCGGCGCGGCATCCACCCAGGCGGTGCGGGCGGCGTGGTCGATCCTGGTGACGCGGGCGGTGAGCACCCGGCAGTCGCGCAGCGCGGTGCGCAGTGGGACGACCACGTGGCGGGGGTCGATGGAGCCGGCGGCGACCTCGGCCAGCAGCGGCTGGAACGTGAGGTACGACTGCGGTTCGACGATCGTGATGTCGATCCGGCGGTCCCTCAACTGCCGTCGCAGCAACTGCTGGAGGCGCAGCGCGGTGCTCAGTCCGGCGCAGCCGCCGCCGATGATCAGGATCCGAATGGGGCACCTCCGGCCGGCCCTCGGGCTGTGACCCGTTTCACGTTCCCCCTATGACGCACCCGTCGGAGGGTTCTTGTCCACAGTCCGGGCCGGATCGGTCCGAATCCGGTCCGGAAAGCGGCCTCCGGGACGCCCTCGCGCCACCCCGATCGAACAACTGGCGGGTTTGGCACGGTGGTTGGGCGACGCCCGGTGCGACCGGTACGGGCAGTCCCGCCGGCCGGCCGGCGTCTCGTTGCCGGTCGTCGCGGCGGTCGTCCTGAAGGAGGCGGCTGTCCATCAGTCTGTTGAGCTGTCCGGCCGGACTGTTCCAACTTGTCGGGAGAAAGGGTGAATCCGGTTCCCGCTTCCCCCGGGTTCCGCCTCCCGCGTTATGACCCCCCATGCGCTCAGCACATATGTGTGGTTGTTGTGCCAGTGCGTTGATCACACTCGCGAGGAACGACTGCTCGACGGACGGAAACGTGTACGTTCGATCGGCTCGGCGGCTGGGTGGGGCGGCCGAAGAGCGCTGACGGCTCGTCAAGATCCGGCAAAGAAGGGCGAGCCGAGCCGAATCCTCGGGCGTGATCCGGCTCACGCGGGCCGGTGGTGGTCCTGGGCGGATTTGTCCGGAGTCGGGGCGGGATCGGCTCGTTCGGGGTGGCGGGTGGTCCACTTCTGCGACGAACTTCCTTGAACTATGGTCGGATTGTGGTTCGGACCGCCGATGGTGCCGGTCCATGTACCTGCGAGCCCGGTGGCATCGGTGCGACTGCCCGGGAGTCATCCGGGGAAGGTAGTGCGCGGACGTCGGACCGACCGGTGTCGGCAGCGCACGCCAGGAGGCGCAGTGACCGTTCGGGTACCCGGAACGGGGTGCCTCGGGGGAGGTTGGCATGTCGGAGCAGGAACAGTTGGCCGAGCGGTCGCCGGGTGGCGCGTTCGGGAGGGCCGCGACGGATGTGGTGCCGGAGCAGCGCGGTCCGGGCGAGCGGGAGCGGTACGCCTTCCCGCAGAGTGACGCGCACAGTGACGCGCGCCCTGGCGAGGCGGGCCGGGGCGAGGCGGGCCGGGGCGCGGGTTCGCGGCTGCGGGTGGATGCCCGGCGGAACCTGGAGAGCGTGCTGCGGGCCGCCCGTGAGGTGTTCGGCGAGCTCGGGTACGGGGCGCCCATGGAGGAGGTCGCCCGCCGGGCCGGGGTCGGGGTCGGCACGGTGTACCGGCGCTTCCCCAGCAAGGAGGTGCTGGTCCAGCGGATCGCCGCAGAGGAGGTGTCGTGGCTGACGACGCAGGCCCGCGAGTCGCTGTACGGCGGGTTGAACGGTCCGTGGGACGCGTTGGCCGGGTTCCTGCAGCGGGCCGCCGCCTCGGGTGCGGGCCGACTGCTGCCGCCGGAGGCGTTCCGCTACGCCGAGGAGATCGGCCGGGTGCCGGAGCAGCGCGGCGCCGAGTTGCGGGCGTTCGGCGGGGTGCCGGTGGCCGAGGGCGAGCCGAGTGCGGATCCGCGGCTGCTGCTGCAGCTGTTGGCGGCGCTGGTGGCCCGGGCGGGCGCGGCAGGCGAGTTGCGGCCGGGGGTGACAGTGTCCGATGTGGTGCTGGTGCTGACGGCGGCCGTGCCGGTGCACGCGTCGGCGGCGTTCGCGGACGGTGGCGAGGGCGGTGCCGGTGGCCGGCTGTTGCAGCTGCTGCTGCAGGGGCTTCGGGCGGCCTGAACCGGTCGGCCGGGCCGTGGAATTGGCCGCCCGGCCGGTGCCGGTGACGTGCCGTTCGAGTGACCGGGTACCGCCCGGCGCGAGCGGCGCGCGGAACTGTCCGGGTACGCGCGGTGCTTGCGCCGTCGATCACCGAACACCTCAGCGAGCGGCGGCACGGAAGAGTGGGTCCGGGTCCGGGCGGCTACCGGTGGTCGCTGTGCCATGCCATGCTTTGCCCGTGGTTGGAGCCATTGTCCCGTTGCGTACCGTGCCCGCCGTCGAGTTCGAGGGGCGGCCCGGGTCGTGCGCCGTGCGAGCGGGCGGTGCCAGGTGAATCCCGAGGAGCAGGGTGAGGGCGGGGAGTTCGGCTCCGGACTGGGCGCCCCCGGGCAGGTCCCGGACCAGGCGGGCAGTCCCGCCCGGGAGTCGCTGACCGGCCGGGTGCCGGGCCAGGCACCCGCCGGGCAGGGCGGGGTCATCCCGGAGGCTTTCATCACCGAGGAGTTCGCGGTGCGTGCCACAGTGCCCCCGCCGGCCGATCCGGTGGACGGTGAACGCCCGCCCTCCGACGCCGAGTTGACCGCTCTGGTGCGGGCCGGCGACGACGCCGCGTACGAGGAGATCTACCGGCGGCACGCGGACGCGGTGCGCCGCTACGCCAGGACCTGCTGCCGCGACAGCTTCACCGCCGAGGACCTCGCCGGCGAGGTGTTCGCCCGTACCCTCCAAGCGCTGAAGGCGGGCAAGGGGCCGGAGTTCGCGGTCCGCGCCTACCTGCTGACGGCGGTGCGCAACGTCGCGGCGGCCTGGGCGCGCTCCGACCGGCGCGAGCAACTGGTGGACGACTTCTCGACGTTCGCCGAGGCGTCCGCCGCCACCATCGAGTTCGACCTGGCCGACCCGGGCGCGGATGCCTGGGCGCTGGCGCTGGCCGATCAGCGCATGGTGATGCGGGCGTACGCCGAACTCCCGGAGGACGACCGGGTGGTGCTCTGGCACACCGAGGTCGAGCGGGAGTCGCCGAAGACGGTGGCGGTGATGCTGGGCAAGACCGCCAACGCGACGGCCGTGCAGGCCCACCGGGCCCGGGACCGGCTGGCCGCGGCGTTCCTGCAGGCGCACGTGTCGGGCAGCCAGGAGTCGGGCTGCGCCGGGTACGCGAACCGGCTGGGCGCGTACGCCCGTGGCTCGCTGCGCAAGCGGGCGTCGGCGGAGGTCGGCAAGCACGTCCAGGACTGCACCCGGTGCACGGCCGCGTACCTGGAGCTGGCCGACATCAACCACAGTCTGCGGGCGGTGCTGCCCGGGGGCGCGCTGCTCTGGGTCGGCGTCGGCTGGTTCACGGCCGCGGCGGCCGCGGCCGGTGCCGGGGTCGCCGTCACGGGCGCGGTCGCCGGTGGTGCGGCCGCGGCGGGTGGCGGTACGGCGGCGGCCGGGTCGTCCTCCGGTGGTGGCGGGGCGGCCACGGCGGCCGGGCAGGGGCTCGGCACGGCCGCGAAGGCCGGGATCGCCGCGGGCATCGCGGTGGTGGCGGTGGCCGTCGCCGCGTTCGCGCTCACCGGTTCGCCGGAGCCGCAGCCGCAGCCGCCGGTGGCCGCACCTCCGCCGGTCAGCACGGTGCCGGACTCCGCTGCGCCGGTGCCGCCGGCGGCCGCGTCGAAGCCGACGTCCGCACCGGCGCCGTCACCCTCGCCGTCGCCGTCGCAGTCCCAGTCGCAGACCCCGAGTCCGACGCCGAAGCCCAGCTCGACGCCGTCGCAGTCGCAGTCGCCGAGCCCGGAGCCGTCCGCCGCGCCGTCCCAGGCGCCCAGCCAGGAGCCGCTGCCTTCCCAGGCGCCGTCGAGCCCGAGCCCCTCGCCGAGCCCGAGCACCAGCACGGCCAGCAAGTTCTGGCTGGACGAGCTGCCGTTGAACCGCGGGAACCAGCCCGCGGGCACGCCGACCATCCGCGGCGCCGGGTTCGCCCTGCAGCGGCCCGGGGCGTGGATGCAGGGCGACTTCTACCGGCATGTGCTGGCGGTCCAGGTGCCGTCCCGGGTGACCATCGACCTGAACCGCAGCTGCCGCTCGTTCGACGCCGTCGCCGGACTGGACGACTTCGGGGTGACGTACGGGCGGGTGGTCTTCTCGGTACAGGGCGACAACGGTGAAGTGCTGTGGAGTTCGGGCGAGTTGTCGACGGACGACGCGCCGGTCGCGGTGCACGCGCCGCTGGCCGGCCAGTCCTCGATCCGGCTGGTGGTGACGGCGGCCCGCGGCTCCGCCCCCGTGATCGGCCTGGCGGACTGGGCGCAGGCCGGCCTCAGCTGCTGACAGCCGCAGGCAACCAACCGCGCCCGGGCGTCAGATCTGGCAGCTGCCGTCCGCGCAGGTCTCCCCCGCCGGGGCGATCGGGGTGATCCGGCGGGCGGTCTCGGCCTCGACCTGACGCAGCACCTGGAGGAAGGTCTCGGCCTCCTGGCCGCCCTGGACGGCCCACTGGCCCTCGAAGACGAAGGTGGGGACGGCGGTGACGCCGATGGCGCGGGCCTCGGCGAGCTGGGCGAGCGTCTCGGCCTCGCCCTCGTCGCCGGCCAGGTAGGCGGCGGCGCGCTCGCGGTCGATGCCGGTCTCGGCGGCGAGGCCGGCCAGCGCCTCGACGTCGCCGACGTTCACGCCCTCGGAGAAGTGGGCCTTCAGCAGGCGCTCCTTGAGCGCGGCCTGCACGGTGGGGCCGTACTCGGTCTCGGCAAGGTGCAGCAGACGGTGGGCGCGGAGGGTGTTGACCTCCAGCGCGGCGTCGAAGTCGTAGTCGATGCCGAGGGTCTTGCCGACCTCGGTGATCCGGGCGTCCATGGCGACGGACTGCGGCCCGTAGCGCTCGGTGAGCCACTCGCGGTGCGGGCGGGCCTGTTCGGGCGCGTCGGGGACGAGCTGGTAGGGGCGGTAGACCACCTCGACGCCGTCCTTGCCCTCGAAGCCGTCCAGGGCCTGCTCGAAGCGCCGCTTACCGACGTAGCACCAGGGGCATGCGATGTCCGAGTAGATTTCGACCTTCATGGCGGGGCGGGCTCCTGTCGGGGTGGTTCACGGCGGCCGGTCGGCCTCCAACAGGGAAGATGAACGCTCAACCACCTGCGGTCATTCCTGCTCAGGTGTCTTCTGCGGGCGCCGGGACCACCAGCACCGGGCAGCCGGCGTGGTGCACGGCGGCGGAGCTGACCGAGCCGAGCAGCAGCCGGGAGAAGGCGCCGTTGCCGCGGGTGCCGAGCACCAGGGTGTGCCGCCCGTTCGCGGCCCGGAGCAGCACGTCCACCACGTTGCCGAGCAGCACGTGCAGGGTGAGCTGCCCGGCGTACGGGCGGGGACGGGCGGCCTGGACGGTGTCGACGGCGCGGCGCAGTCCGTCCGACATGCTCGCGATGAGGCGCTGGACGCTCTCCTGCACCAGGTCGGCCATGCCCGGCGGGTAGCCGGTGGGCGAGGGGTTGACCACGGCGACCACGTGCAGCGGCAGGCGGTGCGCCTCGGCCTCGGTCATCGCCCGGTCGAGCGCCCAGAGCGAGGCGTCGGAACCGTCGCAGGCGTTGAGGATCGAGGCGCCGGGCGGCGGGATCTCGGTGCTGACGGGGAGGGTCATGGCGCGAAGCTATCCGGCGGACCGGCGCGCGCCGGGCAGGCACGCTCAGGTCTCCAGCGCGGTGCGGCGCGGGGCGGGCAGGCCGGTCCAGGCGGAGCCGGGGCGGCGGGCGGCCAGGCGGCGCAGCCAGAGTTCGACGGCGATCAGCTCGCCGAGCGCGGCGAGGGTGGTCGGCGGGGCGTCCTGCGCGGGGTCGGTGGCGGTGGCGAGGGCCTTGCGGACGGCGGGGGTGTCGATCAGTCCGGCCTCGCCGAGCAGGGGGCGGTCGAGCAGGTCGGCGAGCGCGGGTGCGGCGGCCCGGATGCCGTTCCGGGCCGGGGTGTGCGGGTCGGGTCCGGTGGTGCGGCCCCAGTCGGCGGGCAGGTCGGTGCGGCCGGCGCCGGCCAGCACGGCGGCCAGCAGGGCGGGCCGGGCGCCGGGTTGCAGGCGGAGCTCGTCGGGGAGCAGGCGGGCGGCGCGGACCACCTGGTTGTCGAGGAACGGTGCGTGCAGGCGCTGGCCGTGCTGTTCGGTGGCGTGCACCAGGGTGCGGTAGTGGGCGGCCTGCCGGTGCAGGGCGAGTCGGGCGCGGCGGGCGCCGGGCGGTTCGGTGGGGGCGCCGTCGCGGGCGGCGGTGCGCAGGTGCTGGGCGAGTGCGGCGAGGGGTTCGTCGGCCAGCAGGTGGGCGGCGGGTCCGGCCCGGTGCCAGGTCAGTTCGGCGGCCATCGCGCGGCCCATGGTGCCGGCCTCGCCCGGCGCGTGCCGGAGTCTCAGGCGCAGGGCGAGGTCGTCGAGGGCGTCGGCGTAGCGGGTGCGGGCGAGGCGGCGGGCGGCGCGCAGCACGGTGACGGGGGTGTGCAGGGTGCCGGTGAGGGTGCCGGCGGTGGCGCGGTCGGCGCCGGCCAGGGCGGCGATCGGGGGGAGCAGGTGGAGCGGGCGGCCGGCCCGGATCAGGTCGGCGAGCCGGGCGGGGTGACCGTCGAGGACCTGTCGGGCGCCGTGGCCGGTGAGGTGGTCGGCGCCGCCGGCCCGGTGCGCGGCGGTGTGCCGGGCGGCGAGGAGCAGGGCGGGGCCGGGTTCGTCGGTGAGCGGCCCGCCGGGCTCGCCGAGGCCGGTGTACGGGAGGACGGGTGGGAGGACGAGGTGCCGCAGCCGGGGTGCGTGCACGGCGAGCGCGAGCCCGTCGGCGTCGCCGAGGGTGACGGCGGGCAGCGTCTCGGGTTCGGGCCGGCCGTCGGCGCCGCGCGCCCAGGAGCCCCGGACGGCGCCGGTGCGGGCGGCGGGCCGTTCGAGCGCGGCGCCGGGATGCGGGCAGCCGGACAGCGGGACGGCGGCGGCGAGCAGGGCGACGGTGGCGGACGCGGTGCCGTAGGACAGGTCGACGCCGAGCCGGGGCCGGTCGCCGGGGGCGGTGGCGCGGACCCGGCAGCGGACGGCTTCCAGCAGGGCGCGGGTGAGTTCGCGGACGGCGGGCGCCTCGGCCCGGGCCTCGGCGGGCTCCTCGGGGTGGGCGGTGTGGTGGGCGCGGCCGCCGCGGATGCCGAGGGCGTGGCCGGGCGGCACCCGGCGGACGCCCCGGAAGGGGGTGCGGTCGCCGAGCGCCTCGGGTGTCTCGGGGGTGGCCAGGCGGGCGGCCAGGTGCCCGGCGTCCAGGGGTGCGCCGACCAGGTCGGCCAGCGGCAGCGCGGCGGTGGCGTAGGCGGTGCCACCGGCGAACGGGGTGTGGAAGACCGGCTGGACGCCGGCCAGGTCGGTGAGCAGCACGGTGGAGCGGGGGCCGGCCCGCAGGACGACGGTGTAGCTGCCGGGCCAGTGGGTGAGGTGGCGCAGCGCGCCGCCGCGGGCGGCGGCCAGGCCGTCGGCGAGTTCGCGGTCGGTGGCGCCGCAGCGGCCGGCGACGGCGAGGCGCAGGGTGGCGGGGGTGTCCTGGTCGGTGCGGTCGGCGGGGCCGCGCGGGTCGAGTCCGCCGCGGACGGTGGCGGGGGCGCCGGGGCGGAGCACGGCGAGGCGCAGTTCGTCGGGGCGCCAGTCGCCGACCGCCCAGAGCGGGTCGGGGCCGCCCCAGAGCAGGGTGCCGGCGATCGGCCGGACCGCGGCGAGCGCCGGGTCGGCGGTCGGGCCGCTCCAGCCGGTGAGCCACCGCATCGCGCCTCCGTGGTGCTTCGGGCACGCGGCGAACATCCGATGATGTGTGGAGAATTGGCGCACCGTCAGGAGACATCGTGCCACCGGTGGGGCCAGAACGCGCCAAGCTTTCACCGGGGGGCGCACGGACCGGGCCACCCCCTCCGGGGCCCGGGCCGTGCGGGTCCTCGAACTCCCGTCCGGGGAACGGCCGGTGGCCGGACAGCACGGCGCGGAAGTGGTCCGTGGACGCCGCGAAAGCGGCCGAGTTTGGCCGAAAGACGTCGCACGACCCGGGAGGGCATCCGCATGCCCTCCCGGACGCGCCGCTGCCCGCGGGGATTGAGGCAGCGTTTCCCCCGGCCCGCCGGGTCCTCGGCGGCGGGCCGATCCACAGGCACCAGCGAATCGCCCACCTGCCGCTGCGGCCAGGGAGCACGGATGGCGCACACGGGCACGGGACGGGAGCACGGGTGTACGGCAGGTGCCGGCCCCTCGCTCCGGAGGCATCCGGTCGGCGAGGGTGGCATCAGCGCGTTCCCGCCAACCGGAATGCGGCCTCTTAACCGTGGGAACGCGGGCGACTACGCTAGGTGCAAGCAGTCCGGTGGCGCGCTGCCTGCCGTCGCGCCCGCCGCCATCCGCGCACGACGTCGCCAGGGGGTGCCACCGCCACCATGACCGTCAGCTCACGAGGGCCGAACGACCGGCTCGGCGCCCTCCTCGCACTCGCCCAGATCAGCAACGCCGGGCTCGCCCGCCGGGTCAACGACCTGGGCGCGCAGCGCGGCCTGACCCTCCGCTACGACAAGACCTCGGTGGCCCGCTGGGTGACCAAGGGGATGGTGCCGCAGCGCCCGGTGCCGCACCTGATCGCCACCGCGCTCGGCAACAAGCTCGGCCGCCCGGTGCCGCTGGAGGAGATCGGCCTCGCCGACTCGCACCCCACGCCCGAACTCGGCCTGGAATTCCCGCGCGAGGTCCCGGAGGCGGTCCGCTCCGCCACCGAACTCTGGCGGGTCGATCTGGACCTGCGGCGCGGCCCGGGCGGCGGCCGGTGGAGCGACAGCCTGGCCGGCACCTTCTCGGTCTCCGCGTACGCCACGCCCGTCTCCCGCTGGCTGATCACCCCCGCCGACGGCTCGGTGGCCCGGGAGTCCGCCCCCGACCTGTCCGGCTACCGCGTCGGGCACGCGGACGCCGCCAAGCTCCGCGAGGCCGCCCAGGAGGCCCGCCGCTGGGACTCCAAGTACGGTGGCGGCGACTGGCGTTCCTCGATGGTCCCGGAGTGCCTGCGGGTGGAGGCCGCCCCACTGCTGCTCGCCTCGTACAGCGACGCCGTCGGCCGGGCACTGTTCGGCGCCACCGCAGAACTGACCAGGCTGGCCGGGTGGATGGCCTTCGACACCGGCCAGCACGAGGCCGCCCAGCGCTACTACATCCAGGCGCTGCGGCTGGCCCGGGCCGCCGGCGACGTACCGCTCGGCGGGTACGTGCTGGCCTCGATGAGCCTGCAGGCCTCCTACCGCTCCTTCCCCGACGAGGCCGTGGACCTCGCCCAGGCCGCCCTGGAACGCAACCGGGGCCTGGCCACCGCGCGCACCATGAGCTTCTTCCACCTGGTCGAGGCCCGCGCCCACGCCAAGGCCGGCAACGCCCCCGCCTGCGGCACCGCGCTCTCCGCCGCCGAGGCCGCCCTCGACCGGGCCCGCCCCGGCGACCACGACCCGACCTGGATCGACTTCTACACCTACGACCGCCTCGCCGCCGATGCCGCCGAATGCTTCCGCGACCTCGGAGTCCCGTCCAAGGTCCGGCAGTTCACCCGCGAGGCACTGGCCCGCCCGACCGAGGGCTTCGTCCGCTCGCACGGCCTGCGGCTGATCGTCTCCGCGATGGCCGAGGCCGAGGCCGGCGACCTGGACGCCGCCGTCGCCGCCGGCGAACGCGCCGTCGAGGTCGCCGGACGGATCTCCTCGCACCGCAGCCGCGAGTACGTGGTCGAGCTGCTGCGCCGCCTGGAGCCCTACCAGAACGAGCAGCGGGTCAAGGAGCTCACCGAACGCGCCCGCCTGGTCCTCACCACCGGCTGAAGGGTGCGGATGTGAAGCACGACGTCCAGGTCCTGGTGGTCGGCGGCGGCATCGTCGGCCTGTCCACCGCGTACGCGCTCACCCGGGCCCAACCGGGCATCTCCGTCATGGTGCTGGAGAAGGAGAGCGCCCTCGCCACCCACCAGACCGGGCGCAACAGCGGCGTCATCCACAGCGGCGTCTACTACCGGCCCGGCTCCCTGAAGGCCCGGTACGCCACCGAAGGCGCCCGCGAGATGGTCGAGTTCTGCCGTGACCAGGGCATCGCCCACGAAGTCACCGGCAAACTCGTCGTCGCCACCGAAGGCGCCGAACTCCCCCGCCTCGCCGCCCTCGCCGAACGCGGCCGGGCCAACGGCATCCCGCTGCGCGAACTCGACCCGGCCGGCATCCGCGAGCACGAACCCGAGGTCACCGGCATCGCCGGCCTGCACCTCGCCACCACCGGCATCTGCGACTACACCGCCGTGGCCCGCCGGTACGCCGTCCTCGCCGGCGAACGCGGCGCCGAACTGCGGCTCGCCACCCCCGTGTTGGACATCGCCCGGCGCGCCGACGGGGTCACGGTCACCACCCCCACCGGCGAGATCCGCTGCGCGGTGCTGGTCAACTGCGCCGGCCTGCACAGCGACCGGATCGCCCGGCTGGCCGGCGACGACCCCGGCGTCCGGATCGTCCCGTTCCGCGGCGAGTACTACGACCTCACGCCCGCCCGCCGGTCCTTGGTGCGCGGCCTGGTCTATCCCGTGCCCGACCCGGCGTTCCCGTTCCTCGGCGTCCACCTCACCCGCGGCATCCACGGTGACGTCCACGTCGGCCCGAACGCCGTTCCGGCGCTGGCCCGCGAAGGCTACGACTGGCACACCCTCAACCTCCGCGACCTGGCCGGGACGGTCCGCTTCCCCGGCACCTGGACGATCGCCCGGCGGCACTGGCGCTACGAACTCGGCGAGCTCCACCGCTCCCTGTCCAAACGCGCCTTCACCACCGCCGTCCGCCGCCTCCTCCCCGCCGTCACCGAGGCCGACCTCCGCCCCGCCCCCGCCGGCGTCCGCGCCCAGGCCGTCGCCCACGACGGCACCCTCCTCGACGATTTCGCCTTCGCCGGCACCGGCCGCACCGTCCACGTCCTCAACGCACCTTCGCCCGCGGCGACGGCTTCGCTGGGGATCGGCCGCGAAATCGCCCGGCGGGCGCTGGCCGCGATCGGGTAGGCAACCAACCAGGGGCGCCCTGCGTCGGTGCACCGCTCACCCCCGTCCCGGATTTTCGCCTCCCGTAGACTCGGGTGATTGTGACTTCCTCCGCCCCCAGCCCCCAGTTGCCCGCGTCGGCCCGGCTGTCCGCCGCCCCGGCGGCGTACCCCGCGCCGATGTATCCGCACAAGGCCACCGAGGCCCAGCACCGTGAGCAGCGGATCCGCAGTTTCCAGCCGCGTCGTGGTCGGATGACCAAGGCGCAGGCGGGTGCGCTGGATCGCGGCTGGGAGCGTTTCGGCCACGCCATCGACGGCACCCCGATGGACCTGCCGGCGATGTTCGACGGCCGCCCGGTGACGCTGGAGATCGGCTTCGGCATGGGCGACACCACGGCCGCGATGGCGGCGGCCGACCCGGCGTCGGGGATCCTCGCGGCGGACGTCCACACCCCGGGCCACGGCAATCTGCTGCAGTTCCTGGAGCGGGACGGTTCGGAGAACGTCCGCCTCGCGGCGGGCGACGCGGTGATCCTGCTGCGCGACATGCTGCCGGACGCCTCGCTGGCGGGTCTGCGGGTGTACTTCCCGGACCCGTGGCCGAAGCCGAAGCACCACAAGCGCCGGCTGATCCAGGAGTCGTTCCTGGAGCTGGTGCTGCCCCGGCTGGCCCCGGGCGCGCTGGTGCACTGCGCGACCGACTGGGAGCCGTACGCCGAGCAGATGCTGGCCGTCCTGGAGGCGTCGCCGGAGCTGGAGAACCTGCACCCGGAGGGCGACGGTTCCCCGTGGCTGGAGCCGGACGAGCACCCGGCGGGCTCCGTCCCGGGCTACGCGCCGCGCCCTGACTGGCGCCCGGTGACGAAGTTCGAGCGGGCCGGCCTGGCCAAGGGTCACGTGGTGCACGACCTGCTGTTCCGCCGCCGCTGATCCGCTGCGCGTCCTGCCGCAAGGCCGGCCCGGCGGGCGCGTTCTGTGCAGTGGCGTTCCGGGTAGGAACAACACCGAAGCGGTGTCCGCCGTTTCGCCTTGCTGACGGCCTGTCACCACAGCCGTACGGATTGTGTTCCCCACTCCCCTCGGAGTGGAGGATTCGCCTACGCTTCTGCAGGTGAGCAGTCCGCCCGGCGGCAAGGCCTCCCCCAGCCTGCCTGTAGGGGTCGCCGCCATGGCCGCCGATTTGCCGCCGTCCCAGGAGGGCGCTCGGGCGTTCCCGGAGTCGGGGGCGCGCCGGGTGCGGGTGTATCTGTCGGCGGTGGGGCGGATCCCGGGGCAGCGTGGTGGCCGGGTGGTGCGGGTCGCGCCCTCCGTGGTGCGCCGGTTGTGGCCGTTGCGGCGGTCGGCGGCGTCCTCGGCGGTGGTGGCGTTGGCGCTGGCCGGGTCGGGGGTGCTGATTCTGCATCTGGTCCAGCGTCAGACCGGGACGGCCGGGTTGCTGGTGGGTCTCGGGTTGGCGTTGCTGCCGTTGCCGTTCGTGCTGGGCTCGTTGGCGTGGCTGAACCAGACCGCGCGGGTGCCGATCCGGCACACCCTGTTCTGTCTGGCCTGGGGGGCGTGCGCCGCGACCACGGTGGCGATCCTGGCGAACGGCTGGGCGAGCGACTTCCTGATCGCCCATCGGGGCGCGCGCGGGGAGACGTGGGGCGCGGAGTTCGCGACGCCGCTGATCGAGGAGGTGGCGAAGGGTTCGGCGCTGCTGATGCTGCTGCTGCCGCTGCGGCGGCGGCGGCGGCACTGCGAGCCCGGCCGCCCGTGCCGCCGCCTGCGCCGCCTGCTGTGGCACCGGCATGACGACCCCGAGCGGGCAGTCGCGCTGTTCCGGCCCGCGCCCGCCGGGCGGCTGCGGGCCCGCTCGCATCCGCGCACGCTGGCGGCGGGGGCGGTGCTGGGCGGGGTGACGGCGTCCGGCTTCGCGTTCACCGAGAACGCGCTCTACCTGGGGCGGGCGTTCACCGCGGACCGGCAGGCCCGGCTGGACGCGATCGGGCTGGGCCGGCCGCCCAGCCTGCGGGACTTCGACGGGACGGTGCACACCTTCGTGCTGCGGGCCCTGCTGTCGCCGTTCGCGCATCCGCTGTTCACCGCGCTGGCCGGCATCGGCCTCGCGGTGACGCTGACCACCGGCCGCCGCTGGGCGGCCCGGCTGGGCGCCCCGGGGGGCCTGCTGCTGGCGATGGGCCTGCACGGGGTGTGGAACGCGGCGGCCGGGCTGGGCACCGACGGCTTCCTGCTGGTGTACGGCCTGGTGATGGTGCCCTGCTTCGCGGCACTGGTCTGCTTCGCGGTGTGGGCGCAGACCCGCCGCACCCGCCAGTCGGCCCGTCCCGGCTGACCTGCGTGGTGGCCTGCGCGGGTGCCTGCGGGGAACGGATTTCCCTTTCTCGCGGGAGTCACGTAGAGTCGTGTTCACCGACGCGGGGTGGAGCAGCTCGGTAGCTCGCTGGGCTCATAACCCAGAGGTCGCAGGTTCAAATCCTGTCCCCGCTACTCAGTAGCAACGAAGGGCCCGGAGGCATCGCCTCCGGGCCCTTCGTCGTGCGTGCCCCGAGCGCCGCCGAATAAATCCGTTGCCCGCCCCGGCGGCGGTGCCTACGCTGGCGGCACACTGAAAGGAGGTGATCCTGAGTTGAGTTCTTTCAGGATGCGTGAGGTGGCTGCTCGCTAGAGCCGCCCCTGCCTGTGCAGCGGTGAGGCCGTGCGGCCTCCGGCTCAGGCGAATTCCCAGCAGTCACCCGGCCCGTGGGCTCACCGGTACATCCCCGGTGCCTCGACCGCCGCCCCCGCCCAGCGGGGCCCGGCCCGAGGAGCAGCCCACGGGCCGTCTGCGTTCTCCGAGGCCTTCGCCCGGCCGTCGACGGCTCAGCTGCTCCACCATCCCTGTCCGGCCTTCGATGCCCGCGCGCACCCGCGATCCGGGCGGTCATGGTGAGCGGGTAGGACGAGGACAGTGCGGTGACGGTGTTGGCGACCAGCAGGACGGCGACGGCGGCGAGCACCAGGCGCTTGCGGGACCAGCGGGCGGTGGCCCGGGCCGGCGGGATCGCGGAGAGTCCGGAGTCCTCTCCGGCGGACGGGAGACGCGGATGCGGATCGGTGAACTGGCGGACCGGGCGGGCGCCTCGCCCCGGCTGCTGCGCTACTACGAGGAGCAGGACCTGCTGAAGCCGGAGCGCGCGGCGAACGGCTACCGGGAGTACGACGAGGCCCTGGTGGAGCGCGTCCGGCAGATCCGTGCTCGCTGCGGGAGGAGCCCGTCCCGGCCGACGCCTGCTGACGGGCGGTCAACCGGCGGGGGTCAGGGCCAGGATCCGGTGCGGCGGGGTGGTGGTCAGGACGCGGCTGGCGATCCGGTGGTGGCGGAGGGCGGCGCGGAGCTCGGTGAGGTGCGGGCAGAGGCTGCCGGTGTGGTCGTAGAGCGGGAAGATCCGGACTTCGCCGTCGGGGGCGGTGACCCGGGCGAGTTCGCGCAGGGCGCGGAACTGGTCGGCGGGGGTGAACAGCGCGGGGTAGGCGAACAGCAGGTAGGAGCTGAGGGTGAGGGCGAAGCTGCCGTCGGCGAACGGGAGTCGGGGCAGCGCCGCGGCCAGGTAGTGCCCGGGGTGGGCGGCGGCGTCGGCGGCGAACAGGCGGCGGGCCCGGTCCCAGCTGCGCAGGTACTTGTCGGGGCGGCGCCGGCCGTGCACGGCGCGGGGAAGGTGGCGGGCCGGGTCGCGGTGGATGGCGCCGGCCATGGTGGCGTGGCCGGCGGCGGCGAGTTCGGCGAGCCGGCGGGGGCCGAGCGCGTAGCCGGGGTCGGCGGCGACCACCTCGCAGCCGAGCGCCCGGGCCTCGGCGGCGAACGCGGCGGCGCCGCCGGGGCAGTCCAGCAGCGGACCGGGCAGGCGGCTCAGGTCGGCGCGGGTGAGGCCGAGGTGGGCGCAGTACTCGTCGAGCGGCCGGGAGGTGATCAGCACGGGCGGGGCGGCCCGCACCCGGCGGTTCACCGGGCGGGCGCTGCTGACCGGGCACATCGGCGGTCCTCCGGACGTTCGACGGGCCCGGGATGCGGCCGGGCCCGGGGTCATCCGACCACGGGCCCAGGGGTGGCGCATGTTCAGCGGCCGGCCAGCAGGGCGCGGGCGGCGAGCCGGTTGGCGCCGTTGAGGGCGCGGATCAGCTGCGGGGTGAGCAGGACGAACAGCAGGCCGAGCACGCTGACGGCGCCGATCTGGAGCGGCGAGACGAGCTCGTAGACGTGCTGCACGCCGTTCGAGTCCGTCCAGTCCGCGACCCGGTAGCCGTTCCAGTCGGTGTAGCGGGGCCACACCCACTGGTAGGCGGGGAACAGCAGCAGGGCCCAGCCGAGGGTGAAGAAGACCAGCGAGAGCACGAAGCTGAGGATCGCCCAGGGGAACATGACGAACTGGTACAGCGCACCCTTCCAGCCCGCCGCGTCGCCGAGCCGGGCGGTGATCCGGCCCCAGACGCCCTCCCGGCGGACCGTCACCGCGGCCGGGGCGGGCAGGTCGAGGCCGAGCAGGGCGCGCATCCGGTGGCGCTCGGCGGCGCCGAAGCCGCGGCCGGTGATGGTCAGCAGGGCGAGCACGGGCAGGCCGAGCGCGCTGAGGGAGAGGCCGAGGCCGGCGCTGAACAGCGCGACGACGAGGGAGAAGCCGAGCACGGAGATGGGCAAGCCGCTGAGCGCGAAGCCGAGCTCCCGGTAGGCGGCCCGGGAGAACGGGGCGCGCCAGAACCCGGGCCAGGTGGGGTGGTCGCCGGTGGAGGCACGGTACGCAGCGGTGGACATCCGCGGTCCTTCGGGTGGTCGGGGTGACGCCGCCGGTCGGCGGCGTCGGGCACGCTTCCAAGGTGCCGTACCGGGCCGGGTCCACGGAATGAGGTCTGCTGCCCGATCGGTGGTGGGGTTAACCCCCGGGTCGCGGGGCCGGGGCGGCGAGTCGGACGGCCCGCCACTCGGGGGCGAGCAGCGAGTACTGGAGGGCGTCGTGCCAGCTGCCGCCCCAGTGGGATTCGTCGCGGATCCGGCCCTCGTACCGGAAACCGGCCCTGGTCAGCACCCGGGCGGCGGCCGGGTTGTCGGGGTCGGTGCGGGCGAACAGCCGGTGCAGGCCGAGGGTGTCGAAGCCGAGCGCGCAGAGCAGCGCGGTGACCTCTCCCGCGTAGCCGCGGCCCCAGGTGTCGTGGCGCAGCACGCAGCCGAGCTGGGCGGCGTGTTCGCCGTCGCGGGTGAGGGCGCCCTGGCCGATCGGCTCGCCCTCCGGGTCGTCCACGGCCAGCCGGTAGTGCTGCCGGGGCTCGGCCTCGGCCTCGTCGAGGTAGAGCTCCAGCTGGTCGGCGCACTCCTCGAAGTCGGCGGCGCCGAACGGGAGATGCCGGACCACCCGGGGGTCGCCGTGGACGGCGTGCAGCGCGGCGACTTCCTCGGGGGTGTGGTGGTACTCCCGCAGGGTGAGCCGGGGGCCGGTCAACCGGACGGTCTCCATGGGGCTCGACCCTACCGGTCGGCCTCACCCGGACCGGTTAACGTACCGGGGTGGACGACGAAGACCTGCACCTGCTCCCCCGTACCCGTGCCGCCGACCTGCTGGGCTGGGCGGCCGAGGAGGGTTTGGAGGCGGTACCCGAGCCGGCGGTGCGGACCGTGCTGACCCTGCTGGAGCTGGGCGGCGCCCGCTTGCACGACGGTTTCCCGGAGCTGTCCTCGCCGGTGCTGGAGCACCTGCTGTACGAGCAACTGCACCTGTACGTCCAGCCGGACGGCGATGCCTGGGCGTACCCGGCGGCGGTGCGGCTGCTGATCGAACGCCAGCGGGCGGCGCGGCGGCTGAACGCCAAGCGGCTGGAGAAGCTGCGCGAGGAGGCCGACTGGCAGGGCCAGGTGCTGGTGGACTCGCTGCTGCGCCGCTCCGACCTGCTGACCTGGCCGCGCCTGTACACGCTGCTGCTGCGCGCGGACGGCGTGCCGGTGCACGACCTCGACCAGGTGCGGGGCTGGCTGGAGGAGTTCCGGGCGCTGGACGTCGAGGAGCGGTTCGCCGCCTACGAGCGGGTGCCCGGGGTGGATCCGGACGGCGGCTGGGGGCCGGAGCGGGCGCTGCTGGTCGGGGTGTCCACGGACGGGGCGCGCCGGCTGCTGGAGCACGGCCTGATGCGGCGCAGCTACCGCAACCTGGCCGAGCTGAACGCCCGGGGCCTGCCGATGCCGGACGAACTCGCGGGGGCGTTCGAGGAGTTCGAGGAGGCGGTGGCGCAGGCCGCGATCGACCTGTGCGGCGAGTGGACGGTGCCGGGGCTGGCCCGGCTGCTGCTGGAGGAGTTCCCGGAGCTGGCCCCCGAGGTGTACTGAGGGTTCGCGGCCCGCCGGGTCCACCGCTCGGAGGACCCGGGGATCGCCCTGACGGGCCATCAGTCCTGGCCGTCCGGACGATCCGCGGGGCGGGGCCGCCGGGCCAGGGTGGAGCCATGGACATCGTGACTCCCGCCGCCACCGCCGCGGCCGGTCCGCGCCCCTCGCTGCGCCGGGCCGCCGCCCACGCCGCCGCGCTCTGGTCGGCCGTCTTCGCCCTGGTGCACCTGTACTGGCTGCTGGGCGGCCGGGCCAGCCTGCCCGACGGCCTCTCGGTGCTGGACAACACGCCGCTGCTGGTGATCGACATCCTCGCGATACCGCTGTGCGCGGTGGCGGCGGCGCTGGCCCTGGCGCTGGTGCGGCCGTGGGGCGGGCGGCTGCCAGCCCGCCGGCTGCTGTGGGCGGCCCGGGGCACGGCGGTGCTGCTGATCGTGCACGCCGCACCGTCCGTGCCGGACTGGCTGGCGTTGGCGGCGGGTCACCGCTCGGTGGCGGAGCTGGACGCGATGGCCCGCTTCGCGACGGTGCTGTACGAGCCGTTCTTCCTGGCCGGCGGGGTGCTGTTCGGCTGCGCGGTGTTCGGCCGCCGGATCCTCGAAGGAGGCGGCGGCCGTCGGTGAGCGCGGACCGGCCCTACGGCTGCAGGCCGCGCTGCTGGAGCCAGGGCAGCGGGTCGACCGCGCCGCCGCCGCCGGGGCGGACCTCCAGGTGCAGGTGCGGGCCGGTGACGTTGCCGGTGGCGCCGACCGCGCCGAGCACCGTGCCGGAGGTGACCGGGCCGGAGGCGGTGGCGATCCGGGAGAGGTGGCAGTACCAGAGTTCGGTGCCGTCGGGCAGGGTCTGGATGACCCGGTAGCCGTAGGGGCCGGACCAGCCCGCCGAGGTGACGGTGCCTCCGGCGACGGCGGCGACGGGAGTGCCGGTGCGGGCGGCGAAGTCCAGGCCGGTGTGCAGGTGCGCCCAGTGCGCGCCGGACTGGGCGAACTGCGCGCTCAGCTGGTAGCCGGCCACCGGCAGGGTGTGCGCGGCCTGTTCGGCCTCGGCCTGCTGGGCGGCGCGCTTGGCCTCGGCCTCCTGCGCGGCGGCCAGCCGGGCGGATTCGTCGGCGGCGGTGCGCTGGCCGTCGGCCTGCTGCTGGATGCGGGCGGCGAGAGCGAGCCCGGGGTCGCCGGCGAGCAGCCCGTCGGAGGCTTCGTCGGCGGCGGTGACAGGCACCGGGGCGGCGGCCTGCGCGGGGGTGGCGGCGAGTGCGGTGGCGCCGAGCGCGGCGGTCATCGCGGTGACGCCCAGCAGGGGCGCGCCGGTGCGGGACTGCCGGGGCAGCCGGTGCCGGGCGGCTTCCGGCTCGACCGGGTGGTCGAGCAGCTGGGTGCCGGTGCTCTCGCTGTAGGTCGACGCCACGGGGGCGTGCTCCTTCCTTCCCTGCCGCCGACCGGGTTAGCTGACGGGTTCGGAGGTGGAAGGTCTCCTACGGTCGGGCCCAGGGCCGTCCCGATTCACCCCGGTGGAACGTGGTTCCCCGGCTCCTGGGACGCCCCGAGGGGTGTGCCCAAGTGGATTAGGCGTGGCGCACGGTGCCGCATGGTTACGGCGTTGCCGACCGCGCTGCGTTATCAAACGTTAATCCTATGGACCCCATGATTCCAAGCCGCTACCACGAGACGGCGAAGATTTCCTGACGCCCTATGGGTGATTTGTGACGGTTCACCAGGGCCAAGCTGACGGATTGTGACCGAGTGGTTGAGTATCCGTACTCACGCCGCGCTCCCGGGCCGACGCGACCCTGGTGCCATGACCGCAACCGTGCCGCACCGGACCACCGCCGCCTACTTCGCCCAGGCCGCCCTCTCCTTCGGGCTGGCCACCGCCGCACTCGCTCTCGGGATCGCCTACCTGCCGGTGAGCGCCTGGATGCGCGCCTTCCTCGCCGTCGGGCTGCTGTACGAGATCACCTCCGCGTTCACGCTGGCCAAGGTGATCCGGGACCGCCAGGAGGAGGGCGCGATCACCAGCCGGGTGGACAAGGCCCGGCTGGACAAGCTGCTCGCCGAGCACGACCCGTTCAAGGTGGAGGGCATCTGACCGGTTCGGCCGCCCGGCCTTGACGGCTAAGGCTATTAGCCTTAGCTTTGTGGCTATCGGCAGTCGGCCGGGCCTCCAGCGCCCGGCGCGCCGCAACGCCCGCCCAGGAGGCCCGCGATGAACAGCACCCTCGGCACCACCCGGTACCTCGACGTCCCCGGCGGCCGGATCGCCTACGACGACACCCCAGGCACCGGCCTCCCGGTCGTCCTGCTGCCCGGCATGCTCGAAAAGCGCACCACCTACCGGCACCTCGCGCCGCTGCTGACCGCCGCCGGGCACCGGGTGATCACCATGGACCTGCGCGGCCTCGGCGAGTCCTCCACCGGCTTCACCGACTACTCCCCCGCCGCGATCGCCGACGACCTGGTCGCCCTGCTCGACCACCTCGACCTGCGCGGCGCCGTCCTGGCCGGCAGTTCCTACACCGGCGCCACCGTGGTCCGGGCGGCCGCGCTCGCCCCCGGGCGGACCGCCGGGGTGGTGCTGATCGACGCCTTCATCGAGAACCTCCCGCTGAACGCCTTCCAGAAGGCCCTGTTCGGCCTGGCCACCCCGCTGATCACCGCGTTCCCCGGCCTGTGGAGCCCGCTGCAGAAGTTCTACTACCCGACCGCGCGGCCCGCCGACTTCGACGCCTACCGGGCCGGCCTGGCCGAGATGCTGCGCCAGCCCGCCCGCAAGGCCGCGCTGCGCGGCTACCTGAAGGGCGACTCCGCGCCGGTCGGCTGGTGCGAGGCCGTCGACGTCCCCGCGCTGGTGCTGATGGGCAGCAAGGACCCCGACTTCCCGAACCCCGAACTGATCGCCGACCGGCAGACCGCCGCGCTGCGCGGCCGTAAGGTGATGATCCAGAACGGCGGTCACTACCCGATGGCGGGCTACCCCCAGGCGGTCGCCGACGCCCTGCTCCCCTTCCTGAACGAGGTCGCCCGCTGATGGCCCGCGCCGGACTCTCCACCACCGCGGTGGTGGACCACGCCCTCGACCTGATCGACGCCCGGGGCGCCGAGGCGCTCACCCTGGCCGCCGTCGCCGCCAGCGCCAAGGTCGCCACCCCCTCGCTGTACAAGCACGTCCCCGGAGGCCTGGCCGAGCTGCGCCGCCTGGTCGCCGTCCGCATCCTCGACGACCTGACCGACCACCTGGCCGCCGCCGTCCTCGGCCACTCCCGCGACGAGGCGGTCGCCGCCCTGCTCGCCGCGTACGCCGGGTTCGCCACCCGCTTCCCCCGGCGCTACGCCGCGCTGCCGCAGGCGCCCGTGGCCGACCCGGAGCTCATGGCGGCCGGCGAGCGGCTGGTGAACGTGCTGTTCGCCGTCCTGCGCGGGTACGGCCTGGAGGGGTCCGAGGCGGTGCACGCCGCACGCACCCTGCGCGCCGTGGCCCACGGGTACGCCTCGTTGACCACGGCGGGGGCGTTCCAGCTCGCCGAGGGGCCGGACGTGACGCTGGAACGGCTGACCGGCGTGCTGATCGACGGCCTCGGCAACTGGCCCGGCGGAAGCGGCGCGTGACCTGACGGGGGCCTGACGCGTTCTACCCGGTATGAAGAAGCGCAGCCTGCTCGCCTTTGCCTCGCTCGCCGTCGGCGTGGTCGCCTCGCTCACCGCGCCCAGCGCGCACGCCGGATCCGAGCACGCGGGTGGCAGCACCCCGCACACCGACACCCTCTCCGCCCCGGACCGGCCGCTCGCCGAGGAGGTCCAGGAGGACGGCTCGCCGGCCTGACGGCACCTCCCACCTGCGCGAACGCCCCCGCACGCGCCCCTCCGCACTGTTTCGCAACCGGTTCTCCACGGATCCGACACCAACGGTGCGTAACGCTGTGCTTCGGTCGGGAAGTCATACCGCGTGAAGACCTTCCACGGGTGACCGCCAAGCACGGAGGACAGCGCAATGCCGCAGGCGACTCAGCACATCGAGCCCGGCACGGGGCTGATCCCCGCCCCGCGCACCAGCCCCGACGGTGCGGCGGCCGACGCCCGGCCCGACGCGCCACAGCCGGAGCGCCGGCGGGCGGCGTTCGCGCGCGGCTTCGCGGTGGTCCGGTCGATACGCTCGCTGCGGCCGGTGGCGGCGAAGGAGCCGCAGCCGTACGGCGAGGTCGACGGCCAGTGACGCCGGCCCGCCAAATGTGACGGAGCGTGAATTCCGGCCGGGCGGACGGGCGTTGCCATCGATCCATCGACCCGCCGCCCGGCGGACCCCCGGCCCTGCCGGTTCTGTCCGATATTGACGCGCTCTGAACAGCAATGCTTCGATCAGTTCATACGCCAGTAGGAAGTCAGCCCTAGAATTCGGCGCGTGACGACCACTCAATGGTGCTTGGCAGCAGCCGCATTGCTCGCTCTTCTCGCTCTCGCGGCCTCCGTCCGGTCCCGCGCCGTCACCCGAACCCTGCGCGGCCGGCTGGCCGCCACCGAGGACGAACTCGCCGCCACCCGCGACCGGCTGGCCGCCGAACTGGCCGACCGTCAGGCGGGCGCCGAGACGGCGCTGCGCGAGCAGGAGATGAACGCGGCCACCCGCCGCGCCTTCCTCAGCGTGGCCCGCCGCATCCTGGTGATGGCACACGACCAGCAGGCCGGCCTGGACGAGATGGAACGCACCCACGACGACCCGGTGCTGCTCGAAGGCCTGCTGCGCGCCGACCACGCGGCCGCCCAACAGGCCCGGCTCGCCCAGACCCTGGCGGTGCTGTGCGGCTCCCGCGCGGGCCGGCACTGGCCGGAGCCGGTCTCGCTGGAGGACGTGGTGCGCGGCGCCCAGTCGCGCATCCTGCCGTTCCAGCGGGTGGTCGTGCACAGCCGGGTGGACACCGCCGTGCTCGGCGCCGCCGCGGAGGCGCTGATCCACGCGGTGGCCGAACTGCTGGACAACGCGACCCGCTACTCGCCGCCCAGCTCCCAGGTCTACGTCACGCTGATGCCGGTCCACAACGGCGCGGTGATCGAGATCGACGACTGCGGCGTCGGCATGACCGAGGTGACGGTCGCCAAGGCGGGCGCGGCCCTGTCCGGCGGCGGCTCGCTGGAGGTGTCCCGGATCGGCGAGGTCCCGCAGCTGGGCCTGGCCGCGGTCGGCCGGCTCGCCGAGCAGTACGGCTTCCGGGTCACCATCAACTCCGCGCCCTCGCCGTACGGCGGTGTGCGGGTGGTGGTGCTGCTGCCGTCCGCGCTGCTCACCGATCCGCTGTCGGTGCCCGCGGCGAGCAGCGTCCCGCGCACCGAACCGGTGGCGGCCGCGCCGCCCACCCGCCGCCCGGCCGTCGCCGCGGACGCCGACCGGCCGGCCGTTCCCACGCAGGGCGGCACCCTGCCGCGGCGGGTCAACCGCCGTGGCAGCGCCCCGCAGCAGACCGGGTCCCGGGCCGAGGAGCAGCCCGCGCCGCCGCCGCGCTGTGCGCGCGAGGCGCAGACGTTCATGTCGCTGTTCCAGGCCGGGACCGCCAGCGGCCGTTCGGCCGCGCAGCAGGACCGGCGGCCCGAGCAGGGCCGTCACGACGCATTCTCCGCTTCCCCCCAACTTCCCCAGCGCTCGGGAGACTCCCATGACCACAACCCCTGATCTCGGCTGGCTGCTGACCGACATCGTCGCCGTCCCAGAGGTCCAGCACGCCGTCGTGGTGTCCAACGACGGCCTGGAGATGGGCCGCAGCCCGAAGATCGGCCGGGACGACGCCGAGCGGCTGGCCGCCGCCTGCTCCGGGCTGCAGTCGCTGTCCCGTGGCGTGGCGCAGGGCTTCGGCGACGGGCCGACCCGGCAGATCATCATCGAGTTCGGCGGCGGGTACCTGTTCGTGGTCGCCGCCGGCGCCGGGACCCACCTGGCGGTGCTGGCCTCCGAGGCGGTGGACGCCGGCCTGGTGGCCTACCAGATGCAGACGCTGGTCGAGCGGATCGGCAGCCACCTGACCGCCGCACCGCGGCAGGCGCACGCCGGCGCCGGGGACGTGCGGTGAGGCGGGGGCCGGTCCGGCCTTACGTGATCACCGGGGGCCGCAGCCGGGCCAGTCGCAATGTGCTGGAGTTCGAGAGCCTGGTGCGGACCGTACCGGGGGCCGCGGTCGACCGTTCGGCCATGAACCGCGAACAGCAGGCGATCCTCGGGCTCTGCCGGGAACTGCTGTCGATAGCCGAGGTGGCCGCCCACCTGGGCCTGCCGATCAGCGTGCTGAAGGTGCTGCTCGGCGATCTCTTGGACCTCGGGGCCGTGCAGGTCCTGCCGCCGGTGCGGCAGGCCGAGCAGGTCCCGCTTTCACTGCTCGAGGAGGTGCTGGTTGGCCTCCGTCAGCTCCGTTGAGCCGACCTATCTGCCGTCCACCGTCCAGGGGGCGGTCAAGATCCTGGTCACCGGCCCGTTCGGGGTCGGCAAGACCACTCTGGTCGGTGCGCTGAGCGAGATCGCTCCGCTGCGCACCGAGGAGACCATGACCGCGGCCGGCGCCGGGGTGGACGACCTGACCGGCCGTCCGCAGAAGACCACCACCACGGTGGCGCTGGACTTCGGCCGGATCACCCTGAACAAGCACCTGGCGCTGTACCTGTTCGGCACGCCCGGCCAGCAGCGGTTCTGGCCGCTGTGGGAGGACCTGTCGCGCGGCGCGCTGGGCGCGATCGCGCTGGTGGACTCCCGCCGGATCGAGGAGTCCTTCGACGTCCTCGGCCTGTTGGAGGAGCACCGCATCCCGTTCGCGGTGGCGGTCAACGTCTTCCCCGACACCCCCGTCTACCCGGACGAGGAACTGCGCGCCGCCCTCGACCTGCTGCCCGACGTCCCGATCCTGGCCTGCGACGTCCGCGACCCGGACGCCGCCCACGGGCTGCTGATCGACTTCGTGGACCACCTGCGGGCCGCCGCCGAGGAGCTGCCGTGACCCTCCCCGACCACCGGACGGACACCGGCTGCCCGTACACCCGCGCCCAGGGCTCCCCGCTGCACGGGTCGGCGGTCGCCGAGAACCCGCACAGCCTGTACGCCCGGCTGCGCGCCCAGCACGGCCCGGTCGCGCCCGTCGAGCTGGAGCCCGGCGTCGAGGCCTGGCTGGTCCTCGGCTATCAGGAACTGCTCGAACTGACCCGCAACGAGCAGCTGTTCTCCAAGGACGCGCGGCGCTGGCGGGTGCCGCAGGAGGGCCGGCTGCGGGCCGACTCGCACCTGATCCCGATGACCACGTGGCGGCCCACCCTGCAGAGCATGGACGGCTCCGCGCACCACCGGCTGTCCGCCGCGGTCGCCGACACGCTGGCGAGGATCGACCACAAGCAGCTGCGGGAGACCACCGAGGAGGCCGCGCTCGCGCTGATCGAGAGCTGGGGTCCGGACGGCACCGCCGACCTGGTCACCCAGTTCACCCGGCGGCTGCCGCTGTTGGTGTTCACCCGGCTGGTCGACCTGCCCCCGGAGGACGGCCCGCGCCTGGTCGGGCTGATCACCGACCTGGTCGACAGCAGCAAGGACTCGCAGCCCGCCGCCGCCGAGTTCTTCGGCCTGCTGATGGATCTGGTGATCAGCCGTCGCGCGCGGCCCGGCGCCGACCTGGTGTCCTGGCTGGCGGCCCACCCGGCCGCGCTCAGCGACGAGGAGATGGTGCACAACCTGATGGTGGTGCTGGTGGCCGGCAACGAGTCGGTCATCAACTGGATCGGCAACGCGGTGCGGCTGCTGCTCACCGACCGCCGCTTCCGCACCACCCTGACGGGCGGCCGGGCGACCGTCTCGGACGCCCTCGACGAGGTGCTGTGGCGCGACCCGCCGATCCAGAACTTCCCCGGCCGGTGGGCGGTTTCGGACACCGTGCTGGGCGGCCAGTACATCAGTGCCGGCGACATGCTGATACTCGGCCTGGCCGGCGCCAACGACGACCCGGCCGCGCACGGCCCCGACGGCATCTCCGGCAACCGGGCGCACCTCGCCTGGGGTGCGGGGCGGCACGTCTGCCCCGCGCAGGACCCGGCCCGGCTGATCGTCGAGACCGCGATCGAGACCCTCCTGCACTGCCTTCCCGACCTCCAACTCGCCATCCCCGCACACGAGCTGACGTGGCGGCCCTCGCCGTGGTCGCGCGCCCTGGTCAGCCTGCCGGTGCTGTACAGCGCCTTCGTCCCGCCCCGCCCCGATTCGCCCGAGAGGACCGCATGGACACCGCAGACCAGCTCCAGCCCGTCAAGCTCGACCCCGTCGGGACCGACCAGCACGCCGAGAACGAGCGGCTCCGCGCAGGCGGGCCGGCGACACTGGTGGAGCTCCCTGGTGGAGTGGTGGTCTGGGCGATAACCCACCACGACACCCTGCAGGAACTGCTCGCGGACCCGCGCGTCGGCAAGAACGCCAAGCACTGGAAGCTCTTCCAGGAAGGCCGGCTCCCCGAGGGCTGGCCGCTGATGGCCTTCATCACCGTGCCCGGCATGACCACCTCGGACGGCGCCGACCACCGCCGCCTGCGCGGCCTGGTCTCGCAGGCGCTCACCCCGCGCCGGATCGCCGAACTGGCCCCCGCCATCGAACAGCGCGTCCACCGCCTGCTGGACGGCATCGCCGACCTGGACGGCGACTTCGACCTCCGCACCCGCTTCGCCTACCCGCTGCCCATGCAGGTGATCGGCGAACTGCTCGGCCTCGCCGAGGACCAGCAGGACCGGCTGCACGAGCTCTCCGAGACCCTGGTCAGCTCCTCCGCCGCCCCCGGCGCCGGCGCGGCCGCCGCCGGCAACCTGGCCGGGCTGATGGCCCAGGTCGCCGCCGGAAAGCGGGCGGAGCCCGCGGCCGACCTGACCACCGCGCTGATCGCCGCCCGCGAGGAGCAGGACCGGCTCAGCGAGGAAGAGCTCATCGGCATCCTGATGCAGCTGGTGGTGGCCGGCCACGAAACCACCCTCAACCTGATCTGCAACGCGGTGCGCGCCCTGCTCGCCCACCCCGAGCAGCTCGCCCTCGTGCTGGGTGGCGAGGTGGACTGGTCCGCCGTCGTCGAGGAGACCCTGCGCCACAACGGCCCCGTCGGCCAGTTCCCGATGCGCTACGCGCTGGAGGACATCCCCGTCGGCAACGTGCTGATCCGCCGCGGCGAGGCCATGCTCGCCTCGTACGCCGCCGCCGGACGCGACGGCAACCACTACGAGGACGCCGACCGCTTCGACCTCACCCGCGCCAACAACCGGCACCTGGCGCTCGGGCACGGGCCGCACTTCTGCATCGGCTCCGCGCTGGCCCGGCTGGAGGCCGAGACGGCGCTGCGCGAACTCTTCACCCGCTACCCCGCCCTGCGGATGGCCGACGGCGCGGACCCGCGGCCGATCGCCTCCTTCGTCAGCAACAGCGTCAGCAGCCTGCTGGTGCGCACCTCCTGACCTTCACTCCGGGGCCGCCCCCGCCGGGTCAACGTGACCGGGCGGGGGCGGCCCTCGTTGCACCAGCCATGAAGAAGCTCACCGCGCTCGCCGCTCTCTCGCTCTCCGGGCTCGCCCTCGGCACCGCACCGGCCCACGCCACCACCCCCACCCCCCTCGTCCAGACCGGCAGCCTCAGCCAGGTCCACGGCGTGGACACCGGCTACCACGGCGAGATGCCCTCCAGCACCGAACTCTGCCACCGCGACCTCGCCAACTACCCCGTGGTCGGCGAGCTCGTGGACCGTGCGACGGGGGTGTGCGAGGCGGTGGGCACGACGCTCGACGGAACCGAGTAGCGGGCAGGGGTTGCACGGACAGGGGCGCGTGGGGGTACCCCCAGCGCCCCGGTTTCGCACCCGCGCAGTCCTCGCACCCATCCGCCCATATCACCTATATGGTGCGGAATGTCCGTATTTGCCATAGCGCGAGGTGATCCGTGGGCAGCGTGGCTGAGCAGATGGTGGAAGTGCTCCTGCAGGCGGGGGTCGAGCGGGTCTACGGGGTGGTGGGAGACAGTCTCAATCCGGTGGTGGACGCGATTCGGCGGGCCGAGGGGATCTCCTGGGTGCACGTCAGGAACGAGGAGGCGGGGGCGTTCGCGGCGGCGGCGGAGGCGGAGCTGACGGGGCGGCTGGCGGTGTGTGCGGGGAGTTGCGGCCCGGGCAACACGCATCTGATCCAGGGGCTGTACGACGCGCAGCGCAGTGGCGTTCCGGTGTTGGCGCTGGCCTCGCACATCCCGTCCGCGCAGATCGGGACGGGGTTCTTCCAGGAGACGCACCCGGAGCGGGTGTTCACCGATTGCAGCGGGTGGTGCGAGCTGTTGTCGAACCCGGCGCAGTTGCCGCGGCTGCTGCGGGTGGGGATTCAGCACGCGCTGGGCGCCCGTGGCGTCGCGGTGCTGGCGTTTCCGGGTGACGTCGCCGCGCTGCCCGCGCCGGCGCCGACCGGCCGGAGCACCTTCCTGACCGAGCAGGCGGTGGCGGCGCCGCCGTGGTCGCAGGTGCAGGCGCTCGCCGAGGCGTTGAACGCGGCGCGGACGGTGGCGGTGTTCGCGGGCGCGGGGGTGCGGGGTGCGCACGAGGAGTTGATGAAGCTCGCGGGGATGCTGCAGGCGCCGGTCGGGCATTCCCTGCGGGGCAAGGAATGGGTGCAGTACGACAACCCGTACGACGTCGGGATGAGCGGGCTGCTCGGTTACGGGGCGTGCCACGAGGCCTTGCACGAGGCCGAGTTGGTGCTGCTGCTGGGTACCGACTTCCCGTACGACTCGTTCCTGCCACAGGCCCGCACCGTGCAGGTGGATCACGACGCCACCCGGCTGGGCCGGCGTACCGCGCTGGAACTGGCGGTGCACGGGGATGTGGCGGCGACCTTGCGGGCGGTGCTGCCCCTGCTGGAGCAGAAGACCGACCGGTCGTTCCTGGACGGGCTGCTGACCCGGCACTACCGGGCGCTGGAGACGGTGGTCGGGGCGTACACCAGGGGCATCGAGAAGCACCGGCCGATCCATCCGGAGTACGTGGCGTCGGTGCTGGACGAGGTGGCCGACGGGGACGCGGTGTTCACCGTGGACACCGGCATGTGCAACGTCTGGGCGGCCCGCTACCTGACGCCGAACGGGCGGCGCCGGGTGATCGGTTCGTTCCTGCACGGTTCGATGGCGAACGCGCTGCCGCACGCGATCGGGGCCCAACTGGCGTTCCCCGGGCGGCAGGTGGTGTCGATGTCGGGCGACGGCGGTCTCGGCATGCTGCTCGGTGAGCTGCTGACGGTGGCCAAGCACCGGCTGCCGGTGAAGACCGTGGTGTTCAACAACGGGGCGCTCGGCATGATCAAGCTGGAGATGCTGGTCTCCGGCTATCCGGAGTGGGAGATCGACAACGGCGACGTGGACTACGCCGCGATCGCCCGGGCCTGCGGCATCCCGGCGAAGCGGGTGACCGACCCGGCCAAGGTCCGCGAGGTGCTGGCGGACGCCCTGGAGCGGCCCGGCCCGGCCCTGGTGGACGTGGTCACCGACCCGAACGCGCTGTCCATCCCGCCGCACATCACCGCCGCCCAGCTCAAGGGCTTCGCGCTGGCTGCCGGACGGACGGTGCTGACCGGCGGCGTCGGCCGGATGATCGACCTGGCCCGGTCCAACCTGCGCCACCTGCCCCGCCCCTGGCCTGCGGGTGCCGGTACCGGATAAGGGCGAGGAGACTGGGAACCGAGGGGGGACGGACCGGTTTGCCTGTGGGGCAAGTTTGTTGCCACTGAGGCACAAAGGGTGTGGACTGAAGTCATGACAGACAGTCCACTCGGCGACGACCAGGAAGTCGCGGGCCTCGGCGCGCGGCTCCGGGAGCAGCGGGTCACCAGCCGCCTCACGCTGGAGGCCGCGGCGGCCCGGGTCGGCCTGTCGCCAGCCTACTTGTCGCGCCTGGAGACCGGGAGGCGGCAGCCTTCGCTGCCGGTACTGCTCGGCCTCGCCCGGGCGTACGGGACGAGCGTGTCCGGGTTGCTCGGCGAGCAGGTGGCCGAGCCGGATCCGGTGATCCGCGGCGGCGTGGCCGAACCCGGCCGGGCCGGCGGCTGGGGATACCGCCGCGCCGGGGCGCCGGGCCGGGCCATGCAGGCACTGCGGGTGCACGTCCCGCCGAGCTCGCAGGACGCCGTGGTGCGGGTGCACCCCGGCGAGGAGTGGCTGTACGTCACCAAGGGCCGGATGAAGCTCACCCTGGGCGACCGGGTGCACCTGCTCGAGGAGGGCGACTCCGCCCACTTCGACTCGATGACCCCGCACTGCATCGCCGCCGACTCCGACACCGGACTCGACCTGATCTTCGTCCACACCCTGCTGCAGAGCCCCGCCGGCGACCTGTGCCTCGGCGACGCCCCCCGCCTGTAGCCCCCGAACCCGTCCGCCACCACCGTCAGGAGACCGCCATGGCCGACACCAAGCCCGCCGTCCCGCAGTACAAGGAGACCGTCGACGCGGGCTACCGCGCCTCCAACCGGGTGTGGATCCGGGTCTGGATCTACATCGTCTCGGGCCACGGCTTCGTGGGCTTCCTCTTCCTGCTGTTCTACGTCGGCCGCCACGGCAAGTGACCGGCCGTCAGGGGCCCAGCACGGTGCACAGCGTGGCCAGGGCGGCCTCGAAGACGTGGTCGGGCGGCGTGCCGTAGCCGACCACCAGCGCCGGGGGCCACTTCGGCGGCCGGCCCGTGCCCTCGGCCCGGCTCCACCCCAGGGTGTGCACCCGTAGTCCCGCCCGCAGCGCGCGGGCCCGGAGCTCGTCCTCGCCCGGGGAGCCCTCGGGCAGTTCCAGGACGGCGTGCAGGCCCGCGCTGATCCCCGTCACCCGCACCCGCGGGGCACGCTCGGCGAGCACCTCGACCAGCCGGTCGCGGCGGCGCCGCAGCAGTTGGCGGCTGCGCCGGATGTGCCGGTCGTAGCCGCCGGAGTCGATCAGTTCGGCCAGCGTCAGCTGCTCCAGGGCGCCGCTCTGGCCGTCCGCCAACTGCTTGTGCCGCACCACCGGTTCCACCAGGGCCGCCGGCAGCGCCAGCCAGGCCAGTCGCACGCCCGGCGCCAGCGACTTGGACGCGGTGCCCGCGTACACCACCCGCTCCGGGTCCAGCGCCTGCATCGCCCCGATGGCGTGCCGGTCGTAGCGGAACTCGCCGTCGTAGTCGTCCTCCAGCAGGTAGCCGCCGACCTGCCGCGCCCAGTCCACCGCCTCCGCCCGCCGGGCCGCCCGCAACGGCATCCCGGTCGGGAACTGGTGAGCGGGCGTCAGCAGTGCCAACCCGGCCTCGGTGCCGGCCAGTTCGGACGTCACCGCGCCGCCCTCGTCCAGCCGCAGCGGACGCATCGAAAGCCCCTGCGCGGTGATCACCGCGTGCTGCGGCGGCAGCCCGTACGCCTCCACCGCGACCGACCCGAGGCCCCGCTCGCGCAGCGCCGCGCAGACCAGGCCGAGACCCTGCTGCACGCCCGAACAGATCAGCAGCCGCTCCGGATCGGTGCGCACCCCGCGGGCCCGGGCCAGGTAGCCGGCCAGCGCCCGGCGCAGCTCGATCCGGCCGCGCGGGTCGCCGTACCCGAACGCGTCGTGCGGGGCGCTCGCCAGCGCACGACGGGCCGCCGCGAGCCACGCGCCGCGCGGGAACCGGGCCAGATCGGGCGAGCCCGGCTTCAGGTCGTACCGCAGCGCGACGGGCTGCCGCAGGCCCGGTGGCGGTACGGCGGGCCCGGGCTGCGGGCCGCGCTCCGCGACCACCGTGCCCGAGCCCTGCCGGGACATCAGCCAGCCCTCGGCGACGAGTTGGGTGTACGCCTCGGCGATGGTGTTGCGGGCGATCCCGAGATCGGCCGCGAGCGCCCGGGAGGACGGCAGGCGGGTGCCCGGCGCGAGCCGTCCGTCCCGCACGGCCGTGCGCAGCGCATCCTCCAGCGCGGCCCGCAGACCGAGGCCGCGCGTGCGGCCGGCCGTCAGGTCGAGGTGCAGATCGCCGCCGAAAGTGGCCCAGGAACTCATCCCCCAAATGAACCACACCACCGGGCCAACCCCCGCCTAGCGTGGTGCCCATGACCGACCAAGCCGCCGCCGTTCCCGCCCCCGCCCAGCGCCTCGCCCTCGCCCGCGTCGCCCCCGAGTTCCACCGCAACCTGATCGCCCTCGACCGCCTCGCCCGGGCCGGCCTCGGCGACCCCGCCATCGCCGACCTGGTCAACCTGCGCGCCTCCCAGATCAACAGCTGCGCGTACTGCCTCGACGTCCACTCCCGCGACGCCCGCAAGAACGGCGAAGCCGAACACCGCCTCCACACGCTGGCCGCGTGGCGCGAGACGCCGTTCTTCACCCCCCGCGAGCGCGCTGCGCTGGCCCTCACCGAGGCCATCACCCTGATCGCCACGACGCACGTCCCGGACGAGGTCTACGACGAGGCCGCGAAGCACTTCTCCGAAACCGAACTCGCCCACCTGATCGGCGTGATCACCACCATCAACGCCCTCAACCGCGTGGGCGTCTCGACGCGGATGTCGCCGGCGGTGCGAGTGTGAGGCATGGGGGTACGCAAACAGGGGCGCGGGGAACTGCGCGAAGCGGAAGGCACCCCACCGCAAGATCGCGACGCGGGGCAATGACTTGCACTTGATCGCGACCTTGCGGACGTGGTGTGCGCTTGTCGCGCAGTTCCCCGCGCCCCTGTCTGCGCACCCTCCTGCGTTTCGCACGCGCGTGCGTTTCGCGCGATGGTGGGTGGTGAGGTGAGTGCGATGGCCGAGATCGCCTTGCAGGTCGATGTCGCGGCGTCCCGGGAGCGGTTGCTGGCGGCGTTGGACACCCGGGTGGGGTTGACGTCGTGGTGGAGTACCGGGATCGAACGGGACGGGGAGGATCTGCTGGTCACGGTGCCGGACGCGCCGGAGCCGCTTCGGCTCCGGCGTGAGCGTGCGGACCTGGACCGGGTGGGGTGGCGCAGTGTCGGGTTGTATCCGCCGACGTGGCAGGGCACGACCGTGACGTGGGACCTGTTCGATCATCCGGACGGGCCGCGGCACACGCTGTTGCTGCTGCGCCATCTCGGGTGGGGTCCGGACGCGGTGGCGTCCGTCCCGGCGGCCGCGGGCGGGTGGGCGGAGGCGATCGTCCGGTTGAAGGACTATGCGCAGAGCGGGCGTCCGCAGCCGCTGTTCGTGCCGGAGGGCCACTCGCATCCGGGGGTGCACGCGGCGGCCGACTGACCACGACGCGCCGTTTCGGGCGATGACCGGCATGGAGCAGCGACGGCGGGTGAGACTGGCAGCATGTTGGGACTTCCGGACCGCATCAACGCTTTCCTGTTCGACCTCGACGGGGTGCTGACCCAGACCGCGAAGGTGCACGCGGCCGCGTGGAAGGACATGTTCGACGCGTTCCTGCGGTCGGAGGCGGAGCGCGGCGGCGCCCCGTTCGTCCCGTTCGATCCGGTCGGCGACTACGACCGGTACGTGGACGGCCGTCCCCGGTTGGACGGCACCCGGCAGTTCCTGGCCTCGCGCGGGATCGAGCTGCCGGAGGGCACCTCGCAGGATCCGCCGGGGGCGCGGACGGTCAACGGGCTGTCCGCGGCGAAGAACGACACCGTGCTGCGGCTGATCCGCGAGCAGGGTGTGCAGCCGTACCAGGGGTCGGTGGCGTACCTGCACCGGCTGCGGGAGCTCGGGCTGCCGCGCGCGGTGGTCTCGTCCAGCGCGAACTGCCGGGATGTACTGAAGGCCGCCGGGATCGACGGCCTGTTCGATGTGGTGGTGGACGGGATCACCGCGGCCCGCGACCACCTGGCGGGCAAGCCCGCGCCGGACACCTTCCTGGCCGCCGCGAAGCGGTTGGGCACCGCCCCGGAGCACGCGGCGGTGTTCGAGGACGCGCTGGCGGGGGTCGCGGCGGGCCGGGCGGGCGGTTTCGGCACGGTGGTGGGGGTGAACCGCACCGGGCAGGCCGAGGCGCTGCGCGAGCACGGCGCGGACGTGGTGGTGGACGACCTGTCGGAGCTGCTCGGGGAGCGCGGATGAGCCCGTCCGAGGCGTTCACGGTCGATCCGTGGGGGATCAGCGAGCACGGTCTGGACCTGCCGGGGCAGGCCCGCGCGGAGTCGGTGTTCGCGCTGTCCAACGGCCACATCGGGCTGCGCGGCAACCTGGACGAGGGCGAGCCGCACGGCCTGCCCGGCACCTACCTGAACGGCGTGTTCGAGCTGCGTCCGCTGCCGTACGCGGAGAGCGGCTACGGCTTCCCGGAGTCCGGGCAGAGCGTCATCAACGTCACCAACGGCAAGCTGATCCGGCTGCTGGTCGACGACGAGCCGTTCGACCTGCGGTACGGCGAACTGCGCAGCCACCGGCGCAGCCTGGACTTCCGGGACGGCATCCTGCGCCGGGAGGCCGAGTGGACCTCGCCGGCCGGGCGGACGGTGCGGGTCAGCTCCCGCCGCCTGGTGTCGCTGACCCAGCGGGCGGTGTGCGCGATCGACTACGCGGTGGAGGCCGTGGACGGCCCGGTGCGGATCGTGCTGCAGTCCGAGCTGGTCGCCAACGAGCAGTTGCCGGGCGGCGGGGACGGCGACCCGCGGGCGTCGGCCGTGCTGGAGGCCCCGCTGGCGGCCGAACTGCGGCACGCCGACGGGACGAAGGGCGTGCTGGTGCACCGCACCCGGTTCTCCGGGCTGCGGGTCGCCGCCGGGATCGACCACGTGATCGACGGGCCGGAGCGGATCGACACCGCCGCCGAGTCCTCGGACGACCAGGCCCGGATCACCGTCACCACGGTGCTGAACGCCGGTCAGAAGCTGCGCCTGGTGAAGTTCGTGTCGTACGGCTGGTCGGCGACCCGTTCGCTGCCCGCCGTCCGCGACCAGGTGGAGGCCGCGCTGACCGCCGCCCGGTACACCGGCTGGGACGGTCTGGTGGCCGAACAGAAGGAGTTCCTGGGCAAGTTCTGGGGTGACAACGACGTCGAGATCGAGGGCGACGTGGAACTCCAGCAGGCCGTCCGGTTCGCGCTGTTCCACGTGTTGCAGGCGGGTGCCCGGAGCGAGGAACGGGCCATCCCCGCCAAGGGGTTGACCGGCCCGGGGTACGACGGGCATTCGTTCTGGGACACCGAGACCTTCGTACTGCCGGTGCTCACCTACTGCCTGCCGGAGGCCGTCAAGCAGGCGCTGCGCTGGCGGCACACCACGCTGCCGATGGCCCGCGAGCGGGCGGCCCAACTCGGCCTGGCGGGCGGGGTGTTCCCGTGGCGGACGATCCGCGGCGAGGAGTGCTCGGGGTACTGGCCGGCCGGCACCGCCGCGTTCCACATCGGCGCGGACATCGCGGCCGCCGTGGTCCGCTACGTGCGGGCCACCGGCGACACCGAGTTCGAACGCACCCAGGGCCTGGAGCTGCTGGTGGAGACCGCCCGGATGTGGCGTTCGCTGGGCCACCACGACGCCAAGGGCAACTTCCGGATCGAGGGCGTCACCGGCCCCGACGAGTACAGCGCGGTCGCCGACAACAACGTCTTCACCAACGCGATGGCGCAGGCCAACCTGTGGAACGCCGCCGACACCGCGCTGAAGTACCTGCACGAGGCGTCGGCGTTCGGGGTGGACACCGAGGAGGCCGCCGCCTGGCGCGACGCGGCCGACAAGATGTTCATCCCGTACGACGAGCAGATCGGCGTCCACCCGCAGGCGGACGGCTTCACCGACCACCAGATGTGGGACTTCGAGGCCACCCCGCCCGAGAAGTACCCGCTGCTGCTGCACTACCCGTACTTCGACCTGTACCGGAAGCAGGTCGTCAAACAGGCCGACCTGGTGCTCGCCATGCAGACCCGCGGCGACCTCTTCACCCCCGCGCAGAAGGCCCGGAACTTCGCCTACTACGAACAACTGACCGTCCGCGACTCCTCGCTCTCCGCCTGCACCCAGGCCGTCATCGCCGCCGAGGTCGGCCAGCTCGACCTCGCCTACGACTACACCGCCGAAGCCGCCCTGATGGACCTGCACGACCTCGGCGGCAACACCCGCGACGGCCTGCACATGGCCTCGCTGGCCGGAGCCTGCATCGCCCTGGTGGCCGGCTTCGGCGGCCTGCGCGACCACAGCGAACACCTGTCGTTCCGCCCCCGGCTGCCCGCCGGACTGCAACGGCTGTGCTTCTCCATGAGCGTGCGCGAACACCTGCTGCGGATCGACATCACCCACGCCACCACCACCTACACGCTCCGCCGCGGCAGCGTGCTGCACGTCCTGCACGACGACGAAACGCTGCGCGTCGAAACCGGGAAGCCCGTCAGCCGCCCCACCAAGAAGATCGGCACCCCCGCCGAGCGCCCCACCCAGCCGCCCGGCCGCGAACCGGCCCGACGGCACAGCCAGGCCGGCATCCAGGTCGGCAGCGTCGACCATCTACCGGCAGAGTGACCGCGCGCATAAAAAGCTGACGCCGCGTCAACACTCCCTGTACGAACCGTGACCGGTCGTGCAGGGAACTTCACGCGCGCCACCGGTCCGCAGTACCGACCGGAGGCCCGTCCGTGCGCACCTTCGCCCTCACCGCCGCCGCCCTGCTCACCACCCTCACCGCCGCCACCCCCACGCATGCCGACACCATCCACCACGGCACCCACTGGGTGCACACCTGCGCCCGTCCCGCCCGCGCCGACATCGCCGCCTGCCACGCCCTGCGGGTCGTCAGCGCCGCCTCCGACAAGGAGGGTTACGGCCCCGCCGACCTGCTCTCCGCGTACGGGCTGCCCGCCGACGGCGGCGAAGGCACCACCGTCGCCATCGTCGACGCCTACGACAACCCGAACGCCGAGGCCGACCTCGGCGTCTACCGCGACCACTACGGGCTGCCCGCCTGCACCAGCGACAGCGGCTGCTTCCACAAGACCGACCAGCGCGGCGGCACCCGGATCCCGCGCGCGGACAGCGCGTGGGCCGGCGAGACGGCGCTCGACCTCGCCATGGTCTCCGCGATCGCACCCCGCGCCCACCTGCTCCTCGTCGAGGCCGACAGCGCCGGCGTCGCCGACCTCGGAGCCGCCGTCAACACCGCCGTCGCGATGGGCGCCAAGTACGTCTCGATCAGCTGGGGCGCGCAGGAGAACTCCAACGCCGCCGGCTACGACAGCCGGTACTTCGACCACCCCGGCGTGGCCATCGCCGTCGCCTCCGGTGACGGCGGCTACGGCGTGATCTTCCCGGCGTCCTCGCCGCACGTCACGGCGGTCGGGGGGACCTCGCTCCGCACCGACAGTTCGCCGCGCGGCTGGGCGGAGGAAGTCTGGTCCACGACTTCCTCCGAAGGGACCGGCAGCGGGTGCTCCTCCCGGCTCTCCAAGCCCAGTTGGCAGAAGGACACCGGGTGCAGCCGCCGGACCGTCGCGGATGTGGCGGCCGTCGCCGACCCCGAGACCGGTGTGGCCGTCTACCAGACCTACGGCGGCAGCGGCTGGTACACCTACGGCGGGACCTCCGCGGCGGCGCCCATCATCGCCGCGACCTACGCCCTCGCGGGCGCGCCGGCGGCCGGGAGCCGGCCGGCGAGCTTCCCGTACGCGCAGCCCGGGGCGCTCAACGATGTGGTCACCGGAGCCACGGCGACGTGTCGGCCGGCCTACCTGTGCACGGCGGGGCCCGGGTATGACGGGCCTACGGGGCTGGGGACGCCGAACGGGGTCGGGGCGTTCAGGGGCTAGCCACCAAGGCGCCGGCGAGGCAGAGGGGGAGGTACGCACACCACGTCCGCGAGGTCGCGAGCACGTACAAGTCATTGTCGTGCGTCGCGATCTCGCGGTGGGGTGCGTTCCCCTTCGCGCAGTTCTCCCCCGGCCCTGGCGGGCCGTGCGGGACCTTTCTTGGCGACGGATGAAACATCCTGGTGCCGCCGGGTCGTCATAGGGCGGATTCGGCGGAGGGAGAGGAAACGTGGCCACAGCTCGACGGCGGGCGGCCCTGGAGGAGGAGTTCGTCGCGTTCGCGGCGGCCCGCTCCGGGCAGCTCTACCGCTCGGCGTACTTCCTCACCGGCGGGGACGCGCATCTGTCCGAGGATCTGGTGCAGGAGACGCTCGGGCAGATGTACACCCAGTGGCACCGTCTGCACCGGCCGAGCTGGGCGGGGCGGATCGACAATCCGGCCGGGTACGCGCAGACCGTGCTGGTGCGGGCGTACCTGACGCATCGGCGGCGGCGCAGCAGCAGTGAGCGGCCGAGCCAGGTGCTGCCGGAGGTGGTGGAGCAGGCGCCGGATTCGGCGTTGCGGCTGGCGCTGGTCGACGCGCTCGGTCAACTGCCGCCACGGGACCGGGCGGTGGTGGTGCTGCGGTACTGGGAGGACCGCAGTGTGGAGGAGACCGCCGCGATGGTGAAGGACAGTTCGGCCGCTGTGCGCACCCGGTGTTCGAGGGCGTTGGCGAAGCTGCGGACGCTGTTGGGTTCGGACTTGGCGGAGTTGGTGGCGCGGTGAGCGGGGATTTCGGTCGAGGGAGTGGTGAAGTGACGGGCGGGGACGGGGAGTTCGAGGTGCGTTTGGGGGAGGCGTTCGGTCAGGTGGGCAGTGGGCCTGGTCCGGAGGTGACGGCGAGACTGGTGGACGGTGGGCTGGCGGTGGGGCGGCGGCTCAAGCGGGCCCGGCGGCGGCGGGCGGTGCTGCTGGGGGGTGCGCTGGCCGCCGCCGTGGTGGTCGGGGCGGGGGCGCTGACGGTGCCGCACGGTGTGCCGGGGCAGCGCTCGGACGTCCTCAGCATCGCTCACTCGGTGTCGCCGCCCCCGCCGGCGCCGTTGGACGCGGGCGTGACGATCCTGCTGGTGGGCCTGGACAGCACCGCTGATGCGCAGGGCCGGCCGGCGCCCGCCGAGCTGGTGCACGGCGACCTGCACGCCGCGCTGCCCGACCGGGACACCGCCGACACCATCATGCTGGTGCACATCCCCAAGGGTGGCGGCGAGGTCCGGCAGCTGTCGGTGCCCCGGGACCTGCTGGTGTCGGACGGGCACGGCGGGCAGGCCCCCCTCAACTCGCTGTTTTCGAAGGCGGAGACCGCCGAGATGGACCGGCTGCGCGGGCAGGGCCTGTCCGAGGAGGAGCTGCGCCGGCGCGGCCGGGGGGCCGGGCGGGGCGCGCTGTTCAGGGCCATGGAGATGCTGGCGGGGATCCCGGTGGACCACTACGCCGAGATCTCGATGACGGGGTTCTACCGGATGGCGCAGGCCCTCGACGGGGTGCCGGTCTGTCTGAACCAGGCGGTGCGCGACGACTGGAGCGGGGTCCGGTTGCCCGCCGGGCGCCAGGAGTTGAACCCGGCGCAGGCTCTGGCGTTCGTCCGGCAGCGGCACGGAATCGGTGACGGCTCGGACGTGCAGCGCACCACCCGGGCCCAGGCGCTGCTGGCCGGGGTGCTGGCGAAGCTGCGCACGGACGGGGTGCTGACGGATCCGGCCCGGCTTTCCGCGCTGTACGACTCGCTCAAGGACCAGTTGGTGACCGATGAGGGCTGGAGCCCGGTGGACTTCGTCCGCCAGGTGCCGGCGCTGGCGGCCGGGCGGGGCACCGCGGCGACGCTGCCGGTCACCTTCGAGGGGAACCGTGTGCGGGAGGTGAAGGGGGCGGCCCGGCAGATCCTGCTCGGCGAGCGGTCGGTCGGCCCGGTCTCGCCGGACTCGCCCGCCGGGGAGGCGTTCGAGGACTCGCCGCAGCTGCCGGTCGGGCTGGACGGGGTGCCCTGCGTGTACTGACGCGACGTCAGTCGAGGGCCGTCCATCGCCAGGGGCGGGGCCCGTGTTCGCCACGCAGGCAGGCCAGCCGGTAGTGGGCCTGGGCGCGGTGGCGGTCGGGGGTGGTGGCGGCCTGCTGCAGGGCGTAGAGGGCGAGCCGCAGTTCGCGGATGGCGCGGAAGACCGGGTAGCCGGACCACTCGGTGACGTCCGCGCCGTACGCGGCGCAGAAGGCGGCGTAGCCGGGGGCGGTGAGGCTGCCGAAGGAGTCATGGGCGACGGCGGTGGAGGTGAGGTCCCAGGCGGGCGGGCCGAGGGCGGTGCGTTCGAAGTCCAGCAGGTAGGCGGCGGCGGCGGTGACCGCGAGGTTGCCGCCCCAGGCGTCGCCGTGGACGACCGTCAACGGCTGGGCGGAGTGGTCGAGTTCGGTCCAGGCGGTGCGCAGTTCGGCGAGTCGGCCGTGCAGCCAGGCGCGCTGCGGGGCGTCGAGGGTGGCGGCGCCGTCGATCCGGGCGGCGAGCCGGACGAACGGGTCGATGGTGCCCAACTCGGCTTCGGGCGGCGGAAGTTGGTGGAGTCGGCGGAGGGCGGCCGCGAGTTCGGGGGCGGTGGCGTGGCGGTGCGGGGGCAGTTCGTGCCAGAAGGTGACGGGGCGGCCGTGGACCACGATCGGTTCGGGCGGGTCGGCGAGCGGGCGGACGGCCGGGACGCGGTGCGCGCGCAGCCAGCGGGCGACTGTCAACTCGCGGACGGCTACGGCGGTTTGTCCGGGCCGGCCGATCCGGACCACGACCTGGCCGGGCAGCCGCCACAGGGTGTTCTCGCCGGCCCGGATGAGTTCGGCGCCGGTGCTCGGGCGGCCGGCGGCGGCGCAGGCCTCGGCCAGCAGGGCGGCGGGGCTTCGACAGTCCACGTCCAGGGCTCGTTCCACTCGACGTCCGGGGCCGCGACCGGCAGGACGCGGCGCTCCGGAGCACCGGAAGGGCGCACCGGGCCAGTGTTCACCCTGCTTATGCGGGAGGGGAATTCGGGGCCGCGGCGCTTCCGGGGACGGCCGCCCCTCGCCCGGTCCAGACCACCCTTGCCTTTGGTCCAGACCTATTGACGGGCTCGGCCGGCACTTCTACGATCCGGTCGGCACAGCCCCACATGTCCCCCACCTCACCCAGAGCCGGGCGTCACGCCGCCCCCACGCGCACGGCCTCGACCAGGGCGCTCGGCGGGAAGGGAGCACCACATGTTCCGTCGGAGCCCGCGCACGTCACGCCCGCAACGGGCGGGCGTGGAACGCGCAGTGCAGGTGACGCGGCCCGGAGCCGGACCGAGCGTGCTGAAGCGCTCGCTCGCCGGGGTCTGCGCGGCCGCCGCCGTCGGTACCGGCCTCGCCGTGGCCGGTACCGTCACGGCCGCCGCCGACACCACCAACCTGGTGGTCAACTCCGGCTTCGAGGACGGCCTTTCCGGCTGGACCTGCTCCGGCGCCGCGACCGTCGGCAGCCCCGTCCACTCCGGCAGCTCCGCGCTCCGGGCCACCCCCGGCGGCCAGGACACCGCGCAGTGCAGCCAGACCATCAGCGTGCAGCCCAACTCGCAGTACACGCTGAGCGCCTACGTCCAGGGCAGCTACGTCTACCTGGGCGCCACCGGCACCGGACTGACCGGCACCCCGTCCACCTGGACGGCCGGCAACGCCTCGTACGGGCAGCTCAGCGTCTCCTTCGGCACCGGCGCGAACACCACCTCGGTGACCGTCTACGTGCACGGCTGGTACGGCCAGCCCGCGTACTACGCGGACGACATCTCGCTGGCCGGCCCCGGCGGCAGCAGCCCCTCGCCGAGCGGCAGTCCGTCCGGGAGCGCCTCGTCGAGCCCGTCGTCCAGCCCGTCCGGCAGCGCGTCCGGCAGCCCCTCGGCGAGCAGCAGCGCGTCCGGCGGCCCCTCGTCCAGCCCGAGTTCGGGGGACGCGACCTGTCCGACCAAGCCCAGGCCGGCCGGCAAGGTGCTGCAGGGCTACTGGGAGAACTGGGACGGCGCGTCCAACGGCGTGCACCCCGGGATGGGGTGGACCCCGATCACCGACGGCCGGATGGCCGCGCACGGCTACAACGTCATCAACGCCGCGTTCCCGGTGATCCTCTCGGACGGCACCGTGCTGTGGCAGGACGGCATGGACACCGGCGTCAAGGTCTCCACGCCCGCGGAGATGTGCCAGGCCAAGGCCGCCGGCGCGACCGTCCTGCTGTCGATCGGCGGCGCCGCCGCGGGCATCGACCTGAGCTCCAGCGCCGTCGCGGACCGGTTCGTGGCGACCGTCGTCCCGATCCTGAAGAAGTACAACTTCGACGGCATCGACATCGACATCGAGACCGGCCTGTCCGGCAGCGGCAGCATCGGCACGCTGTCCGCCTCGCAGTCCAACCTGATCCGCATCATCGACGGTGTGCTGGCCCAGATGCCGGCCGGCTTCGGCCTGACCATGGCACCCGAGACCGCGTACGTCACCGGCGGCAGCGTCACCTACGGCTCGATCTGGGGCGCCTATCTGCCGGTCATCAAGAAGTACGTGGACAACGGCCGGCTGTGGTGGCTGAACATGCAGTACTACAACGGCTCGATGTACGGCTGCTCCGGCGACTCCTATTCGGCCGGAACCGTCCAGGGCTTCACCGCGCAAACCACCTGCCTGAACAACGGTCTGACCATCCAGGGCACCACCATCAAGGTCCCCTACGACAAGCAGGTCCCGGGCCTGCCGGCCCAGCCCGGCGCCGGCGGCGGGTACCTGGCGCCCAGCCTGGTCGGCCAGTCCTGGGGCGCCTTCAACGGCCAGCTGAAGGGCCTGATGGACTGGTCGATCAACTGGGACGGCTCGAAGGGCTGGAGCTTCGGCGACAACGTCAAGGCGCTCCAGGGCCGCTGACCTTCCACCCGCAGGGCTGTCCACAGGGCTGTGGACAGTGAACCGGGCAGGACCCCGGGGGTGCAGGCCGCTCCCGGGTCCCGCGTTCCTTCAGTCCCGGAGTCCCAGCATCATTCGACATCAAACGATCAAATGCCCGGCCTGGACGGTTCAGGCCACGGCATAAATCGACCAGCGCGAAATTGTTCGGGCACCTAGTGGACGGGCCGAAGATAGGAGTATGCATCTGGTTCACGCACGGCTCCGCACGCCGCTCGGCCGAAGCGCTCCTCCCGAGCTGGCGAATTTACTCCGCACCCATGCGGAGGACCTGGACGCACTGGAGCACGTGAGCGTCCATCCGAGCAGGTCGAACGAAGTCACGGTGGGGGTGTTCAGCCTGTCCCGCACCCTGCTGGAGGCGGAGGGCCGGGCGGCCGCGCTGCTGCGCCGGACGGTCCAGGCGGAGCCCGCGCTGGCCGGCTTCGCGGTCCTCTCGGTAGGCGCAGCACTGATTCCCGGGCCCTGGTGGGGACTCGACTAGCCGTGGCCGTGGACGGCTTAGGACAGTGCATGTTCCGTCCAGCCGCCCCCTGTTCCCACGGCGTCGCAGGTGCAGCACAGTGGTGGTGCCGGCCGGAGCGAGGGCGCCGGCAAGGAGCCCCGGGAACTGATCCCGGAGGAATCCCCACCATTTTCGAGGAGAATTCCGTGCTGGTCACCCGCGTCTCCAAGTTGGTCGCTTTCTCGGTCGCCGCTTTCGCCGCACTGGCCATTTCGGCGGCGTCGGTGGAATACGCCGGAAATGTCGCCGACGGTGCCGGTGCCGACCATGTCGTGCCGACCTCGACGGCCACCCCGGACATGGGTGTCACCGAGAGCGACGTCACCTGGGGCCGCTGAGCCCGCGCAGGACACCGATCACCACATCCGACCGATCGCATTCACGGGGGTGAAGACGATGGAATACCTGGTCCTGGGCGCGCTGGAGACGCGTCAGGGCGGCGTCCTGGTGGACGTCCGGGGCATGCGGCAGCAGAGACTCCTGGCGCTGTTGCTCCTGAACGCCGGCCGGGTGGTACCGATGGACTTCCTGGTGGACGAGCTGTGGGAGGACCCGCCGCCGTCGGCCAGACCGCAGGTGCACAACGCCATCCGCGACCTGAGACGGGTGCTGGCCGCCGGCGAGCACCGGTTGGTGACGGTGGACGTCGGGTACCGGCTGGCCGCACCCGAGGACGCGGTGGACGCGCACCGCTTCACCCGCAAGGTCCGCGAGGCCCGGGCCGCCGAACGGGACGGGCGGTTCCCGGAGGCGATCCGGCTGCTCCAGTCCGCGGTGGACCTGTGGCGCGGCGAGGCGTTCGCGGGCATCCACTGCCCGGCCGTGACCAGCGCGGCCGTGAAGCTGAACGAACAGCGGCTGACCGCGGTCGAGGACCTGATGGCGCTGCGCCTGAAGAGCGGTGAAACCTCCTCGCTGGTGGGCGAGTTGACGGCACTGCTGGCCGAGTACCCGCTGCGCGACTCGCTGCGCCGGAGCCTGATGACGGCGCTGTGCCGCAGCGGCCGGCAGGCGCACGCGCTCGCGGTCTACGACGAGGGCCGCCGCTTCCTGGCGGACGAACTCGGCCTGGAGCCGAGCCCCCAACTGCGGGCGCTGCAGGCGGAGATCCTCGCCGACGCGCCCGGCATGCACGACGCCCCCGGCCCGATCGCCGAACCGGTGACGGCGCGGCCCTCCGCCGGCAGCGAGCCCGCTCCCGGGCAGCGGCCGAACTGCCTGCCGCACGACCTGTCGGACTTCACCGGCCGGACCGGCGAGTTGGCACTGCTCCAGGAGGCGGTGGCCCGGCGGGCGGCCGGGGCTCCGCTGATGCTGTCGATCGACGGCATGGGCGGCGTCGGCAAGACCACCCTCGCGGTACGCCTGGCGCACCGGGTGACCGCCGACTTCCCCGACGGCCAGTTCTTCGCCGCGCTGGACGGCTTCGACGAGTCCAGGCCGCCGGTGCCGCCCGCCCAGGCGCTGGCCGCACTGCTGCGCGCGGACGGCGTGCCGCCGGAGCGGATCCCGGCCTCGCTGGAGGAACGCTCCGCGCTGTGGCGCTCCCGGCTGGCCGGCCGGCGCTGCCTGCTGGTGCTGGACGACGCCGCGGAGAGCGCGCAGGTGCGCCCGCTGCTGCCCGGCGCCGGGGAGACCCTGGTGCTGGTGACCAGCCGGCGCAAGCTGAGCGCCCTGGACGGCTCGGTGGCGCTGCCGCTGGACGTGCTGCCGCCGGGTGACGCGGTGGAGCTGTTCGCCCGGGTGGCCGGGGAGTGGCGGGTGGCGCGCGAGCCGGTCCGGGCGGCGGAGGCGGCGGCGCTGTGCGGCTACCTGCCGCTGGCGGTGCGGATCGCCGCGACCCGGCTGCGGGACCGTCCGGCGTGGTCGGTGGCCGACCTGGTGGAGCGGCTGGCCGACCCGGAGCGGCGGGCGCGCTGCCTGCGCACCGGGGACCGCGACCTGATGGCACTGCTGCGCGCGTCCTACCAGTACCTGGACCGGGCGCAGCAGCGGTTCAGCTGCTTGATGAGCCGTCAGCCCGCCGGGTCGTTCGACGTGGACCGGGCGGCGGCGGTGACCGGGCTGAGCGCGGACGAGGTGGAGTGCTGCCTGGACGCGCTGTACGAGAACAACCTGATCCGGCAGGAGGCGGCGGCGCTGTTCTCGTTCCACAGCCTGGTGCGGGACTGCTCGCGGCTGCTGCCCGAGCCGCCGGACGGGGTCGGCGCACCGGCGGCGCCGACGGACCGTCAACTGCTGGTGACAGCCTGAGACCAGGCGGGTTCCGAACACTCCGCGGGCCGTGTCCGGGACACCGTTGTCCGGTCATGTTTCCGGAATCTTGGCGTCAAGGTGTGGTTGCCCCGTGTCAGTAAGCTCAGGAAATGATGTAAACCTTACTGGCGCTGATCGAAACGGGGACGATCCATGCTGGACATATTGGGGCTCGATGCGGAGGCCGAGTCCATCTATCGACGAATGCTCGCCGACCCACAGGCCGGGGTCGCCGCGCTGGCCGCCGCCCTGTGCCTCACCGAGGGCAGGGTACGCACCGGACTCGACCGGCTCAGCGAACTGGCCCTGATCCAGCCGTCCGCACGGGAGGGCATCGGGTTCCGGGCGGTCGGCCCGGAGACCGCGATGGAGGTGCTGCTGGCCCGCCAGCAGGCCGAGTTGGCCGCCCAGCAGTTGCGGGTGGAGGCATCCCGGGCCGCGGCGGCCCAGCTGATCGCGGAGTGCTCGGCGTTCCGGCCGACCGCCACCGACGCCGCGTCCGAGCAGCTGGCCGGGCCGGAGATGATCCGCGAGCGGCTGGCCGAACTGGCCGGGTCGGTACGCCATGAGGTGGCGACCTTCGCCCCCGGCGGCGCCCACACCGAGGAGGACCTGCGGGCCAGCCGGCAGCCGAACGCGGCGCTGCTGGAGCGCGGGGTGCAGATGCGCACCGTCTACCTGGACAGCGTCCGCAACCACCGGCCCACCCTGGACCACGTCACCTGGCTGAACCTGCAGGGCGGCCAGGTGCGTACGGTGCCCGAACTCCCCATCCGCATGATCATCTTCGACCGGCAGCAGGCCGTCCTGCCGATCGACACCGAGGACGCCCGGGCCGGCGCCGTGGTGCTGCGCGGCGCGGGCACGGTGGCCGCGCTGTGCGCGCTGTTCGAGGGCGTGTGGGCGAGTGCGATCCCGGTCGGGGACGCGCCCAAGTGCGACGAGAACGAGATGCCGCCGCACGAGCTGGCGGTGCTGAAGATGCTCTCCCAGGGCCACACCGACGAGGCGATCGCCAAGCGGATGGGCGTCTCCCCCCGCACCGCCCGCCGGTTCGCCGCCAACCTGATGGAACGCCTGGACGCCCGCAGCCGGTTCGAGGCCGGGGTGCACGCCGTTCAGGACGGCTGGCTCCCCGCCACGCGCTGACCGCGGGCGTTCGTCGGCGTTCGGTCAGGCCGCCGGCTGGCGCTTCTTCTCCCAGCGGTCCGCGAGGAGGAGCGCCAGCGCGGGCAGCAGCGTCACGCCGTACACCCCGAGCAGCCAGCCGAAGGAGTGCGCGAACGCGGCGGGCACCATGCCGTGGTGGCTGCGGGCGGAGTCGGTGAGCACCACGGTGACCACCGCGATGGCCAGCGCGCCGCCGATCCGCTGGGTCAGGTTGAGCTGCGCGGAGGCATCCGGGATGGACTCCTGACGGATCGACTGGAACGCCCGGGTCATGGTCGGCACGATGGTCAGGCCGGTGCCCAGGCCGCGGATCACCAGGCTGCCGCAGATCAGCGGGTACGAGGTGGTGGCGGTCAGGCCGGTCATCGGGACGGTGGCGATCATCGTCAGGCAGATGCCGATCAGCACGGTCGCACCACCGCCGATCTTCCGCAGCAGCACCCGGGACAGCCAGGCGGCGGTCACCACGCCCAGACCGCCGACGGACATCAGCAGGCCGGTGGTCACCGCGGACTCGCCGCGGGCGTCCTCGAAGTACAGCGGGATCAGCATCATCGGCGAGTACAGGACGAAGCCCAGGCAGAAGATGTTCACCACCGCGGTCGCGTACACCGGGATGCGGAACAGCCGCAGGTCGAGCAGCGGGAACTTCGCCTTCAGCTCGCGCACCACGAACACCACCGCGCCGACCACCGCCAGGCCGAGCGGCACCAGCAGCGCGGCGCTCGCCTCGGCGCCGCGCTCGGCGTACGCGTGGATGGCCAGCACCAGGCAGACGGTGGCGGTCGCCGAGGAGACCAGGCCCACCAGGTCCAGCGGCTTGGCGCTGCCGGCCGGCGGGGCGTCCTTGCGGACCCAGCGCACCGTGACGGCCAGCAGGATCGCGCAGAACGGAATGTTCACCACGTACACCGCCGACCAGCCGCCCCAGGCGACCAGCAGACCGCCGATGGTCGGGCCGAGCAGCGGACTGATCAGCATCACCGAACCGTTCAGGCCCTGGACCTTGGCCAGGTGCTCGCGCGGCACGCCACGGGTCAGCAGGATCGTCGAGGCCGGCGTCAGGATGCCGGCCGCCGCGCCGGACAGGCCGCGGGCCGCGATCAGCTGGTCCAGCGACTGGGCGGCGGCGCAGCCCAGCGAACCCAGCGCGAACAGTGCCGTGGCCGCGGCGAACACCCGCTTGGTGCCGAACCGGGTGGCCAGCCAGCCGGTGGCGGGCATGGTCGCCGCCAGCGCCAGCAGGTAGGCCGTCACCACCCACTGCACCTGGTTGATGCCACCGAAGCGGGCGGTGGTCTCCTGCATGGAGACGTTGACGATGGTGGTGTCCAGCAGCGCGATGAACCCGCCGGCGATGGCGGCCGCCATGGTGATCAGCGCGGCCTTGGACGGGCCCTCCTGGGCCGGCGGGGCATCGGCCTTCTTGTCCTGCTCGGGGGTGGCCGGCGTCTCGGGCTCGGCCACGGCGACCGCGGCGGTCTCCTCGGCCGGCGGTGCGGTCTCGGTGGGCTGCGCGGGCTCTGTGGGCTGGGCGGTTGCGGTGGGCTTCTCGGAGGTGGCGGCGGGCTTGCGCTCCGGGCCCGGCTTGCGGCGGGCCTTGCCCTTGACCGCGTTCACCGTGGTGCGGGGGGGCTGCTTGGTGGGCATCTTCGCAGGTCCTTCATCGGCGGGGAGGAGGGGTGAACGGGTCAGTCGGCGGCGAGCAGGGCGCGTTCGACCTCGTCGAGGACGGCCTCGGCGGCCGGGCGGGCGTCGGGCCGGTTGCGGCAGGACAGCGTGAGTTCGGTACGGCCGTCGAGCTGGCAGGTGCTCAGGAACATCTCGGCGTACGGGACGAGCATCGGCAGCGTGAAGTACTCGGTGGGCCGGAACTGCGCGGTGCGGTACAGCTCGGTGTCGATCCGCCCGTGGTCGGTGAGGATCGCGGTGCACGGGAAGCGCGTACCGTCCAGCTCCTGGGCCTCCCGCAGCGAGTTCGCGAACGGGTTGTTGCGCAGGAAGTCCCGTTCCAGGGCGGCGACTTCGCGTTTGCGGAGCATGGCGGCGAGCAGCTGGCTGTGCAGCCGGTTCCAGCGGTCCTCGCGGTGCAGATCGAGCACCAGCTGGGAGGTCAGGTTGGCGGTGGAGCGCACCTCGCGGTCGTGCCGGCGAAGGTCCACCGGGATGATCAGGCGGCCGGAGCCGGCGGCCAGCAGGCGCGACACCGCGGCGCCAATCCGGGCAGTGGCGGCGGACGGCGTTGCCGCGACCGAGCGGCGCAGCCAGAGGGCTGTCCCGTCGGCGGGCCCCTGTCCGAGGATCGCGGGGCCTCCCTCCACCCGGGCCGGGACGGGGGCGGCCGGGACGGGGGCGGCGGCGGTGCGGAAGTGCGTGTCGTCGACGGTGGAGTCCGCGCCGACCAGGGGCTCGCCGCGCAGCGCGCGGAACAGGTCCTCGATCCAGTACCGCAGGCCGCGACCGTCGGTGACGATGTGGCTGGCGCGCACCACCAGCCGGGTGGTCACCGGCCCGTTGGCGAGGCCCAGTTCGCACACCGGCCCGGCCACCACGTCCAGGTCGCGATGGAAGAACGGGTGGTCGAACCCCGCATCGGCGGGCAACTCGGTGATCGGCGGGAGGGCGTCCGCGGCCCGCCAGTTCGGGCCCTTGCGGCGAACCGCGAGGCCGGGGTTGGCGGCGGTGGACTCCCGCACCGCGTCGGCGAGTTGCCCCGGGTCGATGCGGCCCTCGCCCTCGATCACCATCTGGATCAGCTGCGGGGTGCCGGTGGCGTTGGCGTTCAGATAGCCGCGCTCGATCTGCGAGATCCGCCGGGTGTAGGCCCGGGCCGGGGCAGCGATGGCGGTGTCGGGCGGGGTCATGCGGCGAGCTCCAAGGTCAGGGCGGCAGCGCCGAAGTCGCGCTGCGCGCAGCCGAGTTCCGCCGACGGGGCGTGCGGCGGGGTGGCGGCGACGGCGGTCACGGTCACGCGGCGGGCTCCGAGGGCGTCAGCGGGGTCGGCGGGGTCGGGTGCCGGGGTGCCGAAGTCGCGCTGCGCGCGGCCGCGTTTGAGCTGCCGGGCGTACGCCGCAGCGGCGGTGGCGGTCATCCGGCGGGCTCCGCAGCCGTTGGCGAAGTCCGGTGCCGGGGCGCCGAGTTCAAGCTGCGATGCCGGGGCGACGGGGCGGCGCTGCGGTTCGGCCGGGCCGCCCTGGCGAGAGCGACTGCAGGCCGTCGCGGCGGTTCCGAAGTCGCGCTGCGCACAGCGAAGTTCGGGCTGCCGGGCGTACGCCGCAGCGACGGTGGCGGTCATCCGGCGGGCTCCGCAGCCGTTGGCGACGTCCGATGCCGGGGCGCCGAGTTCAAGCTGCGATGCCGGGGCGACGGGGCGGCGCTGCGGTTCGGCCGGGCCGCCCTGGCGAGAGCGACTGCAGGCCGTCG